>CAXMUJ010000236.1:0-4004 GCA_964196455.1 uncultured Myxococcota bacterium | reverse complement strand
AAAGCAGAGCAGTCGACCATGCACCGTTTATATCACTATCCCTTGTCCCCGTTTTCACGCAAAGTCCGGCTGGTTCTGGCGGAAAAGAAGATAGAGGTCGAACTTGTCGAGGAACGCTATTGGGAAGAGCGTCCGGATTTTTTGCGACTGAACCCCGCCGGGCAAGTTCCGGTCTTGCGCACCGACACGTTAATTTTGGGCGAAAGCAACGCGATTTGCGAATATATCGAAGAGAAGCATCCAACGCCGCCGCTGTTGCCAAAATCACCCGAAGCCCGCGCCGAGGCCCGACGTCTGGTGGCGTGGTTTGACGATAAGTTTTACCGTGAAGTTACCAAGAACCTGTTCGGTGAACGGGTCGAGAAAAAGGTAATGGGACGCGGCTACCCTGACAGTAAAAACGTCAAGGCCGGTTCGCAAAGGATCAAATATCATCTGGATTATATGGCGTGGCTTCTAGACCGCCGGCGTTGGCTATCTGGCGATCAAATGACACTGGCGGATTTTTCCGCTGCAGCGCAGCTGTCCTGTCTGGATTATATTTCAGACGTGGATTGGAACAGGTCCGAACTGGTAAAAGACTGGTATGCGAAAATAAAGTCACGCCCCGCGTTCCGATCCTTGTTGGCCGACCAACTACCCGGATTTCCACAGCCCGCCCACTACGCTGATCTGGATTTTTAGATGTCACAGGGGGCAGATGCCCTGGGCGCCCGCCTGCGGGCTGCGGCCCTGTCCGAGGGATTTTCCGGAATTGGTATTTGTGCGCCCGATGCGGTTCCACAAACCGCGGCGCGATTGGCGGCCTTTGTCGAGGCCGGATATCAGGGCCAGATGGGATGGATGGCTGAACGAATGCACTGGCGCGGTGATGCCAGCGCGCTGTGGCCAGACGCACGGTCAGTGATCATGTTGACCGAAACCTATACGCCTGCGCATGACCCGTTGGCGATATTAGAGAGGCCCGACCGCGCAGCGATATCGGTCTATGCCCAGAACCGCGACTATCATGATCTGGTCAAAAAACGACTAAAGCGCCTTGGACGCTGGTTGATTGACCAAGCCGCCGACACCGAGATCAAGGTCTTTGTTGATACCGCACCGGTGATGGAAAAGCCTTTGGCCCAAGCTGCCGGACTGGGATGGCAGGGCAAGCATACCAACCTGGTGTCGCGCGAGCAGGGAAGCTGGTTTTTTCTGGGCGCGATTTTCACAACGTTGGACCTGCCAAAAGACGCGGGCGAAATTGATCGCTGTGGATCGTGTCGCGCCTGTCTGGATATCTGCCCAACAAATGCGTTTCCGGCACCCTACAGATTGGATGCCCGACGCTGTATCAGTTATCTGACGATAGAACACACCGGCCCGGTCGACGCCGAGCTACGGCCTCTGTTGGGCAATCGGATATACGGCTGTGACGATTGCTTGGCGGCCTGCCCGTGGAACAAATTCGCCCAAACGGCCAGTGAAATCGGGTATCAGGCCCGCGCCGAATTTATGGCACCAAAGCTGGCAGAACTGGCGGTTTTGAACGATGCGGCTTTTCGCACCATGTTTAGCAAGTCGCCGGTCAAGCGCATTGGCCGCAACCGGTTTGTTCGCAACGTGCTCTATGCGATTGGAAACTCTGGTTCGCGCGATATGATACCTGTCGCACGCAGCCTGCAAAGTGACACTGACCAAACAATCAGCGAGGCGGCCCACTGGGCGGTTGGGCAACTGGAGCAGGCAGATGGCTAAAACCCTGTTGAGCATTGGACACGGCTATTCGGCGCGGGCCTTGGCGCCTGTGCTTTTGGCTGACGGCTGGCGGATTATCGGCACGACCCGCAGCGCGGAAAAGCTCGGCGTTTTGCAAAATGCAGGTGTCGAGGCGGTGATTTGGCCGCAAACCGACCTGCACCCCTATCTGGAGCAAGCCAGTCACGTGCTGACCTCGGTTGCACCAAATGCCAACGGCGATCCGGTCCTAAATGAAATTGGCTCTTTGCTTGGCACAGTATCGCATCTGGACTGGGTCGGTTACCTGTCGACCACTGGCGTCTATGGTGATCACGGAGGCGGTTGGGTAGACGAGAACACGCCACTGACGCCCAGTACGAAACGGGGTCAGATGCGGGTCGCGGCCGAAGCAAGTTGGCAGGCACTGGGTCTGCCGTTGCATATCTTCAGGCTGGCGGGCATCTACGGGCTGGGGCGTGGACCTTTTGCCAAGGTAAGGGCGGGCACGGCACGACGAATTATCAAACCCGGGCAGGTGTTCAGCCGCATTCATGTCGAAGACATCGCGCAAATCCTTGCAGCCTCGATTGCGCAACCCCGCGCCGGCGCGATCTATAACCTGTGCGATGATGATCCGGCCCCGCCACAAGATGTCATTGCCTATGCCGCTGAATTGTTGAGTCTACCCCTGCCCGACGCGGTTGGCTTTGAGACCGCCGAAATGACGCCGATGGCGCGGAGTTTCTATGCAGAATCCAAATGCGTGTCCAATGCGCGGATAAAGTCGGAGCTCGGCGTAGTATTGCGCTATCCTGATTATCGCACCGGGCTACAGAGCCTATTGGCCGTAGAATCGGCGGCGTTACAGTAAAAAGGCCAACGCAAAACGCTGGCCTTTTGGATGTACATTGTTAGTTTTAGCACCGGACAAATTACGTTGCATCGTCCAATGCCGGATGTGTTTTTTATGCTATTGGAAGTCCAGTTATTAACAATCGCCGCAACTGATCAACCATTCGATTCTTCTTCCTCATCGCTACCACTGTTCGAAATCAGCAGGCCGATGGCAACAATGGCCAGCAGAGGCAGCAATAGGCCGGACGAGTTAGACTCTTCTTCCATTACTTCTACCATTGGTTCCATTTCAGGCTCTACCAAGCTGCCAGCGAATGCGGAAGTTGCGACAAAAGATGCCACGGCGACTGTTGCGATGAATTTTTTCATGTTTTACCTCATAGGGATCTGATACTCAGAATTTACTGTTAGCCAAGAACACGGCACAAGTAGAGATACGGCACGCGCATGGTAGCGCTACTTTGCCCATCGGCCTTGACTTGTCAAAGCAAACTTACAGTCAACGTTAGTCGGCAGAAGGTGTGATAAATTTAGCAACAAATTCCGATAAATAACAGGAGTATCCGCTGATTTTCGCTCAGTTGAGAGGGAACTTGTTGGTCCTTGCTGTCGGCGTTTTCCTGCCTAGATCAGCAGAACTTGTGTCCCAACTTTTGCAAGTTCGAACAGTTCGGAGATGTGCTGATTGTACAGACCAATACAGCCGTTCGATGAACGACGGCCGATCTTGCGCGTGTCATGCGTACCGTGGATGCGGTAATACTGCCAAGACAAGTACAACGCATGCGTACCCAGAGGATTTTCCGGACCTGGAGGAATGTATTTCGGCCAGTCGGGGTTGCGCTTTAGCATGCTTGCGGTTGGCCGCCAATCCGGGCCCACGCGCTTGCGAATAATCGATGTCCGGCCAAGGCGCGTTAGCTCAGGTGACTCCGGCACGCTGGTCGGGTAGAGCTTATAGATCGACTGATCCTCGGACCAATAATGCAGCGCCCGACTTTTGGTGTCGACAAGAATAGCGCCTTTGCGCGTGTCATTGAAATAGGGTTGCCAATGTTGCGCGCGGAAACTCGAGATGTTTCGCTTAACCCCGCCCTGAGGTCGCGCGACCGCAGCCTCGTTCTGCAGGGCCTGCTCAAAGGCTGGATCGATCTGCGCCAGAACCGGGGCTGCCAAACCAACCGAAGCCAAAGTTCCGACCGCAAAGGTGCGGCGTGTGATCCGAGTGTTTGTAGTTTTCATCATACGTCTTTCGTTGCCAGTCGCGGCGAACATAGTGCCATTCAACAACACTTACAAATCAAAGTCGCGTTAACGGTAAATTTCCCTACAACAAGTAATTGCTGCTGTAGGGTTTTCAGGCTAGAGGCATAGGTCTGGATAATATTATCGGGGAATCGTTCTAATGTTGCGTGTTATAGTCTTGT
>CAXMUJ010000235.1:0-2103 GCA_964196455.1 uncultured Myxococcota bacterium | reverse complement strand
CCCGAAATCGCACCGCAACCGGACGCCCGGAGCGCCTTGCAAAAACTGGTGGACAAGTTTCGCTGAGTGGCGGCATCACCACTTTAGAATAGTTCTAGTTTACTTGACTTTCAAACCGCCGGGGCGCATATCCTAGGGTTAAACTACAAAGGTCCCAGAGCATGTTCATCCAAACCGAGTCGACGCCCAACCCTGCCACGTTGAAATTCCTGCCTGGCCAATCTGTTTTGGCTGCTGGCACCGCCGATTTCACAACACCCGAAGCTGCAGAGAACTCGCCTCTCGCGACACGTATTTTTGCCCAAAAAAGCGTGTCAGCGGTATTTTTCGGTCCCGATTTTGTCACCGTGACAAAACAAGAAGACGCGGACTGGAACCACATCAAACCGGCGATCCTGGGTGCGATTATGGAGCACTTCCAATCTGGCGAGCCGGTTATGCAAGGCGAAAGCACCGACAGTGGCCACGCAGCCCACGACGGCGAAGACAGCGAGATTGTCGAGCAAATCAAAGAGCTGTTGGACACCCGCGTGCGACCAGCCGTGGCCCAAGATGGCGGCGACATTACATTCCACGGCTTTGATCGCGGCATTGTCTATTTGCATATGCAAGGTGCCTGCGCCGGTTGCCCGTCATCGACGATTACATTGAAAATGGGGATCGAAAACCTGTTGCGCCACTATATTCCAGAAGTGACCGAGGTTCGGCCGGTTGCCGTCTGACCCCGTAATCCTGTCACTTGACACAACGGCCGCGCATTGTGCGGCCGCTTTGCTGTGTGGAAACCAGATCATCGATCAGGCTTTTGAGCCGATGGTCAAAGGTCAGGCCGAACGGCTTTTGGTGCTGGTTACAGAATTGTTGAACACTCACGACCTGATGCCGTCGGACCTGTCCGGCGTGGCAGTTTGCACCGGACCAGGCAATTTTACCGGCATCCGGATCGGGGTGTCTGCGACGCGCGGACTGGCCCTGTCGCTGGGCGTTCCGGCTATCGGCATCTCGCGGCTCGAGGCCCTGACTTATGGCACCAGCGAGCCGGTTTTTGCACTGCTGGACGCGCGGCAGGACAATGTTTTCATCCAAGCCTTTGCGAACGGATTGACATCAGATGAGCCCATACTGATCGCGCGTGATCAAGTGACACATCATACAGGCGACACACAGATCGTCGTCCTGTCTGATGACACTGGGGTTTTGGCGTGGACCAATGCGCTGACTGTTTCGCCTGCCCAAATCGTCGTCAATGTGGCGCGGCTGGCCGTGCAACAGCTGGATAAAAACCCGCCCCTGCCCGCGCCATTGTATATCCGGGCGCCAAACGCGGCTCTGCCCACCGATCCGCCGCCGACTATCCTGCCATGACCCCGACGGAACTGGCCGAAATTCACGCCGCCTGTTTTTCGACACCACGGCCATGGACCGCCGAGGAGTTTGTCGGTTTTTTAGCGTTAGAGCGAACAGTGCTGTGCCTTGGCCCGGATGGATTTGCGCTCGGTCAACTGGCCGGACCCGAGGTCGAGTTGCTAACAATTTCTGTCCGACCGCGCGCCCAAGGCCAAGGACAGGGCCGCAAGCTGTTGTCAGAGTTTCTCGATCAAAGCCGCAGCCGTGGCGCCCAAGACGCCTTTCTCGAAGTTTCGGTCAATAATGCGGCTGCAATTGCGCTCTATAAATCCACCGGATTCACAGAATCGGGTCTGCGCAAAGACTATTACCAAGCGCCAAACGGACAAAAGTCTTCGAGTCTGCTCATGCGTAAATCACTCAACAATTCATAAAGCACCTTTAAAGTACGGTTAACGTGACGGAATTCCAGAAATGGCACCGTTCGATGCGACTCATTCCTCGAAAACAGAACTTATTTGTTGACGCCAGTTGCGCCGATAGTCCTTAATTCCCTGTAATTAACAACGATTTGAATCACAGCTTGGCGCAAGACTTGGCTGGGAACAACAACAATTGGGAGTTTTTTATGTCTCTTACTAAAACCGTACTGGGCGCTGTAACGGCCGCCTTTATGGCCTCTGGCGCAATGGCCGATGGTCCAGCTATCGTTTATGACCTTGGCGGCAAAAACGATGGATCCTTCAACGAGGCCGC
>CAXMUJ010000234.1:0-6910 GCA_964196455.1 uncultured Myxococcota bacterium | reverse complement strand
CATACGACGTGAAATCGGTGGTAAAATTTGGTATGGCTTCCTGTAGAATAGATCATAATCTTCCCTCTCCTTTTTAAGACCCTTACCGCTTCGCGGGGTCTTAAAAAGGAGAGGGAAGATTATTGCGAATTACGCTGAAGCAAACCGGCTGGAAGCCGGTGGCTTAGGGCCAATTAATGGAAAGTAAAAGACGGGGGCGACCATACTCAGGCACGGTCCCAAAAGACCAAGAGGGGAACGGTCCGACCCCCGTATCGCACAGAAGTCACCTCAATCATAAGACAAGAGGGGACATGCTCGGCGCGACTTCCTTTACGTCGCCACAGCCAGCATAGGCGCTGTTGCTGTCGGTGCTGCAATATGGCCACCAATCAATGCCTTGAACCCAACCATTGACCTTGAAGGTATCGATATCGGCACGCGGATCACAGTGAAATGGCACGGGAAACCAGTTTTTATCGATCACCGAACCGATGATCAGATTGCTTTGGCACAGGCAGATGATGACGCGTCAATGCCTGATCCCGCGGCAGATGCCGAGCGGGCGCTAAACCCAGAATGGCTGATTGTTGTTGGTGTCTGTACTCATCTTGGATGCATTCCCCTTGGACAAAACGGCAGTGACCCAATGGGGAACTGGAAAGGTTGGTTTTGTCCCTGTCACGGGTCGCACTACGACACGGCGGGTCGAATTCGCAAAGGGCCCGCCCCCCGAAACCTGGATTTACCGCCCTATAAATTCATCACAGACACGTTGGTAAAAATCGGGTAATCTTAGATAGAAAGAAAGAAACTAGATATGAGCCGTAAACCACATACAACACTTCGTTTTCTTGGGGCGGCGGGTACAGTAACTGGCTCGCGCTATCTTATTGAAACCGGCAAAAAGCGTATTCTCGTCGATTGCGGTTTATTTCAGGGCTATAAAACGTTGCGTGATCGTAACCGGGCACCCTTCCCCGTTCCACCACACACCATCGACACTGTCCTGTTGACCCATGCGCATCTGGATCATTCTGGCTACTTGCCGGCTCTGGTGAAAGCCGGGTTCAATGGTAAAATTATTTGCACTCCTGCGACTTCCGATCTTTGCGGCCTTTTGTTGCCTGACAGTGGCTATTTACAAGAAGAAGAAGCCCGATATGCTGCACGAAAGAAATATTCGAAACACGCCAATCCAAAACCGCTCTATACGCTTGAAGACGCACAGAATGCATTAAAGCATTTGACACTTCATGACTTCAATACCCCCTTAACAATATCAGAAAATGTAACTGCGCAATTTTTGCCAGCAGGTCACCTTTTGGGTGCGGCACAGATCCGGATGGAAATAAACGGTACCAGGTTGCATTTCAGTGGCGACCTGGGGCGCATACAAGACCCGCTAATGCGCCCACCTGTTCCGCTTTCTGAAACCGATCTGCTGGTATCCGAGTCGACTTACGGAAGCCGTCTGCATGTCCGGATCAATCCCGAGGCGGAACTTGCACCGATAATTCGTAAAGTTTCAGCCCGAGGTGGTGTTGTGCTGATACCATCCTTTGCAATCGGTCGTGCCCAAGGATTAATGCTCCATATTGCACGATTAAAACAACGTGGCGAAATCCCTGATCTTCCGGTTTTTCTCAACAGCCCGATGGCCGTTGATGCCACGGAAATTTATCACCGCCACCACGAAGAACATCATGTCACAAAAGCTGAGTGCCTTGACATGTTCAAGCTGGCCCGTCGGGTGAATTCGGTGGAGGAATCCAAAGCGCTGAATAATTTTTACGGACCGCTGATCATTATTTCAGCCAGTGGCATGCTCACCGGCGGGCGCATCCTGCATCATCTTGTCTCTTTCGGGCCGGACAGACGCAATGCGATCCTGCTTGCAGGATACCAGGCTGGCGGTACGAGAGGCGCTTCACTTGCTAATGGTGCTGATCATTTGCGAATATTCGGGCGGGATATTGCTATCAATGCCGAGGTTATTCAACTCTCAAGTTTTTCCGGACACGCGGACGCGGCCGAGATCATAGACTGGATGCGTCCTGCGGGTCGTGCGCCGCGAATGACTTGGCTAACCCATGGTGAACCCGACGGAGCAGACATGTTACGAAAACGTATTCGCAACGAATTGGGCTGGACTGCCAGAGTGCCCGAGCACTTGGAAACCGTCGATCTGGATCACCCCAAATGAGCGCGGCCGGGAACATGCTGCGCTTAACGCGTGCAGGGATTGATACCTACCGCCAGCCCGTTGTCTATATGCGTGCCGATTGCCATGTTTGTCTGGCCGAGGGGTTTGCCAGCCATACCCGCGTGCGCATTGACTGTGGCGAACGAACGGCGATTGCCATGTTGAATGTTGTGGTTGGTGACTGGCTGCCTGTGGATGCCGCAGCCCTGTCAGAAGCCGCCTGGATCGCACTTTCGCCAGATCAAAACCCCCTGGGGCGTTTTTCCCACGCAGAACCGGCCAGTTCTACCAGTGCGCTGCGTGCAAAGGTTTATGGCCGTCATTTAACAGAGCCGGATTTTCTGGCCATCATGCGCGATACCGCTGCCGGTCGACTTACCGATATCGAACTTGCTGCCTTTATCACCGCCTGTGCGGGAACCCGGCTGTCTGTTGAGGAAACCGTATCCCTGACCCGGGCCATGCTGGCGGTGGGCGAGCAACTCGATTGGGGCAAAAAGCGCATTCTGGATAAACATTGCGTCGGCGGGTTGCCGGGAAACCGGACCTCACCGATCGTCGTTGCGATTGTGGCAGCCGCCGGTGAAACCATCCCGAAGACCTCGTCACGGGCCATCACATCGCCAGCCGGAACTGCAGATGTCATGGAGGTTATGACGCCTGTTGCCCTTGATCTGGCCGCCATGCGCCGGGTTGTAGAACAGGAAGGCGGCTGTCTGGTCTGGGGCGGCAAGGTTAGGCTTAGCCCGGCTGATGACGCGCTTATTCAAATCGAACGGCCGCTCGACTTTGACAGCGAAGGCCAGCTTGTGGCCTCTGTCCTGTCTAAAAAAGCCGCCGCCGGTGCCAGCCATGTCCTGATTGATATTCCGGTTGGCCCGACCGCCAAAGTCCGTTCCGAGGCCGCAGCGGCACAATTAGAAGACAGGTTTATAGCCGCAGCAGTCGGGCTTGGCCTTGACCTTAGCCTGCGCCGCACAGATGGACGTCAACCGGTTGGTTACGGCATTGGCCCGGCACTTGAAGCCCGCGATGTGTTGACCGTGCTTCGTGGAGACCTAGAGGCTCCGCCGGACTTACGGTCCCGGGCACTGGATCTGGCAGGGGATCTGCTGGATATGGCGCATAAGGGCGGACCGGGTTCCGGGCGGCAGCGGGCCGCAGACCTGTTGAACTCCGGTGCGGCGCTTGAAAAATTTCTCGGCATTTGTGAGGCGCAGGGTGGATTTACCGAACCCCGCGTCGCCCCGGTCTGTCATCCGATTCTGGCCACACGAACCGGCACGCTCAACGCCGTTGACAATCGCAGTCTGGCCCGGATTGCAAAACTTTCCGGTGCGCCAAATATAGCGGTTGCCGGTATCGACTGCCGGGTCCGGCTGGGGGATCAAATCGCTCGGGGGGACATTCTGTATCAGATTTTCGCAGCAACCCGCGGTGCGCTTGACTATGCTCTGGAGTATTCAAAGGCCTCCCGCGAGTTATTTGAGATCGGAGACTGACCATGACACATGTATTACTTTCCTTCCCCGACAGCCTGCCGCTTGCCAGTGCACTTGCCCAAGCCTTAGGCGCCCGGTCTGGCCAGCTTGACTGGCACCATTTTCCGGATGGTGAATCTCTTATCACGATTGATGATGACCTTGATGGTGCCGATGTTGCCATACTTGCCAGCCTGCGCCATCCCGATGCGCTGGCCATGCCTTTGCGCTTTGCGGTACAAACGGCGCGGGAGTTTGGTGCAAAACGCGTGGGCCTTATCGCGCCTTATCTTGGCTATATGCGTCAGGACCAACGCTTTCATCCCGGTGAAGCGGTCAGTGCGCCGCTTTTTGCTAGCTTTCTGAGCGAGATTTTTGACTGGCTGGTCACCGCTGACCCGCATTTGCACCGCAATCCAAGTCTTGATGCGATTTATTCCATTCCGACACAATGTGTTGCAACCGCGCCCCTTCTGGCGGACTGGATCACCAAGAACATCCAAGCACCGGTGGTGATTGGCCCTGACAGCGAAAGCGCACAATGGGTTTCTGAGATTGCGGCGCGGATAGGATGCCCCTTTCAGGTTTTGCAAAAGACCCGCCACAGTGATCGCAACGTGACCATCAGCCTGCCGAATTTCGAAACTGAGCAAAAGCGCACGCCAGTGATTGTTGATGACATTGCTTCATCGGGTCACACGGTGATTGAAACACTGAATCAACTGGGCCAACTCGGAATGCCCCCAGCGGTTTGTGTCTTGATCCATGCCGTATTTGCGGGAGACTCGTTCGAGCGGATAAGGGCCGCGGGGGCGGCACAGATAGTCAGTACGAACACAATCTCTCATCCTTCAAATTTGATTGAAGTCACTTCTCTGATTGCTTCGGCTTCGGCTGAACTCTTTGAAAGGGAAACTGGAGGAAAGGAAAAATGAAAGCGCATTTGTCCTACTGCACTTTAAACGAGCTTGAAAAAATCGATGCCAATGAAACGTCGAAACGCGCAGCAGAATGCGAGCAGGCCGATCCTGATTTTGCCAAATGGTCCCGTGGGTATGGTGTTATTCAACACGACGATCTGACTAAAGTGCGGGTTCACAACATGATTGGCGAAATGGCAAAAAGTAGTGTATTACCCGATGTCGCAACAGGCTACCGCAGACTGAAAGCCGCAGACCGGATTGCAAGTGCAGGCATGTGGCTTGTCGTTCACATGACCTATGCAAACAGAGTGCGGTTAAACGGTGATACGCTCGGTAAATCCGATTTCAAAACCAACCCCGAGGGTCATACCGGTGGTTCGCTGAATATGGTTCCGGCTTACGGCGCCTATCTGTTGCTGAACGCTTTGGATGGAAATACCCGAAGCTGGATGATGGGTCAGGGCCATTGTGTGGCGGCGATTGATGCCCTGAACGTCATTGTCGGAAACACGCTTCCCCGGCACTCAGAACGCTATCCTTGGAGTGATCCGGGCATATCGAGGTTCGTTTCGGATTTTTATTCTTATGCGCAGTCAGCGGATGGCTCACCGGCCTCACCGCTTGGATCACACGTCAATGCCCATACCGCTGGCGGCACACAGGAAGGTGGATATTTAGGCTTTACCGAGTTGCAATACGTTCATGCGCCGCTTCCAGGAGAACGGCTGGTCGCATTTCTTAGCGATGGTGCTTTTGAGGAACAACGCGGCAGCGATTGGGCGCCACGTTGGTGGCGTCAGCAAGATAGCGGTCTTGTCGCTCCAATCATGATATTAAATGGCCGCCGCATCGAGCAAAGAACCCAGATCGAACAACTGGGTGGCGAAAAATGGTTCCACAAGCACCTTTTATTAAATGGGTTCCAGCCAATCGGTTTGGATGGGCGCGACCCCGCCAGCATCGCTTGGGGCATTTACACTATGGAAAACAAGCTTCTAGAAAGCGTGCCTTCTAGTGAAGGCACAAATTGCGCACCCCGCAACCAATTGCATTATGGTGTCGCAGAAACAATCAAAGGGTTCGGCTTCCCAGGTGCGGGAACCAATCGCGCCCATAATCTACCGCTTCCCGGAAACCCGTCTGCAGACGCTCAAAGCCGGGAATTGTTCCGTCAAGGAGCCAAACGATTGTATGTGCCGCCGGTAACACTCAAGAATGCAGTGGCTGAACTTGAAACCCATGCAATTCAAAAACGCCCGCGCGAAAAAGATCACGCATTGGCAAGCCGATTTGTTAACCTGCCCAAAATTCCAAACGAAGAAGTACATAAAATCAATGAAATGACGTCACCAATGGCCGCACTGGACCGCCAGTTCTGCACCATTGTCAAAGCCAACCCTGCGTTGCGGCCGCGATTGAGCAACCCCGATGAGCTGCGAAGCAACCGGTTTGACCAGACCCTCGATCTGCTCAAACACCGGGTTTTTGAAGCCGAACCGGGTGTGGCAGAATCGCCTCTGGGCTGTGTAATCACCGCCCTGAATGAGGAAGCAACTGTTTGTGCCGCATTTGGCAACAAAGGTGGCATTAATATGGTGGTCACTTACGAGGCCTTTGCGCCCAAAATGCTGGGCGCAATCCGTCAGGAAGTGACTTTCGCACGGCAACTCGCCATTTCTGGGCGTCCTGCGGGCTGGCTTTCCATTCCAATAGTGTTAACCTCTCACACATGGGAAAATTCAAAAAATGAAATCTCGCATCAGGACACAACCCTGTCTGAAGCCCTGCTCGGCGAAATGTCCGACACCATATCTGTGCTGTTCCCGCCCGACGCCAATGCTGCTGTCGCGGCTCTGAGCCAAATCTATCGCAACAGAGGGCGCATCGCCGTTCTAATTGTGCCCAAAAAGCCGGTGCGCAATTACATCGCACCCTTTGTTGCGGCTGATCTCTGCGCAAAAGGTGCCGCAGTTTTTGAAGGCGATCCTCATGAAGCCGACATAATTCTGTCGGCAACAGGCGCCTATCAGCTGCAGGCCTGCCTCAAGGCAAAAAAACGTCTGGAACAGAGGCAGGTTTCCAGTGCCCTTGTGTACATTTTTGAACCCGGCAGGCTGCGGACGCCTCGGGATAAATATGAAGCTGCCTTTGTGGCTGATGATAAATTTCTGGCCAGCATTTTTCCGGCAAACAAGCCACGCCTGTTTGTCACCCATATGCGTCCCGAACCCTTTTTGGGTACATTACGCCGGATTGACACTGGCCCGAAGACAACCAAAGCGATTGGATTCATAAATCGTGGCGGAACTCTTGATTTGAAC
>CAXMUJ010000233.1:0-3194 GCA_964196455.1 uncultured Myxococcota bacterium | reverse complement strand
CTTGTATACTTTAGCACCACCACTGTTGCAGTGGACACTTCAATGCTCCCTAAAGAATTTACCCACATTGACTCATTTTCAGTGCCCGGTAACACATCGGTTTTCCTTTTCGCTTGGGCGACCGGCTTTTTTTCTTCGCTTGCTTTAATCTTTATGTTTTGGGCAAAAAAAGGCGGCTCAAGCGAAAGCGAATACGGCCCTAACCCACATGAGGTTTCCACATGACAGACCATCCATCCAACGACCAGTTCCACGCCTCGTCTTTTCTGCAGGGCCACAATGCGGAATACATCGAGCAACTGCATGCGAAATATACGCAAGACCCTGCCTCGATTGACCCGGAATGGGCGACATTCTTTGCCGATTTGGCCGAAGACATCACCGAAGTTCAGGCAGAGGCCGCAGGCCCGTCCTGGGCGCGCCGTGACTGGCCCCCTGCCCCGAACGACGATCTGACCTCTGCACTGGACGGGCAATGGTCACAAGATCCAGCTGAAAACGCTGCAAAAATCAAGAATACCGCCGCCGCCGTCGGCGTGCAACTGACCGATAATCAGGTCCAGCGTGCGGTGCTTGACAGTATGCGCGCCCTGATGATCATTCGCGCCTATCGCATCCGTGGCCACCTGATTGCCGATCTGGACCCGCTGGATCTCAAGGACAAGACCCCGCATCCCGAACTCGACGCCAGCTTTTATGGCTTCGCCGAGACCGACATGGACCGCCCGATCTTTCTCGACAATGTTCTGGGCATGCAAACCGCAACAATGCGCCAGATTATGGAGCGGCTGAAACGGGTTTATTGCGGCACGTTTGCGCTACAATATATGCATATATCCAACCCCGAAGAAGCCGGTTGGCTGAAAAAGCGGATCGAAGACTACGACAAGGAAAACTTCTTTACCAAAGAGGGCCGCAAAGCCATTCTGGCAAAAATGGTCGCCGCCGAAGGTTTTGAGAAATTCTGTCACGTCAAATATTCCGGCACCAAACGCTTTGGCCTTGATGGCGCTGAATCGCTGATCCCGGCCATGGAACAGATGATCAAACGCGGCGGCGCGCTGGGTGTCAAAGACATCATTTTCGGCATGCCGCACCGGGGTCGCCTGAATGTGCTGGCCAATGTGATGGGCAAGCCCTATCGCGCGATTTTCAACGAATTCCTTGGCGGCAGTTTCAAACCGGACGAGGTCGAAGGTTCGGGCGATGTGAAATACCACCTTGGTGCCTCATCCGACCGTGAATTTGACGGCAATAGCGTACACCTGTCGCTGACCGCCAACCCGTCACACCTCGAGGCCGTAAACCCCGTTGTTCTGGGCAAGGCACGCGCCAAGGGCGATCAGATGGGCGGTGACCGCGGGGCCGTTCTGCCGATCCTGCTGCACGGCGACGCGGCTTTTGCCGGCCAAGGTGTTGTGGCCGAATGTTTCGGCCTGTCCGGACTCAAGGGCCACATCACCGGCGGTACGATCCATATTGTTGTCAACAACCAGATCGGGTTCACCACCAGCCCGCATAAATCCCGGTCCAGCCCCTACCCGACCGACATCGCGATGATGGTCGAGGCGCCTATTTTTCACGTCAACGGCGACGATCCCGAAGCCGTGGTGCATGCGGCCAAGGTCGGCATCGAATTCCGCCAGAAATTTGGCAAGGACGTGGTTCTGGATATCTTTTGCTATCGCCGCTTTGGTCACAACGAGGGCGACGAGCCGATGTTCACCCAACCGTTGATGTACAAAAAGATCAAACAGCAGAAAACATCGCTGGCTCTGTATACCGAACGTCTGGTCCGTGACGGGTTGATCCCCGAGGGCGAGATCGAGGATATGAAAACCGCGTTTCAGGCAGAATTGAACGAAGATTTCGAGGCCGGCAAAAACTACAAGCCGAACAAGGCCGACTGGCTGGACGGCCGGTGGTCCCACTTGGAAAGCACCGATCCGGAATACCAGCGCGGCAAAACCCATATCAGCAAAGCCCGGTTCAAACTTATCGGCGATGCGCTGACGAAATTGCCCGACGGCTTCACTCCGCACCGGACAATCGCGCGGATCCTGAACACCAAAAAACAAATGATCGACAATGGCGAAGGCATCGATTGGGCTACGGCCGAGGCGATGGCCTTTGGCTCGCTGATGGTCGAGGGTTTTCCAGTGCGCCTGTCCGGTCAGGACTGTACGCGCGGCACGTTCAGCCAACGCCATTCGGGGGTTCTGGATCAGACCACCGGCGAAAAATACCACATGTTGAACAACATCGTCGACGGCCAGAAACACTACGAGGTCATTGACAGCATGCTGTCGGAATATGCGGTTTTGGGCTATGAATACGGCTATTCGTTGGCCGAACCCAACGCCCTGACCCTTTGGGAAGCCCAGTTTGGCGATTTCGTCAACGGCGCGCAGATTATGATCGACCAGTTTATCTCGTCGGGCGAGAGCAAATGGCTGCGGATGTCCGGTCTGGTAATGCTGTTGCCACACGGGTTCGAGGGTCAAGGACCCGAACACTCGTCGGCCCGACCGGAGCGGTTTTTGCAAATGTGTGCCGAGGACAACTGGACCATTGCCAACTGCACCACGCCTGCGAACTATTTCCACGTTCTACGCCGCCAGTTGCACCGCACCTACCGCAAACCGCTGGTGATTATGACGCCGAAGTCCCTGCTGCGGCACAAGCTATGTGTTTCCAAGGCTGCGGAATTCACCAAAGGTTCCAGCTTTCACCGTGTGCTGTATGATGACGCGGAAATCGGTCACTCCGATACTAAACTGGTCGCCGATGCCAAGATCAAACGCGTCGTTCTGTGCTCCGGCAAGGTCTATTTCGATCTGCTGGAAGAGCGCGATGCCCGGGGTATCGACGATGTCTATCTGATGCGCGTCGAACAGCTTTATCCGATCCCGAACATTGCCCTGCGCGAAGAGCTGGCCCGGTTCGAGAACGCGGATTTTGTCTGGTGTCAGGAAGAACCCAAAAACCAAGGTGCGTGGCTGTATTTCAGCCCGCATATCGAACGGGTCCTGACCGAGATCAAGGCCAAAAACACTCGCCCGATCTATGCCGGACGCGCGCCTGCGGCCGCCCCCGCAACCGGTCAGGCAAGCAAACACAAAGCACAACAAGCGGCTCTGGTAAACGAAGCCCTTACTCTGGAAGGTAAATAACATGACCGAAGTACGTGTCCC
>CAXMUJ010000232.1:0-3142 GCA_964196455.1 uncultured Myxococcota bacterium | reverse complement strand
GCCTGCACCCCGCCTTTCAACGGTGAACCTAATCCGGCGGTTATTGCGGCCATACACCTGGGTGGTGCGCACGAAATATACGTTTTAGGTGGCATTCAAGCCGTGGGTGCTATGGCCATCGGCACAGAGACCATTGATCCGGTACATCTTTTGGTCGGCCCCGGAAACGCCTTTGTCGCCGAAGCCAAGCGCCAGTTGTTTGGCCGCGTCGGGATTGACCTATTTGCCGGTCCAACGGAAACTATGGTCATCGCCGACGAAACCGTGGACGCGGAAATTTGCGCCACGGATTTGCTGGGTCAAGCCGAGCACGGATATAATTCACCTGCGGTGTTGGTTACCAACTCGCGTAAATTGGCAGAAGAAACCCTGTCCGAGATTGACCGCATTTTGGAAATCTTACCAACCGCTGGCACTGCCCGCGTAAGCTGGGAGGATTATGGCGAAGTCATTCTTTGCGACACCTACGACGAAATGCTGGCGGTGGCAGATGATATTGCGTCAGAGCACGTACAGGTCATGACCGACCGTGACGATTGGTTCCTTGAGAAGATGACCTGTTACGGCGCTCTGTTCCTTGGCCCTCGGACGAACGTTGCCAACGGTGATAAAGTGATCGGGACGAACCACACTCTGCCAACTAAAAAGGCGGGCCGATACACGGGCGGACTTTGGGTCGGTAAATACCTTAAAACGCATTCCTACCAGCGGATCACAACTGACGAAGCCGCTGCCGAAATTGGTGCCTATGGTTCACGCCTTTGCATGCTTGAAGGATTTGTTGGCCACGCCGAACAATGCAATCTGCGCGTGCGGCGCTATGGCGGGCAAAACGTCCCTTATGGAGAGGCTGCCAAGTAATGGATCAGCCGACCCGCAACAAGGAGTTGATCAGGCCTCTGCGTGAAGCGATGTATGACTTTTCAGAAGGGTCGGTTAAGGCCGCATTGGCCGAAATAATTTCCGACGACGCGAAAGTACACATGTGTCACCCGCTGGGTGATATGGATGGCGCTGACCTTTTCGACAAAGCTTATGTGCCGCTGTTCGCGGCCGTGCCTGACCTAGAGCGGCGCGATTTCATTGTGGTCGCAGGTACAGATGACGCGGGTTCAGATTGGGTCGGGTGTGGCGGACATTATTGGGGGACGTTTGTTGCGCCGTGGCTGAATATCCCGCCCTCTGGCCATTTACTGCATATGCGATTTCACGAATTTTTCCGAATTGAAAACGATAAAGTTGTGGAAATTCAGGTCATTTGGGACATACCCGAAGTGATGCTGCAAGCGAACGCGTGGCCGATGGCGCCGTCTTTGGGGCGCGAAGGCTTGGTCCCTGGGCCCGCCACACATGATGGAATAGTTGCAGGGCCGTACAATATGGCCAAAGCACAGGCTTCCTACGTTTTAATTGTCGACATGCTGAACCACATGACCAGACACCCGTCAAAAGGTGGACCGGAAGTGATGGAATTGGAACGGTTTTGGCACCCGAAAATGAATTGGTATGGTCCATCAGGTATCGGCACCACGCGTGGCATCGCTGGTTTTCGAAACTGGCATCAGATCCCTTTTCTGTCGGCTATGCCCGACCGTGGTCAGCACGACGATGATGTGACCTTTCACTTTTTTGGGGACGGAGACTACGCCGCGGTTACGGGGTGGCCCGATATGAAACAAGCGATCATCGGCGGAGGTTGGATGGGAATAGCACCGACGGGTCAGACGATCACCTTACGGTCACTCGATTTCTGGCGTCTGGAAGCTGGAAAAATTCGTGAAAACTGGGTTCTTGTCGATCTTTTGGACGTTTACAATCAGCTTGGCGTAGATGTTCTGGGCCGCATGTGCGAATTTAACAAAGCCCGCGTGCCGGGAAGCATTTCTTTTCCTGTCGGAGCTGCATGACATGACCTTACCAACCACACCATCCTTTCGCCTTGAGGGCAAACGTGCGCTCGTCGCCGGAGCAAGCTCTGGCATCGGTCTTGCCTGCGCCGTAGCCCTTGGCGAAGCCGGAGCAGAGGTCACTGTCGCTGCACGCCGCGCTGATGCGCTGGAGGATTTGGTGACGCAGATGCGCGACGCAGGGATGGCCGCGCAGGCATTGGTGTTGGACGCAGCGGACGTTCCGGCCACACAGGCCGCGATTGCTGAAAACGGGCCCTTTGACATTTTCGTTAACTCTGCCGGAATGGCCCGCCATACCCCTGCTGAAGAAACCTCCGAGGCCGATTTTGATGCGGTGTCCGCGGTGAATATCAAAGGCGCATATTTTTTGACGCAGGCCGTCGCAAAAGGTCTGATTGCGGCTGGCAAGTCTGGATCGCTGATCAACATCAGCAGTCAGATGGCCCATGTGGGCGGCGTGGATCGCGCGGTTTACGCGGCCACAAAACATGCGGTTGAGGGCTTCACCAAATCCATGGCGATCGAGTGGGGCAAAAAGGGCATTCGGGTAAACACAATCTGCCCGACCTTCATCGTCACACCTTTGACGAAACAAACTTTTGAGCGTCCGGAACGCCGTGCTTGGGTCGAAGACAAAATCAAGCTCGGTCGAATTGGCGAGGTCGAAGACATCATGGGTGGCGTCGTCTATTTGGCATCTGACGCCTCGGCACTGGTCACCGGCACCGCGCTGCTGATCGACGGTGGGTGGACAGCAGAATGACCGTCGCCCGCAACACCTCGGCCGAAGTTGCCAAACGCGCCGGTGTCTCGCAGTCTGCGGTCAGCCGCGTGTTCACACCTGGCGCGTCTGCGTCAAAGAAAACCATCGAGAAAGTGAAGAAAGCGGCAAACGAGCTGGGATACCGGCCCAATTCGCTGGCCCGTGCCATGGTGTCTGGCAAAAGCCGGATTATCGGCTTGGTGGTCGCTTATCTCGAAAACCACTTTTACCCCGAAGCGCTCGAAAAACTATCGAACACATTGCAGGAACGCGGCTATCACGTTCTGATCTTTATGGCCTCGCAAACGGCGGGCGATATTGACGATGTGGTCGAGGGAATATTGGACTATCAAGTGGATGGGATAATCACGGCCTCGGTCGCTATGTCGTCCGAACTGACAGATCGTTGTCAGGCGGCGGGGATACCGATTGTTCTTTTCAACCGCTCGCAAGACGTTCAAGGAATGTC
>CAXMUJ010000231.1:0-2302 GCA_964196455.1 uncultured Myxococcota bacterium | reverse complement strand
ATTGGTGCGGGCGGGGGGACTCGAACCCCCACGGCCAAAGGCCCACAGATTTTAAGTCTGTTATGTCTACCATTCCATCACGCCCGCTCGGAATTCGGCGCGACTTTGGCTGTTTCGTGATGGTTTGTAAACCGGATGATGTCCAGTTTTAGAAGAAATCGACACCCATGCGGCTGCGCAATCGGACCGCCATTTCAGCCCCGATCAATGCGGCGTCCGAAATGGTGCCTTCTGCGCGATCCGACAGGCACTCTGATCCGTCGGGTCGCAGCACTTCTGCGCGTAAAACAAGCCTGTCATCGCCGGTAAATTCGGCCAGCCCGGCGATCGGCGTTTGACACGATCCGTCCAGTCCGGCCAGCAGGGCCCGCTCGGCCGACAGACGGATCATCGAGGGCGCATGGTTGATCTTGGACAAGACCGCCGCAATGGCCGCGTCAGTTTCGCGCCGCTCGATGCCAATGCACCCCTGCGCAATCGCCGGCAGCATTTCATCCTCGTCAATCGGATTTGCGATGTCATTCAAGCCCAACCGGTTCAACCCGGCCATCGCCAGAAATGTGGCGTCAGCCACGCCGTCATCCAGTTTGCGCAGGCGGGTTTGGACATTGCCGCGAAACTCCACCACGTTCAAATCAGGCCGCCGGAATATCAATTGCGACCGGCGCCGCAGACTGCTGGTGCCGACAACCGATCCTGCTGGCAGGTCGGACAGGCTGGAAAATCGACGCGAAATAAACGCATCGCGCACATCTTCGCGCGGCAAAAAGCAATCCAGCACCAGACCGTCGGGGAACTGAACCGGCATGTCCTTCATCGAGTGGACGGCAATATCGATGCCCCCGTCCAACAGGGCGTCCTCGATTTCTTTGGTAAACAGCCCCTTGCCGCCGATCTCGCCCAGCGGTCGGTCCTGTACCTTGTCACCGGTTGTCTTGATGACAACGATCTCAAATGCGGTTTGCGGCAAGGTCAGCGCCGCCATCAGACGGCTGCGGGTCTCGACGGCTTGTGCCAACGCCAAGGGCGATCCACGGGTGCCGATTTTAAGCGGGGTATCAGGGCTATATGTCATGGCGAGAAACTATCCGTGCCGGCAAGCCGGTGCAATCGCGAAGTGGCTTTGTGTCACAACTGCGTCAATCCATCTTCCCCCGACCTTGCCCGCGCGCTACAAGGAGCAAACCAGAAGGTGAACTTATGACTTCCAGCGACAAACTTATCCTGCGTGCCCTTGCCGGCGAAACCTTACCAACGCCCCCTGTATGGATGATGCGCCAGGCCGGCCGGTACCTGCCGGAATATATGGCGACGCGGGCGCAAGCCGGTGATTTCCTGTCGCTGTGCTATAATCCCGACCTGGCCACCGAAGTCTCGCTACAGCCGATCCGGCGTTATGGTTTTGACGCCGCCATCCTGTTCGCCGATATTCTGTTGATCCCGCAAGCACTGGGCGCTGATCTGTGGTTTGTACAGGGCGAAGGCCCGCGCCTGTCCACCATCACATCCAAGGCCGATTTTGCCAAGCTGGGCGGGGTTGATGATATCCACGAGACCCTGAACCCGATCTATCAAACGGTGTCAAACCTGTCAGAGGCCCTGCCCAAGGAAACCACGTTAATCGGCTTTGCCGGTGCGCCCTGGACCGTGGCGACCTATATGATTGCCGGTCGCGGAACCCCCGATCAGGCACCTGCGCTGGCTATGATCAAGGAACAGCCCGCAGTATTTGATGCGTTGATTACCCTGCTGGTCGAGGCCACAGCGGCCTATCTTATCAAGCAAATCGATGCCGGGGCCGAAGTTGTGAAGTTGTTTGACAGCTGGGCCGGATCGCTGAACGGTTATCTGTTCGCCAAATACTCGACCCGTCCGGCCAAAGCAATTCTGGACCGTATCCGCGAGGTTCATCCCGATATTCCCGTCATCGGCTTCCCACGCGGCGCCACCGAAGGCGGATATATCGGCTATGCCGAAAACACCGGCATACAGGGCATCGCCATTGACGGATCAGTGGACGTGACCTGGGCCGCCGAAAACCTGCAAGACAAGACCTGTGTGCAGGGCAATCTGGATCAGTCATTGTTGGTGTCGGGCGGTGACAAGCTGATCTCGGAAACCAAACGCATTGTTGAGGCCCTGTCGGGCGGACCGCATATCTTTAACCTTGGCCACGGTATTACACCGGACGCCGATCCGGCGAATGTGGATGTGATGCTAAAGGCGGTGCGCGGGTAGGTTGTGGCCGCTTCACCGCGTTTTCAACCGCTCACATAGCTACACGTGTCAACGGCGGCAATGC
>CAXMUJ010000230.1:0-1615 GCA_964196455.1 uncultured Myxococcota bacterium | reverse complement strand
GGAACTCCCGACGCCACAGGTGCAACCGTTATCGACTGCAACGGCAAATGTCTGGCACCGGGTATCGTCGACATCGGGGTCAAGGTTTGCGAACCGGGCGAACGGCACAAGGAAAGTTTCCGCTCGGCTGGCAACGCTGCTGTCGCCGGTGGCGTGACCACTATGGTCATCCGCCCTGATACCGAACCCGCCATCGACAGCCCCGAAACGCTGGAATTTGTCCATCGCCGCGCCGTGGCCGACAGCAAAGCCAAGGTTTTGCCAATGGCGGCCCTGACCAAGGGTCGATTGGGCCGCGAAATGGCCGAGATCGGGTTTTTGCAAGATGCCGGTGCGGTCGCCTTTACCGATTGCGATGCGGTGATCGAAAACAACAAGGTCTTTTCGCGTTGCCTGACCTATGCCAATGCCTTGGGCGCGCTGGTTATGGGCCATGTACAGGACCCGGTTCTGTCCAACGGGGCGGCGGCAACATCTGGTCCGTTGGCCTCGAAACTCGGGCTGCCTGCGGTGTCGCCGGTGGCCGAACGCATCCAGTTGGAGCGCGACATGGCCTTGGTCGAGGCGACCGGTGCGCGCTATCACATAGACCAGATTTCCTGTGCGGCGGCCCTGCCCGCCCTGCGCCGTGCCAAGGATGCGGGTTTGCGCGTCACCGCCGGTGCCTCGATCCATCACCTGACCCTGAACGAGTTGGACATCGAAGGCTATCCGACCTTTTTCAAGGTCAAACCGCCGCTGCGCAACGAGACCGACCGCATTGCCATTGTCGAGGCGCTGGCAAGCGGGTTGATCGACATTATCAGCTCGATGCACACCCCCCAAGACGAAGAGAGCAAACGCCAACCGTTCGAGGCTGCGGCCTCTGGTGCCGTCGGGTTGGAGACATTGCTGCCCGCCGCGCTGCAACTGATGCATGCCGAAATGATCGACCTGTCGGTATTGTGGCAAAAACTCTCGACCAATCCGGCCAAATTGCTGGGCCTGCCGGTGGGCCGAATGGCGCCAGGCGCACCTGCCGATCTGGTTTTGTTCGATCCTGACAAACCGTATAAACTGGATCGCAGCAAACTGTTGTCTAAATCCAAAAACACGCCGTTTGACGGGCGCTTGATGCAAGGCTCTGTTATTGCATCATTTGTTGATGGAAAACAAACCTTTGGGATGAAAAACTAATGTTTCTTGTAAACCATATTAGTGTCTTGGATGCGACCGTTGTCGCCACCCTGTCTTACCTGTTGGGTTCGGTTCCGGTCGGCATGATTGTGGCCCGGATCATGGGGTTGGGCAACCTGCGCGACATTGGCTCTGGTAATATCGGTGCAACCAATGTTTTACGCACCGGCAACAAGACCGCGGCCTTTCTGACCTTGCTGTTTGACGCCGGCAAAGGCGGGGTAGCGGCTTTGATCGCCGGTGCAGTATTTGGCGCCACAGCCGCCCAAATCGCCGGGCTATTTGCCTTTCTGGGCCATCTTTATCCGGTCTGGCTCCGGTTCAAAGGCGGCAAGGGCGTGGCGACTTTTCTGGGCGTCATCCTTGCGCTGTCCTTTTGGGCCGGACTGGCCGCGTGTTTGACATGGCTGGCCACGGCAGTGATCACGCGGACATCTTC
>CAXMUJ010000229.1:0-2601 GCA_964196455.1 uncultured Myxococcota bacterium | reverse complement strand
AAAAACTTCCAGGCTGCCGATGATTTTGAGGAATTCGTTCACGAACTCCGCCCCCCTTCTGACGAAGAATAAATGCACAATCGCGCGCAAGACGAACGGTGGATGCGACTTGCCTTAAGCCTCGCCCAGCGTGGATTGGGGCGTGTTTGGCCAAACCCTACGGTCGGCTGTGTGATCGTCAAGGATGGTAAAGTATTAGGCCGTGGCTGGACCCAAAAAGGCGGTCGCCCCCACGCTGAAACTGTAGCATTAGAACAAGCTGGCACCACGGCAAAAGGCGCAACCGCGTACGTGACGCTGGAACCCTGCGCCCATCACGGCAAAACCCCACCTTGCGCCAAAGCGTTGGTCAAGGCGGGAATTGTCCGTGTCGTTAGTGCCCTCGATGACCCCGACAGCCGTGTCGCAGGGCAAGGGTATGAAATTTTGCGAAACGCCGGTATTGACCTTACCGAAGATGTGTTGGTTGACGCCGCCGCGGATCTTAACAAAGGGTTTTTGCTGAATCGCACCATCGGGCGACCGATGTTTACCTTGAAAATGGGCAGTTCAATTGATGGGCGTATCGCCACCGCAAGTGGCGAGAGCCGATGGATAACTGGGCCCGCCGCCCGTCGCCAAGCCCACATGATGCGCGCCGATCATGATGCTGTACTGATCGGTGCCGGAACCGCGCGCACAGATGACCCACTGCTGAACGTGCGCGATTTGGGGATGGAAGATCACAATCCAGTCCGCATCATCCTTGATGGTGGGCTGTCGTTGTCGCTGACATCTCGCCTTGCACGAACCGCCAACGAGACCCCGTTGTGGATTTGCCATCGCGAAGGCATGGATCGGGCCCGCAGGAAAACCTGGGAAGAAATCGGCGCGAAACTAATCGAGGTTATAAGCAGTAAAACCGGCGAGCTGGACTTAAACGACATGGCGATCCAGCTTGGCAAACGTGGAATTACGCGGGTGTTGTGCGAAGGCGGTGGACGTGTTGCATCCTCGATGATCGCCGCGGAAATTGTCGACACACTTGTGACGTTTACCGCGGGTTTGGCAATCGGGTCGGAAGGTGGCAGCGTCTTTGGCCCCCTTCAGATAGATGCACTGAAAGACGCGCCAAGATTTGAATTAGTTGAAAGCCGCGCTGTTGGTGATGACGTCATGACCATCTGGAAATCTAGCGCCACATAGGCAAATATCTGGCGGAATACCCTTGCAATTTTGCCACTATTCGCAGTTTAGCCGGTTTTCGGGCCAGCCCATCTGCCAGACGATCCACTATCAATTCGGGCGTGCAGGGCAGGTTTGAAACAGGGTCTAAATACCGCGGATAATCAACCAACGTTGCGTGTACCAGTTGGTTCAGCGAAACCTTAACGCCACGCCGATTGCATTTGGGCCCAAGATCACGCGTCAGACCCCAGCCTGCGTAAAACGGCAACCCGAGGCAAACAACCGGCTTTTCGCGTAACAGTGCCTCAAACCCTAGAAGCGAGGTTATCGTCCAGATTTCGTCGCTCGCCTCGATCAATTTCACCACGTCGACATCTTCAACAATCTGGTCACAAAGCCCGTGGGTTTCAGCGTCATCAACGCGGCCCTCGCGCAGTCCGGCCAAAACGTCTGGGTGTGGTTTATAAACCAAATACCCTTGCGGATGCGCTGTTCGGGCCGCCTGAAGAAGGCCAATATTGGTTTTAACCGCCCCTCCACCCAGCCTTATGGAAGCGTCATCTTCCACTTGCCCGGGCACTAGAATTGTCTTCCTATTTGGCGGAAATTCAGGGGCTTCTGCACCCTTCAAAATATGCTTCGACACCCCTTTTTCAAGGATTTGCGCTCTAAGATGCGCGGCCCTTTGCATCGCAAATTCCGACAATTCCACAGACATAGAAATCAGGTGTTCGAGCTGGCTTGCCTTCGATGGGTCATAGTAGATCCCGCGATCATCCAGCACCAATGACGCGGCTGGTGTCAGCGCTGCGCCCAACCTGCCTTTCGCGGCCAAAACGCGGCGTCACCAATATAAAAGCCTATTCGCGCAACATCAGCCCCCGTCGCCGCGATTTTCACGACCAACTGGCTGAAAAACGGGCCGTGTGGGCCTTGCAGGAACAAAAACTTGCGTTGCTTGGTCAAAATTGTCGTTTCCGATGTTAAACTGCGGGTAGATAAGGCGATATAAATATGGGAATCGGCGCTTTTAGGCAAATACAAATGCCTTGCCCCTACTGGCTGGGCGCGATACCACAAATGCAGAAGCATTGAGGAGAACGGCGCATGTTTACCGGTATTGTCACTGACATTGGCACCATCCAGAATACTGAAGAACGTGGTGACTTGCGCGCACGAATTTCCTGTAATTACGACATGAGCGGTGTTGACCTTGGCGCCTCCATTGCGTGCGACGGCGTATGTTTGACCGTTGTGGCAAAAGAAGATGACTGGTTCGATGTCGATATTTCGGCTGAATCGCGCTCAAAAACCAATATTGGGTTTTGGCAAGATAACTCAGGCGGCTGGGAAACAGGTAAACGCGTGAACCTTGAACGCCCACTGAAACTTGGCGACGAACTTGGCGGTCATATCGTGTCTGGCCACGTCGAT
>CAXMUJ010000228.1:0-17815 GCA_964196455.1 uncultured Myxococcota bacterium | reverse complement strand
GCCGATGTTGGAGACACCAAAGAAATGCGTGTTGGTGAAGGCCTCGTATTCTTTGATGTCCTTGACCAGAACAACGAGAATGAAATCGGCCTCGCCGGTTGTGTAGTAGCATTGCTGCACCTGCGGCGCGGCCCGCATCCGACGTTTAAAATCGTCCAGAACCGCCAGGTTTTCGCGTTCAAGTGTGACTTCTACAATCGCGGTAATGCCCTTGTCCAACTTGCGCGGGTCAAGAACCGCTATTTCTTTGCTGACGACACCGCTGTCGCGCAGCTTTCGCAGCCGCTTGTGTACAGCCGCAGGCGACAAGCCAACCGACTGGCTGATCTGGTCGGCGGTTTGACGAGAATCGCTCTGGACCATTTTCAGAATATTGATGTCAAAGTTGTCCATCATTTATTTTTAACCCATTTTGCAATAATTAGGCATTTTATTTCGATTCTCAGGAGAATTCAAACTTTTTTGGACAAATCTTCTGTTAACTTCGCCTCATCCCGAAGTTGGGTTGCAGATTTATTCCAGACAAGGACATCTATGTTTACCGATTTCGACCCCTCCGAGATGCGTCATTTTTCTTGTGCTGTCCAGGATGGAGATATCCAAGACGGCGATGGTTATGTTTCCCCGATTTCGGTCTCTGATTTTGAGCAGGCGATCACCGAAATCACCCAATGGTCGGGATATGCAAAAATGCCTTTGTGGCAATTGAATGATTTGGCAAAAAACCTATCTCTGGGGTCCATTCTGTACAAGGACGAAGGCCCACGTTTTGGTCTGGGCAGTTTCAAGGCGTTGGGCGGCGCCTATGCCGCTTTGCGTGTTTTACAGCGTGAACTGACCGCGCGGGTCGGTCACCCTGCAGCACTGGCAGACATCCGGCGCGGAAATTACGCAGATCAAGTGTCAGAAATCACGCTGGTCTCGGCCACGGATGGAAACCACGGGCGCTCTTTGGCGTGGGGGTGCCAGCGGTTTGGCGCGCCGTGCCGGATCTATATTCACGCGGATGTCTCCGAGGGCAGGGCGCAGGCGATGCGCGATTTGGGCGCTACTGTGGTGCGGATATCCGGCGACTATGATGCCTCTGTGCGTCTGGCCAAAAGCGAGGCCGAGGCGCACGGCTGGTTTGTCGTTTCCGATACGTCATGGCCGGGTTACAGCGATCCCCCTCGTGACGTCATGGCCGGTTATGCAGTTATGACAAACGAGATTTGCACTGCCTTGGACCAACCGCCCAGCCATGTGTTTTTGCAAGGTGGCGTTGGTGGGCTGGCCGCCTCGGTCGCCGCGTATTTCCGCCAGTATTGGGGCGAAAGCGCACCACGAGTGGTTATTGTCGAACCCGAGTTGGCAGCATGCTTGTTTGAAAGCGCGCGTGCAGGGGCGCCAAGGGCTGTTCAGATCGAAGTTGAAACAGTTATGGCGGGACTATCCTGTGGCGAACCGTCACCGATGGCCTGGCCAATTTTGAACGCCGAAGCCACAGATTTTGTGACCATTCCAGACCGCGTGGTCGGACCGACAATGCGATTGCTGGCGCGTCCCACAGGCGATGACCCGGGTGTCGAGGCCGGGGAAAGTGCAGTGGCCGGATTGGCGGCTTTGATCATGGTCGCCCTAGATGACGGACTTCGTGCTAAACTGGAGGTGTCAGATAAATCGACGATAGTGGTGATCGGGTCCGAAGGAATTACAGATCCGCAAATCTATGCAGAAATGATGCGAGGATAGTGCGTGGAACTTGAAGGACGAGCCCCCCAAGAGGCCGACGCGCCCGACACGCTCGGTGCCTGTGCACCTGCGCGGGGCTTTGCGGTGTCAGAGTTCCAAGCCCGTTTGCGCGCGGCCCAGCGTTTGATGGCAGATGCGGGCATTGACGCGCTATTGCTGACGACCGAGCCCGACGTGCGCTATTTCAGCGGCTTTCAGACACTTTTTTGGCAAAGCCCGACGCGCCCTTGGTTCTTGATTATACCTGCCAGCGGCAAACCGATCGCCATTATTCCTGAAATCGGATTGGTGCTTATGCAGTCAACCTGGATCGAGGATATCCGCACTTGGGCGGCACCAAAACCCAAAGACGATGGAATATCGCTGTTGATTGAGGCGCTTGGCGCTTTGGCCTCGGGTCATGGCAGGCTAGGCATTATGAAGGGCCACGAGAGCCAATTGCGTATGCCGCTTGGCGACTACGAGCGGCTGATCGCGGGCCTGTCCGGCATCACTGTCGTTGACGCAACCGGACTTGTGCAAAGTCTTCGTATGGTCAAGTCAGCGTCCGAGATCGAAAAAATCGCCCATATTTGCGAGATTGCCTCGACAAGTTTTGCTCAGGCACAGTCCCTGTTTTGCGCGGGGCAACCCTTGATCGAAGTCTTCCGAAAGTTTCGCATCGCTTGTCTGACTGCCGGGGCCGACGACGTGCCGTATCTGGTCGGGGGTGCTGGCCAGGGCGGTTATCGTGATGTGATCTCTCCGCCGAGTACGCGGGCCTTGAAACAAGGTGATATACTGATGCTTGATACCGGCGCGGTGTTCGACGGCTATTTTTGTGATTTTGACAGAAACTTTGCGCTTGGACCGGCGTCTGATGCGGCGCGGCGCACCTATGACACATTGTATCGTGCGACAGATGCGGGACTGTCGGCTGCACGCCCGGGCGTGACCTGTCGCGAAGTTTTGGGTACTATGAACAACGTCATCGACGGATCTGGCAGTGATGTTGGGCGTATGGGCCACGGTTTGGGCATGCAGTTGACCGAGCAGCCGTCAATGGCCGCGTTTGACGACACGGTTTTGACCGAAGGCATGGTCATCACGCTAGAGCCGTCTATGAGCTTTGGTGACGGGCAAATGATGGTCCACGAGGAGAACTTGGTCATTCAGAACGGGCCGCCCCGATTGCTGTCTGATCGCGCCAGTTCACAGATCGAGGTGTTGCAATGAACACACTGAAACGGCTGGCTTTTGAAACCGACGGCGGTATCGGCACTCGTGCAGCACTGGGGTTGATCGTGCTCGAAACGGATGAAACTATCGAAAACGAATTTCGCCAAATTATCGGCGAACCGGACATTGCCACCTATCATAGCCGGATACCGATGCGAAGCTCAGTTACATCCCAGACATTGGCGGCAATGGAGGCAGAGTTACCAGCCGCGGTGCGTCTGTTGCCTGCGTCCGCTAACCTTGATGTCATAGGGTACGGCTGTACGTCCGGTGCCACGGTTATCGGTTCGAAGAATGTCGCCAACGCCGTGCACGCGGTTTTGCCGGATGTGAAAGTCACCGATCCGATTGCTAGTATCCTCACGGCCTGTGTCGCTTTAAAGGTTGATAGTGTCGCTTTCTTGACCCCTTATATGCCCGAGGTATCCGTTAGGATGAGGCAGAAGCTGGAACAAGCAGGGTGCAGCATCGCAGCGTTCGGATCATTTCTGGAAGAAGATGACAGGGTTGTTGCAAAAATTACTGAGAGATCAATTTTGGCAGCTATCGCGTCAGCGGCGGAGAATAGCAACTGCGATGCGGTTGTTGTGTCATGCACAAACCTGCGTGTCGCGGGCATAGCGGAGGCCGCCGAGAAAATTGTGGGGTGCCCGGTCATTTCAAGCAACACGGCATTGGCTTGGAATATGTTGCGATTGGCCGGCGTCGATACGCGCCGTCACGGTTTTGGGCGGCTTTATCAGTGCCAAGCTGCGTAGGTCCGTGTTTCGGATTTACGCTTGAACCAACTAACAAACTGTGTTTCGTTGTCCGAAACACAATAAAGGCCACAGGCCAAAACAGGGAGAATGCGCTTGAAAGATTCTGATAGTGGAGAAGGTTTCGTAGTATTCGATCGCGTGCAAAAGAGCTACGACGGCGAAATTCTGGTCGTTAAGGACCTAAACCTGTCTATCAGCCGTGGCGAATTTTTGACCATGCTTGGACCATCGGGGTCTGGCAAATCTACTTGCCTGATGATGCTGGCAGGGTTCGAGACCGCAACCCACGGAGATATCCGACTGAACGGCCAGCCGATCAACAATATCCCACCGCACAAGCGCGGTATTGGCATGGTGTTCCAGAATTACGCTCTGTTCCCGCACATGACAATCGCCGAGAACCTGTCCTTTCCGCTGGAAGTGCGCAAAATGGGCAAGACTGATCGTGAAAACAAAGTCAAACGTGCACTGGATATGGTGCAAATGGGTGATTTCGGCGGGCGCCGTCCTGGCCAATTGTCCGGTGGGCAACAGCAACGTGTCGCCCTGGCGCGGGCTTTGGTATTTGAACCCGAGCTGGTTTTGATGGACGAGCCGCTGGGCGCCTTGGATAAACAATTGCGCGAACATATGCAGTTCGAGATTAAGCGGATTGCCGACGGTCTGGGCATCACGGTTGTTTATGTGACCCACGATCAGACCGAAGCCCTGACAATGTCAGACCGCGTTGCGGTGTTTGACGATGGCCGTATTCAGCAACTTGCGCCGCCAGACATGCTCTATGAAGCGCCCGAAAACAGCTTTGTTGCGCAATTTATCGGCGAAAACAACACATTAGAAGGTGTTGTTAAAGAAATTAAAGACGGCATTGCGGTGGTGCAGCTTGAGGATGGCAGCCTGATTGACGCGACACCGGTCAATGTCAGCAAGGCTGGAGAGCGCACACGAATTTCGATCCGGCCTGAACGGGTCGAGTATAACAAAGACCGCCTGCACGCCAATGCCCATACGTTGAAGGCAGAAGTTCTTGAGTTTATCTATATGGGCGACATTTTCCGCACCCGATTGCGGGTTGCAGGAAGCGAAGATTTTATCATTAAAACCAGAAATGCACCCGATCAAACCAAGCTGAAACCCGGCGAGATGATTGAGATCGGTTGGTTAATTAATGATTGCCGAGCTTTGGACGCTTAGCGACCAAGAATTATGCCGTCGAATCAGGCGGCGAAGGACTGTTCAGTCTGATCCCCACAGGTTGAACTTCAACAACACGAAAACGGGGAACCAACGGAGAGATGTATGAAAATTTCAACCACAATAATAGCAGCCAGCGTAGCCGCGATGTTTGCCGGCAGCGCGATTGCTGAGGATATGACAATCGTATCTTGGGGCGGGGCCTATTCCGCGTCACAAAAGAACGCCTATCACCTACCTTATATGGCGGCGAATCCTGATATCAATATTATCAACGATGAAAGCTCGGCCGAAGCAGTTGCCAAATTGCGTGCTATGAACGAAGCAGGCAATATCACATGGGATTTGGTAGATGTAGAAGCAGCGGACGCCATGCGCCTGTGTGACGAAGGTCTTGCGCTGGAAATTGATGCTGACACGGATCTCGCAGCGGCGCCTGATGGCACTTCAGCGACTGATGACTTCGGTGATATGCTGGTTTCCGATTGCTTTATTCCGCAAATCGTCTTTTCGACGACATTTGGGTATCGTACTGATATGGTTCCTGATGGAACAGAGCCGCCGACTGGCGCCTGCGATGCGTTCGACCTGGCCAAATATCCTGGGAAACGGGCGCTGAACAAGCGTCCAGGAGCAAATATGGAATGGGCTCTGCTTTGCGACGGTGTTCCTTACGAAGAAGTCTATGATACATTGGAAACCGAAGAAGGTCAGGCGCGCGCTTTCGCAAAACTGGATACTATTAAGGACGAGACAATCTGGTGGTCATCGTCCGCAGAACCTATTCAAATGTTGGCAGATGGCGAAGTCTTTATGGGCTCTGCCTATAACGGCCGTTTGTTTGCGGCAATTGCGGAGCAGGACCAACCGATCGGTATGGCGTGGGACTGGCAAATGTATGACCTTGATGGATGGATCATTCCAACTGGTTTGAGCGCAGATCGTCTGGAACGTGTGAAGAAGTACATCTATTTCGCTACGGATACACAGCGTCTTGCTGATCAGGCGAAATATATCTCTTACGGTCCTGCGCGTTTGTCATCTGCACCACTGGTTGGCAAACACGCCGAGTTGGGTATCGATATGGCACCACATATGCCAACCGATCCAAACAACGCCAAAAACACATTCGTGAACAATTACCTCTGGTGGGCCGATTATCGCGATGATCTGGACTCGAAATTCCAGTCTTGGTTGAGCAAATAAGTTGATATCGTACGAAGGCGCTCTGAAAAGGCGCCTTCGTCACCCTTGGCGAATTGGCCAAAAAAAAAGAAACTGACAGGGGACTATCATGAGCGACGCAAAAAATGCAGGACCAGTTTTGGCCGCGGACGGCACGCCGTTAAAACGCAGCTTGAACCGCGCACTCCGACGAGAGAAGTTGCGTGCCTTGGCATTGATCGCGCCGCTTTTGATATTCGTTCTTGTCACTTTTATCGCGCCAATTGCGGATATGTTGTTCCGCTCTGTGGAAAATGGCATCGTCGAGGAAACGCTTCCCCTGACAATCCCCGCGCTAAAGAGTTGGGATGCAAGTTCCGGAGAAGTGCCCAACGAGGCCGTATATCTGGCACTGGCCAAAGATTTGAAAGTTGCGGTTGCAGCAAAGAAACATACGCGGCTCGGTTCACGATTGAATTATGAGCAGACAGGGATTTCTTCGCTGTTTCGCAAGACCGGCCGTTCGGTCAAGAAATGGGATCTTGAAGACGGGGGTTCGGCAAAGGAAAAGCTGCTAAAGGCTGACAAAAAATGGGGTCAGCTGGATGTTTGGAAAACGCTGAGCACGTTTTCGGGCAAATATACAAACGGGTATTTTCTGAATTCCATCGATTTGCAAAAGACAGCAGATGGTATTCAAAAACGTGAAGAAGACCAGCGGATCTATATTGTTCTGTTCAAGCGCACGATCTTTATGTCACTGACCATCATGTTCAGCTGTGTCCTGTTGGGGTACCCGATTGCGTTTTTGTTGGCGAACCTGCCGACCAAAACATCCAATCTTCTGCTTATTCTGGTCTTGTTGCCTTTCTGGACTTCGCTTTTGGTGCGAACGTCGGCGTGGAAGGTCATGTTGCAACAGCAAGGCGTCATAAATGACATTCTGGTCTGGGTCGGATTGGTCGATGATGGTGCGCGTCTGGTTATGATCAACAACCAATTTGGGACGATTGTGGCGATGACGCATATTTTGCTACCGTTTATGATCTTGCCGCTGTATTCGGTGATGCAGACTATTCCCGAAACCTATGTCAGGGCTGCCAAGTCTTTGGGGGCCACCAACTGGACCGCGTTCCGGCGAGTGTATTTCCCGCAATCTGTTCCGGGCATCGGCGCGGGCTGTATTTTGGTGTTCATTCTGTCAATCGGCTATTACATCACGCCTGAATTGGTTGGCGGCACCAAAGGTGTCTTTATCTCGAACCGGATCGCTTATCACATTTCAAGCTCGCTGAACTGGGGCCTTGGTGCGGCTTTGGGTGCAATCCTGCTTGTAGCGGTTCTTCTTCTGTACTGGGCTTACGACAAGATCGTGGGCATCGACAACGTGAAACTCGGGTGATCTTATGAACAAACTTCCTCCTTATGCGACGCTTGGTCAAACCATCTGGTTTTACTCTTTTCGGGTGATCTGTGGACTGATCTTCTTTTTCCTGATTGCACCGATTGTGGTCGTGATCCCCCTAAGCTTTAACGCGCAGGATTTCTTTACGTTTACGCCGGAAATGTTGTCGTTTGACCCAGCGGGATATTCGTTGAAACACTACCGCGATTTCTTCAGCAACTCTGACTGGCAACATGCGATGTATAACTCGGCCCGGATCGCACCGGTGGCAACCGTCCTGTCAGTAGGATTTGGGACTTTGGCCGCAATCGGGTTGAGCCAGGATCACGTGCCGTTCCGGCGTGCGATCATGGCAATCCTGATTTCGCCGATGATCGTCCCGTTGATTATTTCTGCCGCTGGTATGTTCTTCTTTTACTCGCGGGTCGGGTTGCAGGGCACATATTGGGGTGTCGTACTGGCGCATGCCGCGCTGGGTATTCCGTTCGTGATCATCACGGTGACGGCGACACTGGTTGGATTTGATCGCAGCTTGACACGGGCGGCGGCAAATATGGGGGCAGGGCCGGTTAAAACCTTCTTTGCCGTCCAGATGCCCTTGATCCTGCCGGGCGTGATTTCTGGCGGCTTGTTTGCTTTCATCACGTCATTTGATGAAGTGGTGGTGGTTCTGTTTGTCGGCTCATCGGGTCAAAAGACTCTGCCTTGGCAGATGTTTACCGGTTTGCGTGAGCAGATCAGCCCAACCATTCTGGCCGTTGCAACCATTCTGGTCGGAATTTCGATTGTGTTGCTGACAGTTGTTGAATTGCTGCGCCGACGATCAGAGCGGCTTCGCGGTATCAAGCAACACTAGCCGGTCGTGGTTGACCAAGGACTAATCAGGGGCGCTCACAGGCGCCCCTTTTGTTTGGGAGAGCCGGAATAATTCGAATGAAGTATTCGCCGGCAACCACTTTTTGAATATTCGCGCGGGCAGACAAAGAGCTATCCGTGACACTGCAGCCTTGGCGTTAGCGTTGACGCCGGTTCGGCAAGCAATCTTTGCCTGTAGTGAGCTATACACACCTGTGCTAGTGTTTACGGAACCAGAAGGGGTATTTTATGCAAGACAATTTGACAAATTGCCAGCAATCCGAGTTCTGGAACTCTCCGGCTGGCGAAAAATGGGTGACATTTGAAAATGAGACTGACGCGCTGCTTGCGCCGATACTGGACCATGTTTTAGCAACGGCTGATGTGCGACGGGGGGCGTCTGTGCTGGATATCGGTTGTGGTACCGGGGCGAGCGTTCTGGCCCTGTTGGATGCCGTGGGCCCCGATGGGCGCGTCCACGGTTGCGATATATCAAAGGTCATGCTGGATCGTGCAGTCGTGCGGGTTGATGCGGCTGGTCTGCGCAACGCAACGCTGACTTTGGCCGATGCACAGACCTATGACTTTGAACGCCAAGGGTTTGATCATGTTGTTTCCCGGTTCGGAATGATGTTTTTTGATGATCCGCGATCCGCATTCCAGAATATTTCCAAGGGCGTGCGGTCTGGCGGAAGACTGACCTTTGTTGCCTGGTCGGAACTGTCGGAAAACCCATGGTTTAGCAGCCCACATAATGCCGCGATCGCGCGATTGGGTGCGCCGGCCATTTCCTTTGATCCCGATGCGCCGGGCCCTATGGCCTTTCACAATGGCGACAGGGTGGTTGGGCTGATGGATGACGCGGGCCTGATCGACGCTCGCTGCCATCCGGTTGACGTGTTGGTCAGCCCAATGGGCGATCTGGAAACAGTGTCGCGCATGGCCACTAACCTTGGACCTGCGTCGCGACTGGCGCGGGAAAAAACAGCGACCGAGGCGGACATGGCCGCAATAGCAGAACAAGTCGCCGCGGACTTTTCGAAGTATGTCGAAGGCCAGAGTTTGCGGATACCGACCCGATTGAATATGTTCTCGGCGACGGTGGGCTAAGCGCGCGGTTTATTTACCGTTTTTACCGCGTTCCTGTTTTTCAATGATACCGGATTTTCCTTCGCGGCGTTCCAGTTCCTCGAGCACATCTTCCAGTGTTACGCTGCGCGACGACAGCATGACAAACAAGTGGAACAGGACATCGGCGGCCTCTTCTTTGAGGTTCTTCTTGTCATTTTTGACCGCCGCGATGATCGCCTCAATGGCTTCTTCGCCAAATTTTTCAGCGCATTTTTCGGGTCCGCGCTTAAACAGCTTTGCCGCATAAGATTTTTTCTCGTCTTCGCCTTTGCGGCTCTCGATTGTGCGTGCAAGGCGGGTAAGTACATTTGCCATATTATAACCTGACTGGAATTCCTGCTGCGTCCATATAGTCCTTGGCTTCTTTTATCGTGTATTCGCCAAAATGAAAGATAGAAGCTGCCAAAACTGCCGAGGCGTGACCATCTTTCACACCGTCGACCAAATGTTGCAGATTTCCGACACCACCGGACGCGATAACGGGTATCGAAACAGCATCCGAAATGGCGCGGGTCAGCGGCAGGTTATATCCGGCTTTGGTGCCGTCGCGGTCCATCGATGTCAGCAGGATTTCACCCGCACCCTTGCTCTCGACCAGTTTGGCAAAATCAACGGCATCAATGCCTGTTGCCTGCCGCCCACCGTGGGTAAAAATCTCCCATTTTCCGGGATGGACTGTTTTGGCGTCGATGGCAACGACAATGCATTGTGTGCCAAACCGGTTTGCGCTGTCCGAAACTATATCCGGGTTTGCCACCGCAGCAGAGTTGAAGGACACTTTGTCTGCTCCGGCCAATAACAGGTTGCGCACGTCATCGGGTACGCGGACGCCCCCGCCGATTGTCAGCGGCATAAAGCACTGTTCTGCGGTGCGTTTTGCAACGTCAAATATCGTGCCGCGATTTTCGATCGTTGCCGCAATGTCAAGAAAGCACAATTCGTCTGCGCCTGCTGCATCATATGCCTTGGCGCTTTCGACGGGATCGCCGGCATCGATCAGGTCGATGAAATTGACGCCTTTGACGACGCGGCCGTTTTTTACGTCCAGACAGGGAATGATGCGGGTTTTTAACATGCCAGTGTCTTATTGCTGCAACCATCGGAATTCAATGGCTATGTTGAAACCAGATGACGCTGCATTTCGGAAGATTGAGGACTAATCTATCCGAGAATCAAGGGGTATCCGGTGCAAAAGAGAGTGAATTTCAGTATTGTCATCATCCTTGCGGGTGCGGCCTTTGCTTTGTTTACCCATATGGGGATTACTGCGACCGAAGTGAATGGCGCCACTTGGCTTGATTTCACCTTTACCACCGACCAAACCATTAGACTGGTCGAGGGATACAGCAGACGCGATGTTTTGCTTCACCGGTGGATGACAACGCATACCGATCTAATGCTGCCGATTATTCTGGCCTCGTTCTCGATTTCGCTCTTCTACTATGCGGTGCCAGAGAAACCGCGTCGGATTTTGATTCAGCTGGCGATGTGGGCGTCTGTTGCAGACTATGCCGAAAACATGGTTATTGTATCGCTGCTGGATGGTGGCACGGCCTATGGCGTGAAGTCATATCTGACCACCGCCAAGTTCCTGCTGAACGGTATCCCGATGAGCGTCGCGCTCTATCTGTTTCTGTTTGAGGCAAAAACTAGGCTTTTAACAAAGCGGTAGCTGTGGCCACGTCGATGGCCCCGTCGTAAAGCGCGCGACCGGAAATTGCACCGTCCAATGGCGCACCGCAAGCCTTTAGTGCTCGCAAGTCGGCCATGGATGATACCCCACCAGAGGCAATTACAGGTATTGAAACCGCATGGGCCAGCGCGGCTGTTGCCTCGATATTGGGTCCTTGCATGGCGCCGTCGCGATTGATGTCGGTATAAATTATTGCCGCCACGCCGGCGTCTTCGAATTGGCGGGCCAGATCGGTGGCTGTAATATTGGTTTCTGTAGCCCAGCCGCGTGTCGCGACCATTCCGGCGCGTGCGTCAATTCCCACGGCGACATGGCCCTCAAACTTGCGGGCCGCTTCGCGCACCAGATCGGGGTCCTCGACCGCTACAGTGCCCAGAATTACCCGTTGCAATCCCTTTTCCAACCAGCGTTCAATAGTGGCAAGATCGCGAATGCCGCCGCCAAGTTGTGCCGGCACGTTCACGGATTTTAGAATTGCTTCGACGGGTGCTGCGTTGACCGGCTCACCAGCAAATGCGCCGTTCAAATCTACCAGATGCAACCAGTCACAGCCGGCGTCGGCGAATGCCCTGGCCTGTGCCGCGGGATCGTCACTGAACACCGTCGCCTGATCCATTTCACCCTTGTACAGCCGCACACAGTTCCCGTCTTTGAGGTCGATAGCAGGGTAGAGGATCATGGTTTTACACTCGTTTGTTTGTGATTGCCGCCTAATACCGTGATCAGCAGGCGTTTGAAAGAGCAAACCTTCGCCACGTTGGCCTTGACCTTTGGGGCCAAGTTTTCCATTCTGGGTTGCTGGAAGTCAGGAAACATGCAATGCGAATAGAAATTCTGGTGACGATCGGCGTTTGTCTGGGCCTCTGCGCAAATGCGGGGTTGGCACAGGCCGATGGTCTCAGCGGAGTTTATCGCACGGAATCCGGCGATACAGGCAACGTTCTGCACGTCACGTTTGGCGCCTGTGACGCGGACACCCAGCTGACCTGTGCGGTGGTTACCCGCGCCCTGAATTCGGATCAAGAACCGATGACGGATTATGCCCATTTGGGCAAAGCGATTGTCTGGGGCATGAAAAAAATCGGCAGAAGTAAATACGCGGGCGGAAAAATCTGGGATCCATCCGCAGACAAAATCTACAAATCCAAAATGTTTGTCCGGTCAAACAGTATACGGGTTTCGGGTTGTGTGGGACCGATATGCAAGGCGCAAAGTTGGGTGAAAGTAAAGTAGAACAACGGCTTGTCGAGTCTTGTTCAGGGTGCCCATTTCAAAAAATTAGCAATAAGCCTGAGCCCGGTCGCCTGACTCTTCTCAGGATGGAACTGGGTCCCGACGATATTTTCATGTCCAACAGCCGCAGTAATCTGGCCGCCGTAATCGACAGTTGCTAACAAATCTGCATGATTTTCCGGCACCAGATGGTACGAATGCACAAAATAGGCGTGGTCGCCTTTGTTCAAGCCTGCAAAAACCGGATGGTTCGTTTCAAGATGCAAAGCATTCCATCCCATATGCGGGATTTTCAAGGATTTGTCGCCAGGCTGTAAATGTTCAACCTGACCGTCGATCCAGCCAAATCCGGTGTGGCGGCCATGTTCAAGCCCGTATTTGGCCATGAGTTGCATACCGACGCATATGCCCATAAACGGCTTGCCGGTGTTCACCTGTTCCTCGATAGCGCCGAACAGCCCGTCAATCGCACCGAGTTCCCTGCGGCAATCGGCAAAAGCTCCGACACCGGGCAGGACAACGCGGTCCGCTTGTCGGACAACATCGGGATCGGATGACACAATAATACTGCCGGCACCGACTTCGTCTGCCATGCGCTGAAAACTCTTTTCTGCGGATCGCAGATTGCCAGAATTGTAGTCGACGATAACTGTGGTCATTCCGACAATGTGCCTTTGGTAGACGGGATATCACCGGATTTGCGAGGATCGGTTTCAAGCGCCATACGCAACGCCTGTGCCACGGCCTTGAATGCGGCTTCGGTGATGTGGTGACTGTTAAACCCGTCCAACGCTTCGACATGCAATGTCAGCCCGCCTTGAATGGCAAAAGCGGTAAAAAACTCGCGCACCAGTTCAGTGTCAAAGGTGCCGATTTTCTGTGTCGGCAGGTCAACGTTCCAGACCAGATAGGGACGCCCCGAAATATCGAGTGCCGCGCGCACCAGCGCATCGTCCATCGGTAACAGACAAGAGCCATAGCGCCGAATGCCGCGTTTGTCGCCAACCGCCTGTGACAGTGCTTTGCCCAATGCTATGCCCACGTCCTCGACTGTGTGGTGATCATCGATGTGCAGATCACCCTTCGCCCGAACGGTCATGTCAATCAGCGCGTGGCGCGACAACTGGTCCAGCATGTGGTCAAAGAAACCAACGCCGGTTTTGTTGTCGTAAACGCCTGTACCGTCGAGATTAATCTCGACGCTGATTTTGGTTTCCGCTGTATCGCGTTCAATTTTTGCGCTGCGCATTTTGGCCTCTTTGTGATTGGCACTGCCATTGGTTGCCATGCTTATATGGTCGCTAGGGGCCGGTTCCAAGTGCCGATTTTACAGCAGATCAACCTTGTGTCTGGCTTGCGTCACGCGGCCAGTGCGCCTTTGGCACGGTCCACGCTGGTCAGCACATGGTTGATGACTTGGTCCAAATCCTCTTGCGGTAAGGACGCGGGCAGGCGGATATCACAGGCGCGCATTAACATAGCGCGTGTTTGTGGCAGGTCCGGTTGATCGCCCAAAAACTTCCAATTCCAGAAAACCCGGGCATTTGGCCCATGCAGCCCGAAAATGCTGATCGCCAAACCGTTCGCCGCAGAGATGTCCATCAAGGTGCGGGCTTCGGTGTCACTAAATCCAACTAGGTTGAATTGAATACTGTCGGGTGCGCGCTGCTCGGCAGGCAAGGCGGCGGGGACGACCAGATGCTCATGCGCCGACAGCTTAGCGGCAACATAGTCATGGTTGCGCAGCCCGTCAGATGCACGTTTTTCCACCAAGGCCAGCTGTGGACGGATTATTGCCGCCGACAAGTTACTCATCCGCGTGTTGTATAGCGGCAGCATATTTTGATAGGCGCCAAACCGGTCAGTGTCGCATTTGTGTTTTTGCCAGTTATTCTCGTAAGCTCCCGACATGATCACGGCGCGTGCAATCAGGTCCTCGTTGTCGGTGATCAGAATGCCACCTTCGCCGCCATTGACCAGTTTATAAGACTGAAAGCTGAAACAGCCAACCCTGCCCAACGTGCCGATTTTAGCGCCATTCCACACGGTTCCCAGCGAATGTGCCGCGTCTTCGATTACCGGAATACCCGCCGCATTGCACAGCCGCATGATCGTGTCCATGTCAGACGTATGACCGCGCATATGCGATACAATCACTGCGGAAATATCGGGTGTCAGCTTGGCCTCGAAATCAGCCATATCCATGCGATAGTTTTCACCCACTTCGACCAGAACGGGAATGCAATTTGCGTGGACAATCGCGCTTGGGACGGCCGCGAAGGTAAAGGCCGGGACCAGAACACGCGCGTCACGCGGCATGTCCAGTGCTACCAAAGACAAAAAGAGGGCCGCAGAACAAGAACTTACAGCCAGCGCAAACCGTGCGCCCATCATCGCGGCAAATTCTTGTTCCAAAAGTGTTACCGGCGCATTTTCGCTAGCGTGGTATCGAAACAAGTCGCCGGTTTCCAGCATTCGACGCAGATCATCCAAGGCTTGTGTCGGAATTGGGTCGGCTTGGTGAAGTGGTCCGATCATTTTCTGCCCTCGATCAATTTGGTCGGTTCTGACCGCATTACACCAGCTTTGTGACGTGAATACAAACCAAAGAGCAATCTTTTTGCGGGCTGGCGGACAGCCGCCAGTTTTGGGTCGAAGAGCTGGACTAAAAGTCTAACGGTTAACGGTCGGGAACGTCCAAGTATGCGGAGGCGGGAATGGCGATCAAACCTTTGAGACCAAGCAGCGAGCGGGTGCTGCGCGGCAAAGTGGCGATCGCTGTTTCTACGATATCAAAAAAGGTAGAGCCGCTGTTTTGCCTATGTGTGATATAGGGCAGGGCCGGTGTTGGCGGCGTTTGCGCTAGAACGCAAAGTCCTGATGTGTCTTCGAACGCACAAAAATATCTCCAGGTAACGGCATCGATGGCGGCAATGTCAGCTTTATTGGTCTTTATCGCATCAATGGAGTTTACGTGCGCACCGGTCTCCAGTTTCGCACCATACCCGATACCGGCCAAGCGTGCGCCAACCAGCGCCGCGGCATATCCCGATTGCGACAGTGGGCTGTTGAACGCAAGTGCGGCGCCATTTGCCTCGGCCAACCCACGCGGAAAATGTCCGCAACGGGCAATCAAAATACTGTTGTAATAGCCGGCCGGGCAGCCGGTCACGCCATAATCGGGTGTGCCGATTAACGTAACGCGATCATGGAGAAATTTGCGATAGGGCATGCCGCAAGCTTGGCTAAAGACAAGCTCTTCTGACAGCCAGACTTCTGGCCCTTCTGCGATCTGATCCAACGCGTCGGGCGCCGCATAACCGGCAGCGATCAGCCCGTCGCGGATCAAATGCCACAGTTGCGCGTGCGCAGCCGTCAGCTTTGGCCGGTCATACATCGGTAGGCTGGCAATCACGGTTGTGTCTTGTCAGTCGGAGTGTTGCGATTTTTCAGCGTCCAAAGAGGATGTTCCACAGGCTCTTTGATGCGCAGAAAATAAGCTCGAAACACGCCTTTGTAGGACCGGTATCTGTAGTCCAGATTATGGGTCAAAAACTTTTGTCGTTGTGTGCGGTAAAGTTTTGGCAGGTCGTACCACGGCACACTCGGGTGCGCATGGTGGGCGGCGTGAAAATTGTTGTTCAAAAACAGAAAGGCAAGCGGCCCGCGGTCTTCGACGATCACGCTGCGCCCGTTTTCTGTTTCATGAGCACGGTGTTCCAGAAACGTTCGGATTTTCAACAATGACAGGCCGACATAGGCAGATAATAAATAGGCCCATAACGGCATGGTGGAGACTGCGATCAACCAGCAAAGCACGACAGCAACAGCAGGTATATGCACCAACCAGGCCCGTAAAACCGTGCGGTCACCCCTAACAATTGCGCGGTAATCCGACAGCATAAACGCGATTTGGCCGACCAACGGGCCCAACACCATTCGGCCTAACAAGGTATTGTTGGCGTGCAGGGCCAGCCGGACGAGTGCGGGGAGCTTGTCCCAAATTTCCGCACAGAGGTAAAAACTCTCGGGGTCGTCGTAAGGGTCGGTGAGGTTTTCGTTCTTGTGGTGTTCAAGATGGGCGTCGCGAAACCGGATATACGGAATGTACAGACCAATCGCGGGGAAAACTATAGCCAAGCCTATGATCGGCCAACGCGGCTCGATAATATGCAGTGTTTCGTGCTGGATGGATGAATGCTGTGCTATCAGAACTGCCAAAACCGGAATGGTCAGGGCCAGTCCGAGGGTGGCAGAATAAAAGGTTAGCGCGAGCCAAAGCGCATAGACACTGACTAGCAAAACAAGGGTCGGCCATTCCTTGTGTAACGGCCGTGCGGCAGTTGCAGACATAGGCATTCCAGATTAGCTTGAGAAAGCGGGCATACGCCCAACTTTCACTAATCACAAACCCGTGATAAACGCAAGTGCAAGGCGCATTCGATCTGGTGACGTTACGAGTTTTCTGCCTGAACCCGTCGACGGGCCAGGCCGCTGTCGCGATCGCTAACGCCCAGAAGCCGCACAACCAAGCGCATATAACTGTCTTCCTCGTCATCGCGTTGGTCGTCGGCAAGAACGACAGTCCAAAGCGCCTCTACGACCTCTGTCCGATGCTCATAGGGCACTGCTTCTTTGACAACACGGGTAAAGCGAACCGTGTCAGGTGCCTTGGCTTCCAGCTCTTCGGCCTCGGTGCGCAGCTCGGCGGCCGCCGCAGGCGACAGCCCGTACCGGTCGATCAACAGTGCCGAAATGGTTGCAGCTTCTTGCGGCGCATAGTCCTCATCGCTGCGCGCAATGCGCACCATAAGTGCAGCCAGCGCTAGACGGGCGTCTGTAGGGCTCAGCGGGCGGAGTTCGGGGGCGCGAAACGCGGTAAGGATGTCTCTGATCATAGGAACTAGGTAGGGTGAAATGGGCAGATTGGCAAGCGATTGTCGGTAACAATATGTGCGTGCAGGGCCTCTACAATGGCCGAAAATAGAGGAACAATAGTGTTCCGATACGCAATGGGTGGTCGTCACCTTGGGCGCGCGGCGCGGTCCAGAGCTAGTGAATTGATAAATGTTCGTTTTTCCACGTTTGACCAAATAAAACCCAGAAGCAGGATACAAGAAGCGGGAAGCTTGAACATAACGCCATTGCTGCACAGGTGCAGATTATGAAAAACCGCCGAATTGTGCTACCCTTCTCGCTTCGAGCAGTCCCAAATGCAACTTATCGTTCTAGGAGGGACATAATATGACTATTTACACAAGAGTAATTAGTGCCTCAGTAAGTATCGTAGCTTGTTTAGTTTCCACCATTTGGTTTAAACCCTCCGTCTTCCAGACGGACAAAGAAATTCAAAGGTGCGCCGGAGGCGCTCAGTTAAGAAAAGGCAGTTTCAACTGCCTCTGTTGATCCCACCAGCTTCAGCTGGTGGTG
>CAXMUJ010000227.1:0-2269 GCA_964196455.1 uncultured Myxococcota bacterium | reverse complement strand
ATCGCCACCAGTGACATGTTCACGATCACGAACACCACAAGAACTATCTGAGAGGTCCACTCCGCCAGGCTTTTAATTGGCAAAAGTAAACTTAGAACCAATATGCTAGCTGCGACAAATGCCGTCGCCACACCCGGTGTTCTGCTGCGTGCGCTGAGATGGGCGAAAGCCTTGGGCAATTGGCCCCGGTCCGCCATCCCGTAAAGCACACGCGATGACATGATCATTTGGATCAGCACGCCGTTGACGGTGGCAACGACGGCAATGGCTGCGAACCCGGACGAAACCGCTTCGGGTGCCCCGGAAAAAACCAGCGTGAGCGGCGCCGACGAACCGGCAAGCAAGCCCATGGGGACCGCGACCAGAACAGCCACACAGGTCGCGACATACAGCACCGTCGCCGACACAAGCGTGTAGACAATAGCCCGTGGAATGGTCTGTCGAGGATTTTCAACTTCTTCAGCGACGTTCACCATGTCTTCGAACCCTACAAATGCAAAGAACGCGAGCAAAGATGCACTGACAATACCCGCCCAATGCCCGCCTTGCAAAGGTGGCAACAGCGCGGCTGCGGGCACGCCGTTGGGCTCCGAAATAGCAAGGCCCCATGTAATCACAAAAACCAATCCTAGAATTTCAATGACTGTCACAGTGGCGGCAACCATCACCGATTGGGTGATCCCCCACCAGGCCAGCAGCCCCATCACCACAACTATTCCGACAATCAGCGGCGCTGCAGGAATGCCTGTGAGCCCACCAAGGTATTCCGAAGCCCCGATCGCGATTGCCGACGCCGATATCATCCCGGACACGGCGACAAGCAAACCCACGACGGTCGACAAGATGGGTCGGCCAAATCCGGCATCCACATATGCCGCCTCTCCGGCGCTCACGGGATAGCGGGTGGCAAGTTCGGCATAGGAAAAGGCCGTGAAGCCGACGACAATTGCCGCCAGCAGGAATGCGACCCAAGCATAGGGGCCCGCTTGCGCTACAGTCACGCCGATGAGAACATATATTCCGGCCCCGACGGTAACCCCCAATCCGTAAAGCGTGAGAAGCGGCAAGGTCAGCGATCGCCTGAGCGTCGGACCTGTTGGCATTTCGGTATCCAAAGTTGGTGGCGGGCTAGAGCTCATGGATTGGCCGTTCCGATATTGGTGAGACTGCTAAATGAAAACCGCAGCGCTAAAGGCCAGATAAGCTGTGTTTGATAGACAAGCAGCGTGGTCGGCGGGGGGGCATTTATGCGCTGGAATTTAACCATTGCTCTGCTGCATCGCGCTCATGGAGTTCAAAACTTTTGATATCAATGCCGGGAAACAGCGCGCCTTCGACAACCGCCGCTTTTCTGAGCCAGCCGGAATCGCTGAGCACCGCGCATTTATCGAATTTGGCCAACAATCCAAAGAGTTTTGGAAGCCGGGTCATCTCGACGCCGATGGCACCCAAAGTCGGCAGGGAAAAGTCCGATATAGTATAGAGCATCAGGCCGTTTCTGACGTCTTCAGATTTGTCAATTAGGTCATCCAGTGCGACGCGCATACTGTCCGCATCAAGCTTTCCGCCAAGTTCGATGTCCACCCGGTTAGTGGACGGCTTTGTAACTGTTAGCATGTCAAGATCCTCCTGATTCGTCCTGTATCCTCGCAATTATGGCCGGGTGCGTCGTTGATTGAGATCAACCGTGCGATCTGCCATTTGTGCAGTGCTTTTGCATATTGGGCCTTGGTTTTGTGACAGCGATAAGGCGCCGGTTACACGGGAAATTCTACACCGTTCAATGCGCTGTGCGCGCTACCGTATGCCGGTAATCTCGGCGCCGCGCAGCGAGCAATCGCGCACAACATCGCGGCCACAGTCGCGCAATTCCAGATCCTTGGTCAAACATATCCGCGCTTCTTGGATGCGGTGCGATTTGCAAGTGATGGTGACTTGATCGGCTTGCATGCCCGCATTGGCCTCCAGAAATGCCGCTTCGATCGCGGCGGGACTGACCCGCAGTGTTCCCTTGATCTTGCGCATCACGCCCGGGCGGGTCACCTGCGCGTAGGCACGTCGTGACAGGTCGAAATAATCTGCCGATGACAGGCCGGAACAGACCCCGTGCTTGCGCCATTGATGCCATGCCAAACCGCCTGTGCCCATTATGTCGGACATGGCGGCGGTGTCAGTGCGGCTGGGCGCGCGCACAGATGTGCGGCAATAGGCGGGCCAGCCATTCTCGTACTGTGGCCAGAGCCCGTGCAGGGTAAAGCCATATCCCTTG
>CAXMUJ010000226.1:0-27183 GCA_964196455.1 uncultured Myxococcota bacterium | reverse complement strand
GTTTCCACCATTTGGTTTAAACCCTCCGTCTTCCAGACGGACAAAGAAATTCAAAGGTGCGCCGGAGGCGCTCAGTTAAGAAAAGGCAGTTTCAACTGCCTCTGTTGATCCCACCAGCTTCAGCTGGTGGTGGTTCAGTGGATTGGCTAGAGCTGTGATTCACAATAGCAACTATCAATCTAAGGCAGAAGCAATGGCTGCTATAGATAGATATTTTTTGGAACGTAATACCTATTTTACGCTAAATCCTAAACGGGCTGGACGCAAAATTTGGGGTAAAGAACAAATTCCTGCAGAATTCTCTGAAAGCCATAACTGCAAGGATACGAGTTACCGGTGAAGGCTGCTTTTGCAGATATAAGTAGGTTGTCGAAGACAATCGTTAGTCCCATATCCGATTACAAACCGCTCACTGTTAAGAAAAGGCCCACACGATGAAGCGCGGGCCTTATTCATAGTGCAATGTATTTATTGCCGGATATCACTATACCTCGGGCCGTCACAGCCGGGCTTTTGTCATTTGGCTGACTGGAAACTAGGCCAGTTGATCGTCCAGTGTTTTGCGCATCTTGCCGATCATTTCGTCGATATGAGATTTCTCGACAATGAACTGGGGCGCCAGAATGCCGTGGTCCCCGGTGAACTTTATGTGCATACCGTTCCAGAACAGATCTTTTTGCATTTTAACGCCGCGCACGCCCGGCGCAGGGTCCGGATGTACCTCGATGCCGGCGATCATGCCAATGGACCGGACATCCTTGACCAGCTCGTGATCGGCCAAAGAATGTACGGCTTCTTGGAAATAGGGTGCCATGTCTGCGGACCGTTGGAACAAGCCCTCTTCTTCGAATATATCCAGTGTCGCCAAGCCGGCGGCACAGGCGGCTGGATGACCGGAGTAGGTGTAGCCGTGGAAAAGCTCGATCGCCCCTTCGGGAGAATTGTTGACAACGGTGTCATAAATCTCGTCTTTGACCGCCACAGCGCCCATGGGGATAGACCCGTTTGTCAAAGCCTTGGCCATTGTCATAATATCCGGTTTTACGTTGAATGTTTGGGCAGCGAACGGGTCGCCCAATCGGCCAAAGCCGGTGATAACTTCGTCAAACACCAGCAGAATACCGTTGGCATCACAGATCTCGCGCAGTCGTTCCAGATAGCCTTTGGGGGGCACCAAAACACCGGTTGATCCGGCCACAGGCTCGACAAATACCGCGGAAATGGTGTTGCCGTTGTAGGTATCGCAAATCCGTTGCAGATCATCGGCCAGTTCGACCCCGTGTTCCGGCTGTCCTGGCACGTTGATGTCTTGGCCGGTCCATGTGTGGCGCATCATCACAACGTTTGGCATCACAATCGGGAACGTATCGCGGTTTTTAACCAGACCTGACAGCGAGACACCACCGATATTGACGCCGTGGTAGGCACGCTCGCGGCTGACAAAGCGATTGCGCTGCGCCTGTCCCCGCGCGCCGTTATAGGCCATGATGATTTTCAGCGCAGTATCGATGGCTTCGGAACCGGAGTTCACAAAAAATACGTGGTTGATGCCTTCAGGGGTCAAACGAGACAGCCGTTCCGCCAGCGCAAAACTGCCGTCATGGGCCGTGCCAAAGGGCGCCGTATAGGTGAGCTGCTTCATTTGCTCGTGCACAGCCTCGATAATTTTCGGGTGGCAGTGGCCCGCCGGTGAACAGAACAGGCCGGACGAGGCGTCGATGATCTGGTCATCGTTTTGATCATAGAGATAGGTGCCGCTGGCACGGTTTACCATTCTGGGCGCGGCCTTGAATTCACGGTTGGGCGTGAAGGGCATCCAGAACTGTTCCAAAGAGTTGCCGCGATATTTCATATCAATCTCCGCAAAAGGGGGTGGGACACGCCGAATGTTCGGACTGGTCTATAGTAACCTTGTCAATTCCACTCGTCCACAAATAACCCCAGATACACCATTTAATAAGGCCAGTTGCGCCGCCCGGTTTGCGGGCCTATTCTAGGGCCATGAAAATATCAGTAGATCAGTTTTTTCTGGACCGGCAGTCCGGCATCGGCTTGCAGGCCCAGCTGCGCGAAAAAATCGCAGAGGCCATCCTGTCGCGCCGGTTCACGCCGGGTCAACGATTGCCCAGCAGCCGTCGTCTGGCCGATCATTTGGGCATTGCACGCATAACGGCGTCGTTGGTGTTCCAAGAGCTGGTAGCAGACGGCTATTTGAATTCGGCCCCAAGAAGCGGCTATTTTGTGGCGTCCGATGCGCCTGGACTGCTGAGTTCGGGACTGGACCTGCCGGTGGCAAAAACCGACACTGTAAAGTGGGATGACTGGATTAAAACCCGCGTTGGTACCATGCGGGTTTTGCACAAGCCACTTGACTGGCGCGCCTATCCGTTCCCCTTCATTTACGGGCAATTGGACAGCGATTTGTTTCCGCATGATATTTGGCGCGATTGTGCGCGTCGGGCATGGGGCAAGCGCGAATTTGATCAGGTCGCAGGCGACACACGCAACACCGATGACAGCCGGTTGGTTGAATATATCCGGTCGCACAGCTTACCGTCGCGCGGGATCGTTGTCCCACGCGAACAGATACTGGTGACGCTGGGGGCGCAGAACGGCTTGTGGTTTGCCATCCAACTCCTGTCGGACAAAAGACCCGGACTGAAAGTGGTCATAGAGGAACCAGGCTATCCCGATCTGCGCGAAGTTCTGCTGATGGCCGGTTGCCAGATTATACCGGTTCCGGTTGACGAACAGGGTCTGCCGCCCGAGTTGATCCCCGAAGATGTCGATCTGGTCTGTGTGTCGCCCAGCCATCAGGCCCCGACCGGGGCCACTTTGCCGATGTCGCGTCGTCGCAGGCTTTTGCAGTTGGCCGAAGAACGCGACTTTCTGATCCTCGAGGACGATTATGATTTCGAGATGAGCTTTTTACGCCCGACAAAGCCGGCTTTGATGAGCCAGGCCAACAATGGACGGGTCATTCATGTCGGCAGTTTTTCCAAATCGTTGTTCCCGGGGTTGCGGTTGGGCTATATGGCGGCCTCGGCGCCGTTTATCGAAGAGGTGCGCTGTCTGCGGGTCTTGGTCATGCGCCACCCGCCTGGATCAACCCAACGCACAACAGCGCATTTTCTGGCTTTGGGGCACTACAACGCCCACGTCCAGCGCTTGAAAGATGCGTTCAAGAAACGACGCCAGGTTATGCTCGACGCTTTGAGTTCGGCGCGGATCAATAGTCTGGGCGCATCGGAATTTGGCGGTGCTGCGATTTGGATTGAGGGCCCCGAGGATCTGGATGCGACGCAGTTGACGGTGGATTTGCGCAAAGAGGGTGTGTTGATCGAACCCGGAGAGGCGTTCTTTTGCGGCCCGCACATTCCGAAAAACTTTTTCCGAATGGCGTATTCCTCGATCTCCAGCGACATGATCGCCGAAGGTGTGGCGCGGGTGCAAAATCATCTTAACCGCTAACTGGTCTTATTGTCTCGGAGTTTTGGAGCTATCGGAATGCGGCGTAACAGACGTTGATGGTGCAGATTGCGATGTATTCGAAACTTCTTGGAGAGAATCGAATTTTCGACCAATCATGCGACTGTATCTGTCCGAGCGGGCATAGCCGGAGATGCAAAAACTAAAATAAGAGAACATCTGGTTCACTTACATAGTTCAAACAGGAGACACTTCATGAAGATCAAAACAACACTATTGGCGGCTTTGATGGCTGCTACTGCGTTTACAGGCGCGGTGAAAGCACAAGCAGTGGACGAGCTGGTGGTGGCCTATTTCTTGGAATGGCCAACACCGAACCAGTTCGCTCAGGTAAACGAAATCTATGAAGAGGCGTTGGGCATTCCAGTTAAGTGGGTATCGTTTGATGCCGGTACCGCAATGTCCGCAGCAATGGCGTCGGGCGATGTACATATTTCCTTTAGTCAAGGAATTCCGCCGTTTGTTGTCGCAGCCTCTGCCGGGCAAGATCTGCAAGTTGTAGATGTCGCGGTGTCCTACTCCGAGAATGACAACTGTGTTGTGCGGTCCGATCTGGAAATTGACAAAGACAGCGCCAAAGAGCTGGAAGGTAAAGAAGTTGCGGTGCCATTGGGGACTGCTGCACATTACGGCTTCCTGAAGCAGATGGCGCATTTCGGCGTTGATACATCGACAATGGAAATCGTCGACATGGCGCCACCGGACGGTGCGGCCGCATTTGCCAACGGCAGCCTGGATATGGTTTGTGGTTGGGGCGGTTCGCTGCGTCGTATGAAGGAATACGGCAATACCTTGATGACCGGTGCCGAAAAAGAAGCGCTGGGCATTCAAGTGTTTGACGCCACGACTGTGGCCACGTCCTGGGCCGAAGAAAACGCCGAGTTGCTGACAACGTTCCTGAAAGTAACAGGTGACATGAATGCCAAATACGCCGCTGGTGGCATGGATGCCATGCTGCCAACTATCGCCAAAGCTGCGGGTATGGACGAAGAAGCAACAGTACAAACGCTTGCTGGTTTTGTCTTCCCTTCGATTGAAGAACAGTTGAGCGAAAAATGGCTGGGTGGTGGTACGCAAACTTTCCTCAAAGAGGTCGCGGACTTCTTTGTTGAACAGGGCACCATCGATGCTGCACGTGAGTCATACGACAGCGCGGTTGACGCAAGTTACTTGGCGGCTGCCGCAAAAATGTAAGCCTGCTTTGCAAGATTGAATTGGTGCGGTCGGTTTTTACCGGTCGCGCCTTTCTACTTTGCCGATATTACAACAATCATAACAATCGGAAGGAGGACACATGTCAGAGCTGATTATTGACAACGTATCTATGACCTTTGAATTGCCCAATGGTAGCAAGGTCGAAGCCCTTAAAAATATAAATCTGGATATCAAAGAGGGCGAACTGTTGGCGGTGCTTGGGCCATCGGGCTGTGGCAAGTCCACATTGCTGAACATATTGGCCGGATTTTTGGCCCAATCCGAAGGCAAAGTGGTGTTGGGGGGTGAGGCGATTATCGGCCCAAGCCCTGCGCGAGGAATGGTGTTCCAGCATGGCGCGCTGTTCGAGTGGATGGATGTGAACACAAATATCGGTTTTGGCCCCAGTATGAAGGGCACACCCAAAGACGAGATCGCCAAACGGACCCAAGAGCTTTTGGACATTGTAGGTTTGCAGGACTTTGGCGAAAAAATGATCTACGAAATGTCGGGTGGTATGCAGCAACGTGTGGCTCTTGCACGGTGTCTGGCCAATGATCCCGACGTTATCCTGATGGATGAACCGCTGGGCGCGCTGGATGCGCTGACCCGCGAGAAAATGCAGTCACTTGTTCTGGATATCTGGAAGAAGACCGGCAAGACTATCATCTTGATCACGCACTCGGTGGAAGAGGCTTTGTTGCTGGGTGAACGGCTGTTGGTCATGGCGCCACGGCCCGGTCGCGTGCACAAGGAATACCGTCTGCCGTTTGCGGAAATAGGTGTTGGTGCCGACCTGCGAGAGGTTAAACGCCACAAGGACTTTGGTCCGACCCGCGACGAAATCCTGAACATGATTTGGGATATGGAAGAAGAAATCATGGGCAGAACGGAGGACGCGTAATGTTAGGAGATATTTTTAGTCTAATTGGATCAACGTTGTGGATGGTTCTGGGCATTGTGATGATCTTTGTGCTGTATCTGGCGTTCAGCGGCGTGTGCTATCTGGCCTATAACGCCTATGAGAAAACACGGCATCAGGTCAAAGGCTATGGCAGTTTGAAAACTGTGACTTTTGGCGACGAAAGTTCGGTTGTCGCCAACCGTATCGCATCTGTTGCCGCGGTGATTGCGTTGTTCTTTCTGTGGGGTGTGGCCACGGGTTCCAAATTGGTTCCGGTCCATGTGCCTGCGCCCTTTTTGGGGGAAATGACCATTGAATATACCGCGACCAACGCAGCCGGCGAGACCGACAACGCGTCGATCAAAGTGTTGGTCCACAAGGTCGGCGAAAAAGTCGATAAGCCGGAAACGTCGGCTGACGGCGGTGACGGCTTTGCCAAGGACGATGCTGTGGCCATTGGTGCGCGCCGGTCTGCATTGGTTCGCGCGCAAAAAAATGACGACGGTGGTGCCGAGGATGGTTTCAAAGTCACGGCGGTTGGTGGTCAGCCTATTGTGCCCGAGCAAACGGTCCAATTGGATGACGCCAGTGTCTTTATGACCAAAAAGGGCAGCCTGTCTGTTCGCCCCGACGCCGGTTGGCAAATGGAGGCTCTGTTTCTGCCGCCACCAGAAGCGGTCTGGAAACGCTTTATGACCCTGAACGCCGAAGGCTATCAGAATATCGGCTTGTGGGAAAACGTGTTCTGGTCGCTGATCCGTGTTGTCATCGGCTTTGCGCTTGGCTGTATCTTTGGTATTCCGCTGGGATTTGCCATGGGTCTGAACAGTTGGATGCGGGGTTGGTTTAACCCGATTGTCGAGTTCATGCGTCCGGTGCCACCACTGGCGTTGATCCCGCTGATCATCATCTGGTTCGGTATCGGCGAAGAAGGCAAGATCAGCCTGCTGTTCTTGGCGGCGTTGTGGATTATGACGATTGCGGCGCGCGCAGGCGTGTCCGGGGTCAGTATCTCCAAGGTGCATGCGGCCTATTCATTAGGGGCCAGCAAGACGCAGATCTTGATGCGGGTCATCCTGCCCAATTCGTTACCGGAAATCTTTACCGGTGCGCGGGTTGCGATGGGGGTCTGTTGGGGTACGGTTGTTGCCGCCGAACTGGTTGCGGCGGAAAAAGGTGCCGGTAAAATGATTATTGCCGCATCCAAGTTCCAGCTGACCGACATTGTTATCATCGGGATTATTATCATTGGCGTCATTGGTTATGGCATCGATGTGCTGATGCGGATCGCCGAAAACAAACTGGTTCCGTGGAAAGGCAAAGGCTAAAATTGGCCTAGCTCGCACTGGACTTAAGTTCAATATCGTCTGGCCCTAATATTGTTCGAAGATTCGGGCGATTTAGGGCCAGACGCATTTTTACTGGTTGGAGAGACTCACATGAAAATGAATACCGAAGAAGCCTTTGTAAAGGTTTTGCAGATGCACGGGATCGAACATGCTTTTGGCATTATCGGTTCGGCTATGATGCCAATATCCGATTTGTTTCCGGTTGCGGGGATTAAATTCTGGGATGTGGCCCACGAAACCAGTGGCGGTTACATGGCAGACGGCTACACACGCGCCACCGGCAAGATGTCGATGATGGTCGCGCAAAACGGCCCGGGTATCACAAACTTTGTCACACCTGTCAAAACCGCTTATTGGAACCACACACCGTTGTTGCTGGTGACACCGCAGGCCGCCAACAAGACAATCGGACAGGGCGGATTTCAGGAAGTCGAGCAAATGGCTCTGTTTTCCGACATGGTTGCCTATCAAGAAGAAGTGCGCGACCCATCACGTATTGCCGAAGTTCTGAACCGGGTGATCTTGCAAGCCAAGCGCCATTCGGCTCCGGCGCAGATAAACATTCCACGCGATTTCTGGACCCAGATTATCGACATTGATCTGCCAGATATCCTGTCCTTTGAACGCCCGTCGGGTGGCGAAGACGCCATCGCAGCCGCGGCAGAGTTGCTGTCGACCGCCAAGTTCCCGGTTATTCTCAATGGTGCCGGTGTTGTTTTGGCCGGTGCAATTGGTGACAGTGCCAAGCTGGCCGAACGTCTGAGCGCGCCTGTTTGCTGTGGCTATCAGCACAACGACGCCTTCCCTGGTTCGCATCCTTTGCATGCGGGTCCTTTGGGCTATAACGGCTCCAAGGCGGGCATGCAGTTGATCTCGCAGGCGGACGTTGTTCTGGCATTGGGAACACGGTTGAACCCATTCTCGACTTTGCCGGGTTACGGCATTGATTACTGGCCCAAAGACGCCAAGATCATTCAGGTCGATATGAACCCTGACCGCATCGGGCTGACCAAAAGGGTCTCTGTGGGTATTGTTGGCGACGCCGGCAAAGTTGCCCGTGATCTGCTGTCCAAATTGTCGGATGATGCCGGCGATGCCGGACGCGACGATCGTTTGGCAACAATTGCGACAACCAAATCCGCTTGGGCACAGGAATTGTCCTCGATGGACCACGAGGATGATGATGTAGGCACAACCTGGAACGAGCGTGCCCGCACCCGTCAACCAGAGCATATGAGCCCGCGTATGGTTTGGCGTGCAATCCAGTCTGCTATGCCCAAGGATGCGATTATCTCGTCCGACATCGGCAATAACTGTGCAATCGGCAATGCCTATCCCTCGTTCGAGCAACCGCGCAAATATCTGGCTCCGGGCCTGTTTGGCCCTTGTGGCTATGGCTTGCCAGCGATTGCCGGTGCGAAAATCGGCTGTCCGGATGTTCCGGTGGTTGGATTTTCCGGCGACGGTGCGTTTGGGATCTCGGTCAACGAGCTAACGGCTATTGGTCGTGGCGACTGGCCTGCGATTACCCAAGTGGTATTCCGCAACTACCAATGGGGCGCGGAAAAGCGCAACACGACCCTGTGGTATGCTGACAATTTCGTCGGCACAGAGCTGGATCAGGATGTGACCTATGCCGGTATCGCCAATGCCTGTGGTCTGAAAGGTGTTCAGGTTCGTACAATGGACGAAGTAACCGCAGCACTGAACACTGCGATCAAAGAGCAGATGAACGACGGTATCACAACCCTGATCGAAGTGGTTCTGAACCAAGAGTTGGGCGAGCCGTTCCGTCGCGATGCGATGAAAAAACCAGTTGCCGTTGCCGGGATTGATCCCGCGGACATGCGCCCACAAAAAAGCGCATAGTCGTAGCCACTGTTAGATAAAGAACGGCGCATTCGGGACACCGGCTGCGCCGTTTTAATTTGTCGGCCGTGCGATCCAGTCTGAATACGGCCCGACACCAAAATCCTTGTCAGCCTGCTGATCCAGAACACAGAGCATTTCAATCGAATGCCCGTCGGGATCCTTGAAATAGATCGAGGCTGCTGGCATCCAGCCGATCACCACCGGTTCTGTCACCGGTTGGCCGTGGAAGCCCAAGGGCTGCACCCCTGCGGCAGTCAAAGTGTCGCAAGCAGACAAAATGCCGGATAATTTTGTGCGAAAAGCAAAGTGTAATGTCATGCGCAACGGACCCGATGGCGCGGCCCAAAGCCCAAGCATTGCCTCCGATTTCTGACCAACCCAGAAAAATGCAAGGTTGCGTTCAGGTATTTCCGTTGCCAGTTCCAACCCCAGAGCATCACGATAAAACGAAATCGACTTTTGCAAATCGGTCACCGTGATATGGGTTTCATATATCCCCTCGATGGCTCCGTTGAAATTGAGATCGGTCATAATGGTTTCTTTCGAACTAGGGGCCGCCTGATATCGAGGCCATGGTAATTGCTGCGGCCGCCACGATGTCATCGACTGTGGCGCCGCGCGACAGATCACAGATCGGTTTTGCAAAGCCTTGCAAAAAGGGGCCTATGGCCTGTGCACCGGCCAATTCCTGCAACAGTTTATAGCCGATATTGCCCGCGTCCAGTGTTGGAAATATCAGCGTGTTGGCCTGTCCTGCGACGGTACCGGAAACGCCTTTGGTTTTGGCAATCCGCGTCGACAGGGCCGCATCCGCCTGTAATGGGCCGTCAAACATCAGATCGGGGCGCGCCGTGCGTGCGATATCCAGCGCCTCGCGTACGGTATCGACGCTGTCGCCTGCGCCCGAGGCATGGGTGGAATAGGACAAAAACGCAGTGCGCGCGGCCGTGCCTGTCAATGCTGCTGCCGACTGGCTGGTGGCAATGGCAATGTCGGCCAGTGCGGCGGCGTCGGGTGCAATGTTCAGCGCACAGTCAGCCAGAAACAGCGGGTCGCGATCTGGCAGCAACACGACAAAATAGCTCGATGCGACTTTGACACCGGCCTGCATCCCGATGGCAAAAAAGCCGCCCCGGATCACATCGCGTGTGGCGGTTGCGGCACCGGCGACCATGGCATCGGCGTGGCCGGTCGCCACAAGACCTGCGGCCAGTGTCATTGGTTCTTGCAACCGGGTTGCGGCCTCTTGGTCTGTGGTTTTCGGGCGGCGCTGTTTGATCACATCGGCAATCGGCGCAATATCGACGCTGGCCGGATCAATCACCTCGCAACCGGCGCGCGGTTGGGTGCCAAACAACACCGGAATGGCAAAGCCTTGGGCGGCGATAATGTCAGCAGCAGCCAGAACGCGTCTGTCTCCGGCTTCGGGCATAATTACGCGGCGGCGGGCTTGGGCAGCCGTGGTCTTGGCGGTGTCAACAAACGTCATTATCGATCCTCTTTTTTCACGCACGCTAGAGGCAGTCCCGAGGGCTGACAAGTCCAAGGCGCGGGCAAGCTTCGGTCCAGTTGGTTTTAGAGCTTTGATGGGCGTGAAAAAAGCTTGCAAAATTTCACGGGTGTGGCAGGATTTGTTCAGGGAGTCGCAATGAACCGTCAACAACCACATCCGCAAACGCAATCGGTCGGCCAAGATATTCGGGCGCTGCGCAAGACGCGTGGGATGACGTTGGTGGATCTGGCCGAGCAGATGGGGCGTTCTGTCGGTTGGATGTCGCAGGTCGAGCGTGATCTGTCCCGACCGTCGATTGACGAGCTTGGGCGTCTTGCCGAACGTCTGGGCGTGAATATCTCGTTATTTTTCGGACAGGCGGCGGCAGAGCCGCATGAGCAGGGCCGGATCGTACGCAAGGGTGCACGTCGACGGTTGGGCTTGGGTGAAGACGGGCTGCAAGAGGAATTGTTGTCGCCTGACCTGACCGATGACTTCGAAATGTTCCACTGCTCTTTTGCGCCGGGCGCAGAAAAAACTGAGCCGGTCAGCAGGCCGACACAAGAAGTGGCCTATCTGGTGTCGGGTCGATTGAAGCTGTTTTTGGCAGACCAAGAATTCGACCTGAACCCTGGCGACAGCTTTCGTATACGCGGAGAATCTTATCGTTGGTCAAACCCTTATGACTCACCGGCAGAGGCGATCTGGGTGATCGCACCACCGGTTTATTGAAATAAAATGCGAGGATAAAATGATGATTGCAGGATCTTGTTTGTGTGGGGCGGTGACGTTTGAGCTGTCGGGTGATTTGCGGCCCTCTATAGCCTGCCATTGCGGTCAATGCCGCAAAAGCAGCGGACATTATTGGTCGTCGACGCAGGTGCCGACTGAAAAACTGACACTTACCCGAAATCACGGGCTGAAGTGGTATCAGTCTTCGGATCATGCCCGGCGCGGTTTTTGCACCGAATGCGGCTCCAGCTTGTTTTGGGAAATGGCCGGCGAGGGCGCGACATCGGTGGCGTCAGGATCGCTGGACGGGCCGACGGGAATTCGCCAATCCAAACACATCTTTGTCCAGGACAAGGGTGACTATTACGACATTTCCGACGGCTTGCCACAGATCGAGAGAGACTGATGTTGGCGACATTCATGGCTATGGACGGCTGGACCATCGCGACCTTTATGGGAGCGGCGATGATCCTGTATCTGACGCCTGGCGCCGACATGATGTTCACAATCGCATCGGGCATGACAGGCGGGCCACGCGCAGGCGCCGCCGCCGCCGCGGGGATTTCCACAGGGGTTTTGGTGCATGTGGCGCTGGCTGCGGTTGGGCTGGCGGTGCTGTTGCTGGCCTATCCGGCGGCTTATGAGGCAATCCGGTATGTTGGCGCCGCCTATCTGGCTTATCTGGCCGTCCAGAGTTGGCGTGCGGGATCGAATTTGCGACAGGGCAAAGGCGCCGTTGCCATATGGCGGGCATTTCGGCGCGGCTTTCTGACCAACATCCTGAACCCCAAAGTTGCCCTGTTTGTGCTGGCATTCCTGCCGCAATTCACTGATCCCTCCATCGGGCCGGTCTGGCAGCAGATTATCATACTGGGTGTCATGCTGGCCTTGGGCGGGGTCATCACGGATGGGCTGATCGGAATATTTGCCGGGCTTGCTGCGGCGCGGCTGCACCGGTTTTCCGGTGCATTGAACAAGTTATCTGCAATTGTATTTGGCGGGCTGGCGGTCCGTCTGGTTTTGGACTGAGGACTGAAATATGGCTGATTTTCCCACAACGGCACGGGTCGTAATCATCGGAGGCGGCGTCGTTGGCGCCTCGGCGCTCTATCATCTGGCCAAGGCAGGCTGGACCGATTGTGTTTTGCTCGAAAAGAACGAATTGACGGCTGGGTCGACATGGCACGCGGCGGGCAATGTGCCCAACTTTGCCGGTTCGTGGGCGGTGATGAACATGCAGCGCTATTCGGCGTCGATGTACAGGACATTGGCCGACGATGTCGACTATCCGATGAATTACCATGTCACCGGCTCGATCCGGTTGGCGCATTCCAAGATCCGCATGCAAGAGTTCGAGCGGGTTGCCGGAATGGGGCGCTATCAAGGGCTGCAGATGGACGTGTGTACGCCGGAAGAATTGAAGCTGCATCATCCATTTATGGAAACACATGATTTGGTGGGCGGCCTTTGGGATGCCTTGGACGGTGATATCGATCCGGCACAATTGACGCAGGCTCTGGCCAAAGGTGCACGCCAAGCGGGAGCACGAGTTGAGCGGTTCTGCCCGGTTACCGGAATAGACCGTGACGGCGACGAATGGATTGTTAAAACCGAAAAGGGTGACATCCGATGTGACTATGTTGCCAATTGCGCCGGATATTATGCCCAGCGGGTCGGCGAGATGTTCAAGCCGTTCGGCGGTCGAACCGTGCCGATGGTGGTGATGTCGCACCAGTATTTCCTGACCGAGGAAATCCCCGAACTGGCAGCGTGGACCAAGGAAACCGGGCGCAAGGTGCCGCTGCTGCGCGACGTAGACGTCAGCTATTATCTGCGTCAGGATAAAAACGGGCTGAACCTTGGCCCCTATGAGCGGAACTGTAAGGCCCATTGGGTGACGCCGGATGATCCAATGCCCGACGATTTCTCGTTCCAGCTTTATCCAGATGATTTGGAGCGACTGGAATATTATATTGAGGACGCGATGGAACGTGTTCCTGCGCTGGGCGCGGCAGGCGTGGGGCGCAACATTAACGGCCCGATCCCTTATGCACCGGACGGATTGCCGATGATTGGACCGATGCCCGGCGTTAAAAACGCCTTCGAGGCGCACAGTTTTACATTCGGCATTGCCCAAGGTGGTGGCGCGGGCAAGGTCCTGTCTGAATGGATCATGCACGGCGAAACCGAGCTGGATATGTGGGCAGTCGATCCGCGTCGCTATACCGACTTTGCCGACCACGATTATTGCCTGTCCAAAGCGGTTGAAACCTATGGCCATGAATATGCCATGCACTTTCCACATCACGAATGGCCGGCAGGGCGCGACAAGAAACTGTCGCCCAACCACGCGGCCCTTTTGGCAGCCGGTGCCCAGATGGGGGCCTATAATGGCTGGGAGCGCGCCAACTGGTACGCACACGACAGCGACGACACCAGCGAAGAGGCAACGCATTCGTGGGATCGGCGCGGCCCATGGGCGGTGCGCATCAAAGAAGAGGTCGAGGCGTGTCGCGATGCGGCAGGCGTTCTGGATATGCCGGGTTTCTCGCGCTACACGCTCAAGGGCGCGGGGGCCGCGGAATGGCTTCGCTGTCAGATCGCGGGTGCTCTGCCCAAAGCAGGCCGCATGAACCTCGGCTATTTTTCCGACAGCCGTGGCCGGATTGTCACCGAGGTGACGATCATCCGGTTTGGCGACGACGACTTTATGCTGATGACTGCCGCTGTTGCGCAGTGGCACGATTTTGAACATCTCGAAAAGCTGCTGCCGACAGATGGATCGCTGTCGCTGGTTGATGTGACCCGTGACTACAGCACCCTGTTGGTGTGCGGGCCAAACTCGCGCGATCTGATCGCAGGCTTGAGCCCGGACGCCGATCTGACCACGGCGTGGCTGACGCATCAGGACGCGACAGTTGCAGGCAAACCCGCCAAATTGATGCGGATCTGCTTCGGTGGTGAGTTGGGTTGGGAAATCCACACGCGCTTTGACGACAGTGCGGTTGTTTATCAGGCGGTTACCGCCGCAGGTGCCAAGCCGTTTGGCATGTATGCATTGAATTCGATGCGGATCGAAAAGGGCTATCGGACGTGGAAGGGTGACTTGTCCACCGACTACACTTTGCTGGAGGGCGGCCTGGAACGGTTCATTCGACTTCTCAAGCCGCAGGATTTTCCCGGAAAAGCGGCGCTGAAAAACGAAATGCAGCAAGGTCGCAAGAAAGGTTTTGTGACAATGATCGTCGATGCGGGGGACAGTGATGCGCCCTATATGTCGTCGATTTGGCATAATGATCAGGTGGTGGGTGAAACCACCAGCGGTGACTGGGGGTACCGGATCAACGCGTCGGTGGCGCTTGGGGTTGTTCGCGCTGATCTGGCGGTCCCCGGAACCGAGTTGGAAGTGGAGATTTATGGCCAGAGGTACAAGGCTGTGGTCCAAGAAGACCAGCCGCTTTGGGATCCCGAAAACGCAAGGATACGGGCGTGACCGAGGCTACACTGACCCCAAAAATGATTGATCTGATCGAAACGTGGCGGCTGGGTTTCGTCGCCACAGTCAGCGTTGGCGGGCATCCCAACGTATCGCCCAAGGGGACGTTTGTTGTGCTGGATGACCGCACAGTGGCGTTCGGCGAAATCCGCTCGCCGCAAACCGTAACCAACATCCAGAACCAGCCGGAGGTCGAGGTCAATTTCGTCAATCCGCTGAACCGCAAGGGGCTGCGGCTGCGCGGGCAGGCAGGATTGGTGCGACGTGGCACTGATGCTTTCGAAAACCTGTTTCCGAAGTTCAGCGCCGAATGGGGCGACTTGGCGGACAAGATAAAGCTAATCGTCAAAATTGAAATTGAGACCGTTTCACCGCTCAGCAGTCCCGCCTATGACATGGGCGCAACCGAGGCGGAACTGGTCGCAACCTACAAACAGAAAATGCAGGATTATGATGGCTGATATTCAAACCAAAGCCCGCGTTGTTATCATCGGGGGCGGCGTTTCGGGCTGTTCTGTAGCCTATCATCTGGCCAAAAAAGGCTGGACCGATATTGTTTTGCTGGAGCGCAAACAGCTGACCAGTGGCACCACATGGCACGCGGCCGGTTTGATCGGGCAATTGCGGCCCTCGAAAAACCAGACCCAACTGGCGAAATATTCGGCCGAGCTGTATATGAAGCTGGAAGCAGAAACCGGAGTTTCGACTGGCATGCGTCAGAACGGGTCCTTGACGGTGGCGCTGACGGATCACCGCAAAGAAGAGATATTGCGCCAAGCCAGCCTGGCCCGTGCCTTTGATATCGAAGTGCATGAGGTGTCGCCCAGCGAGGTGCAGGCGCTGTACCCGCATGTGAATGTGTCCGATGTCAAAGCCGCCGTGCACTTGCCCAAAGACGGGCAAGCCGATCCGGCCAATATTGCTTTGGCATTGGCCAAAGGTGCCCGGATGAACGGGGCAAAGATCCACGAAGGTGTGAAAGTTACACAGGTGCACAAAGCCGGCGGTCGTGTCACCGGTGTCAGCTGGCAACGCGGCGAAGAGCAGGGCCATATCGAGGCGGATATGGTGGTGAACTGCGGCGGGATGTGGGCGCGTGATCTGGCGGCCACGTCGGGTGTTACCTTGCCTCTGCATGCCTGTGAGCATTTTTATATTGTGACTGAAGGCATTGAAAACCTTGGCCGTTTGCCGGTTTTGCGGGTGCCCGATGAGTGTGCCTACTACAAAGAGGATGCGGGTAAACTGTTGCTGGGTGCCTTTGAGCCCAAGGCCAAGCCTTGGGGTATGAACGGCATACCCGAGGACTTTGAATTCGATCAATTGCCCGAGGATTTCGATCATTTTGAGCCAATTTTGGAAATGGGTATCAATCGGATGCCATTGCTGGAAAGTGCCGGTATCCACACGTTTTTCAACGGGCCCGAGAGTTTCACCCCTGATGACCGGTATTACCTTGGCGAAGCGCCAGAAGTTGGCGGTTATTGGGTCGCGGCTGGCTATAACTCTATCGGTATCGTCTCGTCTGGCGGGGCCGGTATGGCGTTGGCCGACTGGATGGACACTGGCGCACCGCCGTTTGATCTGTGGGAAAGTGATATCAGGCGGGCACAACCGTTTCAGAAAAACCGCAAATACCTGCGCGAACGTGTCAGCGAAACGCTTGGTCTGCTCTATGCCGATCATTTTCCGTATCGACAGCCTGAAACCGCGCGTGGGGTCCGGCGCTCGGCCCTGCATGAACACCTGAAATCTGCGGGGGCATGTTTTGGTGAAACAGCGGGTTGGGAGCGGGCGAACTGGTTTGCCAATGCGGGGCAGGCGCCGGTGTACGAGTATAGCTGGAAGCGGCAGAACTGGTTCGAGAACTCACGGGCCGAACATCTGGCGCTGCGCAATGGCGTCGGCCTGTATGACATGTCGTCATTCGGCAAAATCAGGGTAGACGGGCGCGATGCAGCCAGGTTCCTGAACAAAGTTTGTGCAAATCAGATGGACGTGGCCGAAGGTCGGCTGGTCTACACCCAAATGCTAAACGACCGTGGCGGTATCGAGTGCGATCTGACGGTTACGCGCTTGTCACAAACGGCTTTCTTGTTGGTGGTGCCCGCAGCGACACTGCAACGTGATCTGCACTGGTTGAACAGGTATCGCGGTGACGCCAATGTTGCGATTGTGGATGTGACCGCAGCAGAGGCGGTAATCTGTGTTATGGGGCCAAAAACACGCGCGGTTCTGGCTGGTTGTTCGCCCAACGATTTCACCAATGCGACACACCCGTTCGGCATGGCCAAAGAGATAGAGATCGGCATGGGACTGGCGCGCGCGCACAGGGTATCCTATGTCGGCGAACTGGGCTTCGAGATTTATGTATCCAGCGATCAGGCGGCCCATGTCTTTGAGGCCATCACTGATGCGGGTGCAGATCACGGGCTGAAGCTATGCGGTTTGCATGCAATGGACAGTTGCCGGATCGAAAAGGCATTTCGCCACTACGGTCATGATATCACTGACGAAGATCATGTGCTGGAAGCGGGTTTGGGATTTGCCGTGGCCAAAGACAAGACCGATTTCAACGGCTATGACGCGGTGATGCGCAAGCGCGAGGCCGGATTGGAAAACCGGATGGTCCAGTTCAAAATGAAGGAGCCCGACGTGATGCTCTATCACAACGAGCCGATCCTGCGCGACGGCAAGATCGTCAGCTATCTGACATCGGGCAATTACGGCCATAGTTTGGGGGCATCGGTCGGTTTGGGCTATGTTCCTTGCAAAGGCGAAACCGTGGCCGATATGCTGTCGTCTGATTACATGATCGAGGTTGCAGGTGTCCGCCACGCCGCAGAAGTCGCCACACGGCCAATGTATGATCCAAAATCGGAGGCGGTTCGGACCTAACTGGACTTTCGGATATAACTGGACTAATGGCTTGATGCCGTTGGCTCTATGTGCGGGCGTGCTTGCCTCTATTCTGGCGAAAATTCGAAAATCAACTGAATCGGGCTGCACTCATGAACAAAAAACCGGAAATTGCGCTCAGCGCGCCAGTTGCAGATGAGGTCAAAAAGACCACATGCTACATGTGCGCTTGTCGCTGCGGTATTAATGTTCACATAACTGATGGCAAAGTTCGGTACATCGAAGGCAACCGCGATCATCCCGTGAACAAAGGGGTGCTGTGTGGCAAAGGCGCTGCCGGAATTATGCAGCATTATTCGCCTGCACGTCTGCGCGCGCCGATGAAGCGTGTCGGACCACGCGGGTCCGGCGAATTCGAAGAGATCAGCTGGGACGAAGCGTTGGATATTGCCACTGGATGGCTGTCCAAGCCACGCAACACCGATCCGCACAAACTGGCGTTCTTTACGGGTCGTGATCAGAGCCAGTCGCTGACGGGCATGTGGGCCATGCAATACGGCACCCCGAATTTTGCTGCCCACGGCGGGTTTTGTTCTGTGAATATGGCCGCTGGCGGCCTGTACACGTTTGGCGGGGCATTTTGGGAATTTGGCGATCCGGATTGGGAGCACACCAAGTATTTCATGCTGTTTGGTGTCGCCGAAGACCATGCCTCCAATCCGATCAAGATCGGTATTGGCAAGTTGAAAAAGCGCGGCGCCAAGGTTGTGTCGATCAATCCGGTGCGTACCGGTTACAATGCCGTGGCCGATGAATGGGTCGGCATCCGGCCCGGCACTGACGGATTGTTTGTTGGTGCGTTGATCCACGAATTGTTTCGCAACCAAAAGATCGATCTGGATTATCTGGTGCGCTATACCAACTCGCCTTGGTTGGTCATTCAGGACAAAGGTGCCGCCGACGACGGCTTGTTCGCGCGCGGCGAAGATGGCAACCCACAGGTCTGGTGTACGGACAAGAACGGGTTTGCAGACGGGACCAGCGCCGACATTTCACCCTCACTGACAGGTGCGCGCATCTTGGCCGATGGCCGGACGGCACGACCGGTTTTTGAATTGATGGCTGAACGCTATCTAGAAGACCGCTATGCGCCCGAGGCCGTGGCCGAGGCGACCGGTATTCCGGCGGAACAGATCGTCAGTATCGCCGCCGAGCTGGCCAATGTGGCGTTCGAGCAAGAGATTGTCATTGATCAGGAATGGACGGACTGGGCCGGACGCAAACAAGACAAGATGATCGGGCGGCCCATTTCCATGCATGCGATGCGCGGGATTTCGGCGCATTCTAACGGCTTCCAGACCTGTCGTATGATCCACATCCTGCAAATCATTCTGGGCTCGATCGATTGTCCGGGCGGGTTCCGGTACAAACCACCCTATCCGAAACAAGCGCCACCCTGGTTGCGCCCGCATGGCAAGGACGATCAGGTCAAAAACAACGTACCATTGGGCGGACCGCATCTGGGCTTCCCCTTGGGTCCGGATCATCTGTTGCTGGACGGCGATGACAAGCCGAGCCGGATCGACAAAGGCTTTACGTGGGACGCACCAATGTCGGCCCATGGCATGATGCACATGGTTATAAACAACGCCGCCACCAAAGATCCCTACGGCATCGATGTGCTGTTTATGTATATGGCGAACATGGCGTGGAATTCGTCGATGAATGTCAAAGGTACAATTGACCATCTGACGGCCAAGGACGACGACGGCAATTATATGATCCCCAAGATCATTTATTCCGACGCCTATTATTCGGAAATGGTGTCTTATTCCGACCTGATCTTGCCCGATACGACTTATCTGGAACGCTGGGATTGTATTTCCATGTTGGACCGGCCGATTTCCGAAGCAGATGTGGTCGCAGACTCGATCCGGTATCCGGTTGTCGAGCCTGATCGTGATGTGCGCGGTTTTCAGGAAGTGTTGATCGATCTGGGCGCCCGGCTGGGGCTGCCTGCGTTTACCAACAAGGACGGATCGCCGAAGTTTCCCGGTGGCTATTCCGACTATATGGTTAACCATGAGCGTGCGCCGGGCATTGGACCGTTGGCGGGATGGCGCGGCGAAGACGGCAAAACCGATATTCGCGGTCCGGTGAACCCCAACCAGCTGGACAAGTATATCGAGAACGGCTCGTTCTTTACGCATCACCTGAAACCCGAGCAGGCCTATTTCAAACATGCAAACAAAGATTATCTGGATTGGGCGGCGGACATGGGGTTTCGCGAAAACAAGCTGCCGACAATATTCCAGCTGTATTGTGAGCCGGTGCAGGCGTTCCGTCTGGCAGCACAGGGTCACGGCGACCGACAGCCGCCCGAAACGCACCGCGCGCGGGTAGAGAAATACTTTGATCCGATCCCCGACTGGTACCCGCCGTTTGAAGAGGACATGATCGACGAAGGCAAGTATCCGTTGCATGCGATCACCCAGCGTCCGATGCACATGTATCATTCCTGGGGCAGCCAAAATGCCTGGCTGCGCCAAATCACGGCGCAGAACCGTCTGTATATCCACACATCGGTGGCCAAAAGTATCGACGCCAAGGACGATGACTGGGTCTGGCTGGAATCCCATCAGGGGCGCGTAAAGTGCCAGATCAAAACCATGGAGGGTGTGAACCCGCATACGGTCTGGACCTGGAACGCCATTGGTAAACGCAAAGGCGCTTGGGGACTGGATGACGATGCCCCCGAAAGCAATCAGGGCTTTTTGCTGAACCACCTGATTTCCGAACTGTTGCCAGAGGGCGGCGGTGGTTATCGCTATTCGAATTCGGATCCGATCACCGGGCAGGCGGCTTGGTACGACCTGCGCGTGTCGATCGAGAAAGCTGACGGGGATGGCGCGACCGAGCCGATGTTCGAGCCGCTGGGCAACAAAAGCCAACCGGCGTCACCTGAGAAAATGGCCTATGGCAAAGAATTCAAACCCAAGGTGACATCATGACCACATTGCCCCAAACCACGGCCAAGAAACTGGGTCTGGTCATCGATCTGGACATTTGTGTCGGCTGTCAGGCCTGTGCCACGTCCTGTAAAGAATGGAACACCAGCGGCCATTCCGCGCCGTTGTCGGATCACGACCCTTACGGCGCTGATCCGTCAGGTGCGTGGTTGAATCGCGTACATTCCTATGAATTGGGCGAAGGCGCAGAGGGCCGGACTGTGCATTTCCCGCGCTCTTGTCTGCACTGCGAGGAGCCTGATTGTGTGACTGTTTGCCCAACCGGTGCCTCCTATAAACGCGAAGAGGACGGCATTGTTCTGGTCAATCCGGATACGTGTATCGGGTGTAAACTGTGCAGCTGGGCCTGCCCTTATGGGGCTCGCGAATATGACTATGACGACGGGGTGATGAAGAAATGCACCCTGTGCGTTGACCGGATCTACAACGAGACATTGGCCGAAGAGGACCGCGAGCCCGCTTGTGTTCGGGCCTGTCCGACCGGTGCGCGTGCCTTTGGTGATTTGGCCGACCCTGACAGTGCCGTGTCCAAAAATGTGGCGGCACGCGAGGGTTTTGATCTGTTGGCCGAGTTCGGCTACAAGCCAACCAATAAATATCTGCCACCGCGCAAAACGACGTCGGCACACGTCAACCCGATCCCTGTTTTGAAATCCGAAACTGTATCCAAACCCAATGGCAGTATGGCTGACAAGCTGTTTGCCTGGGCCGATCAGAAACTCTCGAGGTAGCCGTTATGCATCCTGCATATTCTGTCATATTGTTTACAACCGCCTCTGGTGCGGGCTACGGTCTGTTGTTCTGGATGTCACTTGGCTATGCCTTTGGGGCGTTGCCGGGCGGGCGTTTGTTGGCGCTGGGCGCGATAATCGTGGCTCTGGCGCTGATCACCGTTGGCCTGTTGGCGTCAATGCTGCACCTCGGGCGTCCGGAACGTGCTCTTGGATCGTTTTCGCAATGGCGCAGTTCATGGCTGTCACGCGAAGGTGTGGCCGCAGTTGCCACCTATGTTCCAGCCGGTTTGTTGGGCCTGTCTTTGCTGTTTGGCTATCACAACGATATTTTTCATGTGATTGCCGCGATCTGCGCAATATTTGCGGCGATTACAGTGTATTGCACCGGCATGATCTATGGGTCGCTGCGAACAATCCGTCAGTGGAACAAGCCTCTGGTGCCAGTATTCTATCTGGCGGCGTCGGCTGCGTCCGGCGCGGTCTTGTTCGGCTTTTTGTATTCGCTGTTCGGCCATACCACGCCTGTGATCGAGTTTTTGATTGCGTTGATCATCGTAGGTGCCGGCGTCGTAAAAATGGTCTATTGGCGGCAATGCGCGGCGGACAAAGGCCAGTACACAGCCGAAATGGCAACCGGGTTGGGTGCGTTCGGCAAGGTGCGCCCGCTGGATCCACCGCATACAATGCCGAATTTTGTGATGCGCGAGATGGGTTATCAGGTTGGCCGGAAACATGTGGACAAGCTGCGCCGTCTGGTCCTGGTCTGTCTGTTTATTGTGCCTGCAATTGCAATTGCACTGGCCGCCCTAGCCGGTGCCGCAATCTTTCTGTTGTTTGCAGTGGCTTTGGTGTCGATGGGGGCCGGTCTGATTGCAGAACGCTGGTTGTTTTTTGCCGAGGCCGAACATGTGTCCATGCTGTTTTACGGTGCCGAACGCGCCTAGGCCGGCAAGCTTGTATCATCTGTTCCATAATTATGCGGGCGTCACCGGCTAGGTGGACGTCCGCATGTGCCTAACATAGCCCTTGGATTTAACATCGGTGTTGTTTGGGCCGCCCTGGGGCGTTGTGGCGCTGTATGCGCGACACCGGTGCGCGGGCGCTGACATCTTCAAAAAGAGTTGCGCACGGTCGTCTGCAAATTAAGACCTTTCAATATCCTGAAAAAAAGATAAGTACCCGCGTAGAGCGCCCATCTGGGCGAGGGAAGTCAAAGTGCTAGACCGGTGTGACGGCAAACAGGTAGCGCAACGAGCCAAAGGTGCGATTGATCCTGGGTTTGATGCGTGTGCGGTGCAACGCAAGCACCAATCCGGATTGGCCAAAGTCAGCTTGCCGAACCTATGCTGCCCGGTGGCGCATTTTGGAAAGTATCAAATTGCAATGGGAGACCTTTAGGTCATGTATACCAATAATTCCGCACTCAAACTCTGGACAACAGTGATCGACGCAAATGTCGATTTGTTTCACGCTCGGGCGGCCTTCTCGGCAGAATTGTTTGACCTCTATACCAAATGGCCTCGCCGGTCGTACGGCGAGTTTGCAACAAGTGTCAAAGCTGCACAAGCGCCGGTCGGGAAACCAGCCGTTGTTGCAGCATCAAAACCTGTTTCTCTGCCCAAATTTCCATCCTCTAAACTCACGGATCTGCCGGTTGAACCGATTGTCGATCTGAATGAGCCGGGCAAAGCCGTGCCACAAAACAAAGCCTAGTATCAGCGGCGGCCCCGCGCTCAGTCGGGCCGCCACGTTGCACCTTATGCAAAATGTTTTAAGTGCCCAGGGTATGGACTGGGTGCCATAGTTAATTTACCCGCCGGTAAATTGCGCAAAAACAGAGGTTTACATCAGTATTTTTCGAGGGCCTTGCTATTTTCGCATAGCGGCTATGAGCCGCTGTATGTTGTGTGCTGCCCCAAAATTCGCCATATTGCCAGCCATGGGAGGAAACAAATCGTTACGTTAGATGAGGTTTCCAATGGCTTATACACTGAACAAAAATCACTCCGCTGTCGCGACCGTAGTCGAGGCTATCAGCACAGCGCTCATGTCCGTCGCAACAAGTTTCGGCGCCATGCTAGTGCACGTTGCACATGCGAACTCTCGCTCCGATCAGGTCGAGTACATGAACAACCTGACAGATGTCGAGTTGGCAACAAAGTATGGCATCGATCGAACTGGCATCGTAGCCTATATATTTCGCGATAAAATGTCCTAGACCCGAGCGGGTATAACACGACCTCGACAGGCGACCCCGGCCGCCTGTTACCGACCCCCCGAGCAGGGGTGTGATCCGGACCGGTATGCCGGTCGCCTGCACGATCCGCCCTAAAGGGGTGTGGGACCGGGCAATGACAGATGGCCTGTCGGTTTCTCCCAGAGCTTATTGTATCGTTTCTGGAAACAATGAGTCTCTAAAATTGTGGATTATATCTTTTGCCGTGATGGGGTAACCTGATCTCGAACCAGACAGGAGATACCCCATGCTGACCGAGATCAAAGGCCTGCACCATATTACGTCCATCGCCTCCAGCCCGGCGGTGAACAACGGGTTTTTTACCAATGTGTTGGGGCTGCGCCGCGTCAAGAAGACCGTGAATTTCGACAAGCCAGAGGTTTATCACCTGTATTATGGCGACGCGGTCGGGTCGCCGGGCACCGTGATGACATATTTCCCTTTTCCCAACCGCAAGCGCGGTGAACAGGGAACGGGCGAAGTTGGAGTCTCGGCTTTTGCCGTGCCAACAGGCGCGTTGGGATACTGGGCAGAGCGTCTGGCAGCGCATGGGGTCAAAGATCTGTCGCAAGACAGTCTGTTTGGTGAAAACCGCTTGATGTTCTCGGGGCCCGATGGCGAGGGATTGTCTTTGGTGGAAATGGCCGATGACGATCGGACCCCCTGGGTCAGTGATGTCCCAGATGATTTGGCTGTACGCGGGTTTCATTCGGCCTCGATGCGGATACGCGACGACGGTGCCATGGCCGAGGTATTGGGGTTTATGGGCTATCAACCGGTGGACACCAGCGGCAACACCCGCCGCTTTGCTGTGGCCGAGGGAACCGGGGCCAATATTATCGATCTGGTGGGGCTGCCCGACGTTGAAAAGTCGGTCGAGGGGGCAGGATCCGTGCATCACATCGCCTTTGCGGTCGAGGATTATGATGCGCAACTGCGGGTGCGCGCGGCCTTGATGGACACCGGATACCGCGTCACGCCAGTGCTGGACCGGAATTATTTCAAAGCGATTTATTTCCGCACGCCCGGTGGCATTCTGTTCGAGGTTGCGACCAATATGCCGGGGTTTGATCGCGACGAGAACCGGTCTGAGCTGGGGCAGGGTCTAAAACTGCCAGCCCAGCACGAGCATCTGCGCGATTTTCTGACCGAGCATCTGGAGCCGATCTAGGCTTGCACGTTGCGTCGTGACAAGACATTCTGCCCTGTGACATAGGGGATCCAATGCAAGCCAGCGCTGAGACATCACCATTGTATCGCCATTTGATGCAGCTGAAATCACGTCCGGCGATTTTCCTGGGCGGCCACAGTCTGGAGCGATTGAATGCCAACCTTTATGGCTGGAAAGCGCATAGGCATCAGTTCGCAGATAGCGACGACTGGGCCGATCATTTTTTCGATCATTTCCATGGTTTTGTCGCCGCGCAGTACGGGGTGAGGCAGAAACGCGATTGGCATGATGTGATTGCGGCGCAGGTTGGTGATCCGCGTGCGCAACTGGCGTTGTTTTACAAATTGCTTGCACTGTTTGACGCAGCTGCAGAATAAGCGATCTGTTGGTCCAGACTTTGCAGCGCCGCAATCGCCGCACCCTGTTCGATCAACGCGGTTTCCTCGGACTCTGTTTGAAAACTCAGGTTCGGGCGCTGCTGGACGCGAAAATTTTCGCGCAGACTGTTGCGCAGATCTTGTTCCAGCATCGAGACCAGCGCTGATCCAGGCCCGATAAACACCACCGGAAACGGGTCAAACAAGGTAAACATTGTCGCCAGCCCGACACCCAGTGCGCTGGCCGCTTCGCGCAGCGCTGTCCGGTCCGGCCCGTCGGTTGCCGTGGCGCGGTCGATGATTGTCTGGATCATCGTGGCCGAGATCGGAACATCGGGCAGGGAACCCGCGTCTTGGCCCGTGGCCCGGCGCCATATGGCATAGTCCGAGGCATAGGCCTCTATGCAGCCGGTCTTGCCACAACGGCATTGGGCGCCGCCGGGCCTATAGGGCAGGTGCCCGAACTCTGTTGCCGAAGATCTGCCGCCCAGAAACGGCGCGCCATTGACCTGTAATCCCATGCCAATCCCGTAGGACATCAGCACCGATCCAAAGGTTGGTATCTGACCTTTTTGACGCTGATTGAGTGCACGCGTAATCATTGTGCAGTCGTTTTCGATGATCACACCGGTTTTGGTCACGCGGGCCAGTTCATGTGGAAATTCCAGCGCTGTATCCGCAAGAATGGGCGACCAGAGCACCGCGTCGCGGGTTTTGGTGGTTGTGCCTTGCACACCCAATGAAATGACGTTGGCCGTGTCGGGGGTTATTCGCTGGATCGCCCCGAATATTTGATCGGCGATTTGTCTGCCTGTCAGCCCCTCGGTCATCAGCGTTTCAACACCAGATGTTTGCCGAGACCCGGCATAGTCGCTGATACACAGGGTCAGGCGGCCATAAGACAGCGAGCCGTGGACAACGCTGGCAATGTCAGGGTTCAGGGCCAACTGAACTTGGGGACGTCCCTGTGTTGAGGCTGTGATCTCTCTTGACGGCACAGTCATCAAAACCTGCTCTGACAATAATTTTGTCGAGATATTGGAGATGGTTCCCGGGCTCAGACCGGTTTTTTGCGACAACTGCGTCCGTGACAGGGTTGGGGATTGGCGAAAGGCGCGCAAAATGCGCAGCCTGTTCTGTTTGCGCACGTCGTCAGAAAGCGGCGACTTTTCAGAGAGTTGTTCCAAATTTTAACCCTTTCGGCAGGCGGGCCGATATTTAATTTAAGGCTTATAATAAATAGCAATTGACTCAGAAGTCAATTCAGGTTTTTTTATGTTTAAATCAAATATATCCGGTGGCGGGAGACGCGAATGTACCTTGGGTTGGATTTGGGAACGTCAGGTTTGCGTGCCCTGCTAATGGATGCGGACCAAACCGTTATCGGTGTTGGCGAGGCGCAATGTAGTGTGTCGCATCCGCATCGCGGTTGGTCAGAGCAAGACCCGCAAGGCTGGGTGCTGGCTTGCGGGCAGGCCGTCGCACAGTTGCGCTCGGAGCATCGATCCGCGCTGGCCGCAGTGCGCGCGATTGGTCTGTCGGGCCATATGCACGGGGCCACGCTGCTGGATGTTGATGATCAGGTGTTGCGCCCGGCGATGTTGTGGAACGACACGCGGTCGGCCAAACAGGCGGCGCGACTGGATGGCGATGACCGGTTCAGGTCGGTGACCGGCAATATTGTTTTCCCCGGATTTACCGCGCCCAAAGTCGACTGGGTTCGGGAAAACGAACCCGAGATATTCGAGCGCATTGCCAAGATTTTATTGCCCAAAGACTATTTGCGGCTGTGGCTGACCGGCGATCACGTGTCAGAAATGTCTGACAGTGCTGGAACTGCCTGGTTTGACACCGGCGCGCGGGCCTGGTCAGGCGACCTGTTGACCGCTTGCCAGTTGAACGAGGCGCAGATGCCCAGACTGATCGAGGGGTCGGACGTGGGTGGGACCTTGCGGGCCCAGCTGTTGGCGGACTGGGGCATGGCCGGGTCAGTGAGCGTTGTTGGTGGTGGTGGCGACAATGCCGCCGCCGCGTGCGGTGCGGGGTGCCTGTCGGCAGGGCAGGGATTTATTTCGTTGGGAACCTCTGGTGTTTTGTTGGCGGCGCGCGACAGCTATGCGCCTGATCCGGCCACAGCGGTGCACACGTTTTGCCATGCTATTCCCCGGACATGGTACCAAATGGGCGTAATCCTGTCGGCGACCGACAGCCTGAATTGGCTCTCGAAAATTACCGGAACTCTGCCCGCG
>CAXMUJ010000225.1:0-2014 GCA_964196455.1 uncultured Myxococcota bacterium | reverse complement strand
ACAATTGTCAATGCATCAATCGGGGCTTCGATGATCACCAAAGTTGCGATCGTCGTTCTGCTAATTTCACCTGGCGGTTTGATCATGGGCCATCTTTTTCCTCAGGGCATGGCCTTGGCGGGTCAAGAAGACAAATCTCTGACAAGTTGGGCATGGGCAATAAACGGCGCAATGAGCGCGACAGTCGCCGGCGTTGCACCGCTCATAGCTCAGGCGACTGGTTTCACTATGCTGTTCTATATTGGCGCGGTGTTGTATGCCGGAGTGATCTTTCTTCCGATGGTCAGATTGGAAACCGCCAATCAAACTGTCACCAGTGCCGCCTGAAGAAATCCATCTGATCTCTGCAACCGGTTAAGCGGCCCAAAATTCGACGCATACGGTGGCTGTTGACCGGACGTTTGGCCTTGCCCTTTGTGGCCATGGAGGTCGCGCGAGACAGTGTTGCAGCCGCCATTCCAAAGGTGATATTATTTGAGACGCCGTTTCGGCGTGCCCAGCCAAAATCAGCTGAGCCGTTTTCCGGGGGCTAAAATCGACCGGTCCAAAGGTATCTCAATCAAGCTTACGCCCTTGTGCGCCCGCGCCTTGGCTAACGCGACTTCGAACTCTTCTAACGTATTCGCAAGCACCGCCATGGCGCCAAACGACCGTGCAAAAGCACAGAAATCAGGATTGGTCAGTTCGGTGCCAGATATCCGGCTTGGATACTCCCGTTCCTGATGCGCCCGAATAGTCCCGTAACGACCGTTGTCTATAACAATCACGGTTAGATCAAGATTATGGTGGCATGCCGTTGCCAGTTCCTGACATGTCATCATAAAACATCCGTCACCGGCAAAGGCGAAAACTTCGCGCATCGGTGCTGCTGTTGCCGCCGCAATAGCGGCAGGCAGACCATAGCCCATAGACCCCGATGTCGGGGCCAGTTGTGATCCCGGTGCGCGAAACTTGGTAAATCGGTGCAACCATGCTGCATAGTTTCCCGCACCGTTGCAGATAATAGCGTCCGCCGGCAACACGTCATTCATATGCGAAAAATAGGGCGCCAGTGGATCACCGGGCACAGAATCCGGGCTGCAAAATTCCAGATAAGAGCGCCGAAGCCCCTGTCGCCGCGCCGAAAACCGCTCCGGTGCTATAGGGTCCCATTCGGCGACCGCTTCGCAAAAACTTTCGCTGTCTGAAACCAGCGACAGAACCGGCTGATAGACACGGCCGATTTCTTCGCCCGCCGGGAAAACATGAACCAAATCCTGTGTCGGAACCGGCACCGTGACCAGTCCATATCCCTGTGTCGTCAACTCGCCCAAGCGTGGCCCGATGGCAATTAACAAATCGGTGTCACCCATAGCATCTGCAAGGTAGGGCGTTGGCCCGACACCAAAATGACCGACATAGTTTTTGAGGTCATTGTCCATTAGCCCCTGACAGCGCAATGATACTGTCACCGGCATATCCTGTTTTTCGGCAAACCGCGCCAAAGCCTCAATTCCCTTTGCCGTCCAACCGCCGCCGCCTGCCATAACCAAGGGCCGCTCGGCTCTGGCGATCCGCGCCTGCAAATCTGCCATGGCGGCGGGTGCTGGTGTGTAACGCGGCGCGGTGACATGGGCGGGCGGCGCCGGCGGCGTGATCAGATCGCAAAGCATATCTTCGGGAAGGGCCAGAACCACCGGTCCGGGACGTCCAGACAAGGCGGTATGGAATGCGCGGGTTACAAATTCCTGTATCCGACTGGCATCATCAATTTGCGCCACCCATTTCGCCATTTGGCCAAACATTCGGCGATAGTCGATCTCTTGAAACGCTTCGCGTTCGGTCATGCTGCGGGCAACTTGACCAATAAACAAAACCATTGGCGTGGAATCCTGAAACGCGACATGAACACCGGCACTGGCGTTCGCAGCACCCGGTCCGCGCGTCACAAAACAAACACCCGGACGCCCCGTCAATTTACCATAGGCATCAGCGGCCATTGCGGCACCGCCTTCTTGGCGACAAGTGACAAAGC
>CAXMUJ010000224.1:0-10429 GCA_964196455.1 uncultured Myxococcota bacterium | reverse complement strand
CATCATCCGGTTTACAAACCATCACGAAACAGCCAAAGTCGCGCCGAATTCCGAGCGGGCGTGATGGAATGGTAGACATAACAGACTTAAAATCTGTGGGCCTTTGGCCGTGGGGGTTCGAGTCCCCCCGCCCGCACCAATAATCGGTGATGCTTGTGACTTCGGCTCCACTGCAATTCCGGTGGGGTTCACTCTCGCGTGGCCTGTGAGGTTTTAAGGTAGGGTTCGTACGAGCGTTCTTGTCTTTGGTCTTTCGCATCTACATGCTCGCTTTTGCATCCTTAATTGATAGATATACTCGTTTGTTGTCATAGCCGATTAAATTAAAGCCTAAACGGCAATAGAATTCCATTCGCTTGTGGAAATTTTCGTCTTCCATCACATCTAGGACAAGTGCCGCCACACCTGTTTTTTCAGATACTTCTACTGAAGTCTCAATTGCGTGTCCCATTAAGGCTGTGCCAATACCGCATCCTTGGTATTTCTTTGTTGTGGCAATTACCGGCAGGTATAGGACGGGTATTTCGTGCACTTCGCCTTTTGTTGCCAACCCCGGAGCCGTTTGGGGTTGTATGCTCTGACTGCAAAGGGAGTAGAATCCAACTAGTTCGCTATCCTCATTGTTCACACACCACACTCTAAGTCGGTTTTCCTTGATCTGTGTAGATATTGAATTTTTGAGCCAGCTATCAACTTTCTTTACGCCACAAGTAAAGGCGCTACGATTGTGCAGCGCCTTGTCAAACTGTGAAATAGCGTATTTCGGCTCAGCCATCCACAAACATTTCGCGACTTTTCTTGATGACTTCGGATAACGCCTCATTGCGCTTACCCTTAGTATCCACAGCTTTAGCAAATGCATCAAACTGTGTTTGTTTTAGAACGGTCACGAATTGTGATTTCTCAACGTCTTGGGCCTTTTCATAGGCGGCAGAAGCTATGAAAGTACTCGCATCCATGCCAACCATCTGGGCAGCCCATTTGATTTTCTCATCAACAGACGGCTTTAATTTTAATTCTTTCCGCGTAGTTTTCCTCTCGGAAACATGCGCTGTGTAGTCTTGAACTTGTATCATGCACACCCTCCTTGGTATCTAGATGATAGCGAATCGCTTGCTCTTAAAGATACGCATAAGGTATTTACCAAATACGTACTAGGTACGTACTAAGTACGCATCAGATACGTATAATATACGTACAGAACGCATAATAATCAATGCGGGTCCCCAATTTTTTTAAATCGTGAGTTCTGGCATCCAAGTCGCTCTACTCCCAAACTACTCGCACTTACCAGTTCTTGTGGAAACAAGCGTATATTGAACCACCTGAAACAGGTGCCATCCACACAGGCCTTATCCCCACAACAAATAGGCAGCGTATCCCGCCAGACAAGTGCTGACCGGAACCCGTCCAAGTCCAACAGCCATCAGAGCGTGAACCCGGTACAGGCAGCGTTGGCGTGGCCGTAGAACATCCAGCCCGCCTTGCCCTCAATGACCTATTCACATCGCGGCCGCGTCAACCGCGCCGCAGTGAGTGTTGCAGGGCATAGTATGACTGTTTGGGGGTTCGCAACTGGGTGTCGAAATCGACATGCACCAGACCGAACCGTTTCTCATAGCCCAGCGTCCACTCATAGTTGTCCAGCAACGACCAGAACATATAACCCGTGAGCGGCACGCCCTCGTCAATTGCCTGTTTGGCTTTGGCCAAATGCGCCGACAGATAGTCAATGCGCGCCTGATCCTGAACCTGTCCGCCTTCGATGGTGTCCGGATTGGCCATACCGTTTTCCGTGACGATAAGTGGCAGCTCGCCGGTGTATTCTGCAGCCGTCCGTTTGAGGAATTTGTACAGGCCTTCGGGATAAATTTCCCAGCCCATTTGGGTTTTCGGCAGCGGGCCTGTGACCTCTTGATGCGCGGGCCACGCACCGCTTGTCGGGCCGATCAGTTTGCGGGTGTAATAGTTCAGCCCGCACCAATCGAGCGGCTGTGTTATTGTCGCGAAATCGTCTTGCCAGCCCTTGGGCATATGAGGCTCAAACGCCTCCATAACCAGATCGGGATAGCGGCCCTGAAACACGCCGCCCAGAAAAAAACGATTGTAATAAGCATCATAGAGCGCCGCCGCCGCGCCCGCTGCATCAGACCCGTCCGCGGGCTCGGCCCATTCAAAATTGAACACGGCCCCCAGATTGCCCATGCCCAATCCGCGCATTGTCTCAATGGCGCGGCCATGGGCCAACAGGATATTGTGCATGGCGTGCGCGGTGGCGCGAATGTCGCGCAGGCCGGGCGCGTGATAGCCCATAAAATGCGACAGCCAGCCGACACACCACGGCTCGTTCACCGGTGCCACCGAATACATCCGGTCGCCAATCCGTCCCATGATTGTCTCGGTGAAATCCGCAAACCACTTGGAAATATCCGGGTTTCGCCAACCGCCCAGATCGGCCAGCGGCGACGGTAACTCCCAATGATACAGCGTCGCACAGGGTTTGAGATTGCGCTCCAGCATGGCATCGGTCAAGCGATCGTAAAAATCCAGCCCTTCTTGGTTTGGCGTGCCCCGACCCTCTGGCAACACCCGGGCCCAACTTGTGGAAAACCGGTACGCGTCCAGACCTGCGCCCGCGACCAAGTCGAGGTCGGCTTCATAGCGGTGATAGTGATCACAGGCGACATCGCCGTTTTCGCCGCGCATAACATTGCCCGGTGTTTGCGCGAAACTGTCCCAGTGGGTCGCTCCTGCACCGCCAAAACTATGGCCCTCGATCTGGTAACTCGACGTCGCCGCACCGAACAGAAAATCGGCTGGGAAATCGCTGCGTTTGAACTGCATGTGTTAGCTTTCTTTCGGGGCAGGTCCGGTTGACTGGCCAACCACCAGATCAACCTCGAACAAACGGTGGCGCGGCGTCGTGTCGCCGGCCTTGATGATATCCAGCAACATTTCCGCCGACTGTAAACCTGCCTGGCGAACCGACGAGCGTGTGGCCGTAAACAGCGGCACGTCAATGCCGTTCGGCAAATAGGATAATTCATCGTCATGGGTGATAATCGACACGTCCTTGCCCAAAACCAACCCACGGTCTTGGACCGCACGGCGAATGCCGATGGCCGAGATCATCGACGAGGTTAGAAACGCCGTGACCGGTTGCGCCGCATCAAGAGCAGTCACCGCTGACAGGTAGCCAAATACTTCGGTCATTTCACCGCTAAACATATAGGCGGGCTCCGGTGTGACACCGGCTTGCGCCAATGCATCCAGATAACCGTTACGGCGCCGATGCGCGAAATCCATTTCCTCGATCCCGTTGACCAATGCGATACGGGTGTGATTCAGATCCAACAGATATTGCGTCGCCCGAAGAAACGCACTGTGATTGTTCACGTCCAGCCAGTTATAGTCATCGGCCAGTTCAGACGCCCGCCCGTGCACCAGAAATGGCAGACCGATTTCTTGCAGAAAATGTATCCGCGGGTCATTCATACGCGGCCCGTGTACGATTATACCGTCAACAGATCCCTTGGTTCTGAGCTCCCGATAGACCCGCTGCTCTTGTCCGTCCTCGACCAGTGTCAGCATCATGTCATAGCCGTGCTTGGAATAACTTTCGCCGGCACCGGCAATGAAATCGGCAAAGACCGGATTGACCATTTCGTGCTTGGTCGAGACCGGAATAACATGTCCGATCGTCATCGACAGGCCTGTGGCCAGACTTTTGGCCTTGGTGTTTGGCCGGTAATAGTTTTCCTCGGCCGCTTGTTTGATGCGGGCCCGGGTCTTTTCGTTGACTTCCGGATAGCCGTTCAAGGCTCTGCTCACTGTCGTTTGCGACAGGCCCAGTTTTTTAGACAGTTCTTTCAAATTCATCGGTCTAGCCACCTTGAGTTGGAATTCACACCGCTTTGGAAGTCGCGATTACAGGAGATGCCAACAGTTTTCAGTTTTTGGTTCTATACGTATTATCAGTAAAAAAACAGCGGTTTTTACAATAAAATTGGTCTTTTGGTGAGATTTACTTGACAGGCAGGGACTGCTGCTGATTTAAGCTTTCTTCAAAGCGCTTTGGATTTTGAGTCGATTGTGCAGATATAACGCGTTGTCAGACGCATCTTGGGAGGACGTAACATGAAGAAGAGAAGCTATCTTGGAGCGGCAGCGGTTGTGGTGCTGGCTGGCAGTGCAATGTCGGCCGACATGCCTATTGCCAAAGGCGAGGGTGACCTGAATTGGGGAAGTTTGGAGACCTATGCTGCGGCAACTGATCTGACCGGACAATCATTGACTATTTTCGGCCCTTGGCTGGCGAGCGAGGGCGAGGCGTTTGAGGGTCTGTTGTCTTACTTTGTCGACGCGACCGGAGTAGACGCAAGTTACGTCGGATCAGATTCTCTGGAGCAACAAATTGTTATTGATGCCGAGGCGGGATCGGCTCCTGATGTAACTGTATTTCCGCAGCCAGGTTTGGCCGCGAATATGGCATTGCGCGGTTTTTTAACACCGCTGGCCGATGGCACAGACGACTGGGTGAGACAGAATTACGCAGCCGGTCAGTCGTGGGTTGATCTGGGCACGTACGGTGACCCAAGTGGCGTCGATAACCTCTACGGGTTCTTTTTCAACGTCAATGTGAAGTCTCTGGTTTGGTATTCTCCGGAAAACTTTGAAGATGCCGGCTACGATGTGCCGTCATCCATGGAAGAGCTAAAGTCTCTGTCTGACCAGATTGTGGCGGACGGTGGTACGCCGTGGTGTATAGGTTTGGGATCGGGTGGTGCGACCGGTTGGCCAGCAACCGATTGGGTCGAAGACATGATGCTGCGGACACAATCGCCCGAGGTTTATGACGACTGGACCACAAACAAGGTGGCCTTTGATGATCCGCGGGTTATTGCGGCGATCGAAGAATTCGGATCATTTGCACGAAACGAAGATTACGTGGCCGGTGGCGCTGCAGCGGTTGCGTCGACAGATTTCCGTGATAGCCCCAAGGGCATGTTCTCGTCGCCTCCACAGTGTTATATGCACCGTCAGGCATCTTTTATTCCGGCGTATTTCCCAGAGGGAACCGAGCTGGGTGAAGACGCGGATTTCTTCTATTTCCCGGCCTATGCTGGCAAAGATCTGGGCAAACCGGTTCTGGGCGGCGGAACCTTGTTGGCAATCACCAACGAAAGTCCTGCGGCTCAACCGTTTATCGAATTCCTGAAAACGCCGTTTGCGCATGAATTTATGATGACACGCGACGGGTTTCTGACGCCACATAAAGGCGCGGATATTGCGAACTATGCTAACGACACCGCACGTGGCCAGGGCGAGATATTGCTGAACGCCACAACGTTCCGCTTTGACGGCTCCGACCTGATGCCCGGTGGCGTCGGTGCAGGGTCATTCTGGACCGGTATGGTTGACTACACCGGCGGTAAATCCGCCAGCGACGTCGCCAGCGAGATCCAGGCGTCCTGGGACTCTTTGAAGTAATCCACACCATCCAATTGCAGCCCCGTATCGGGGCTGCATCTACATTCGGCGGGAGGAAGACCGATGTCACCGGCACTGCAGGGACTTATTACTATTGTGATTGGGGTCGGCGGCTGCGTTGGATATTTTTACATATCGAACCAGTTGCTTGACAAAGTTATCTTTCCGGCGCGCGGCCCCAACGCGGGCAAAAATATCAACCGCGCCAACATGGTCCGGCCTTGGCTTTTCCTGTTTCCCGCTGTGTCTCTGTTGGCGCTGTATTTGGCCTATCCTGTTCTCGAGACGCTGCGCATGTCGTTGTCAGATCGGGTTCCGGGCGGCGGATCAGAGTTTGTCGGTCTGGCAAATTATCAGCAAATGTTCGGCGAACCCAAATTCTGGGAGGCCTTGGGCAACAACATGATGTGGTTGATTGTTGTGCCGGCCATGTCCACGGCATTTGGCTTGCTGGCCGCGCAACTGACAGACAGGATCAGTTGGGGCAATATCGCCAAATCCCTGATCTTTATGCCGATGGCGATCTCGTTTGTCGGTGCATCCGTCATATTTAAACTGGTGTATGACACCCGCCCGATTGAACAAGACCAGATCGGTATTCTGAATGCGATTTATCTGTCGATCGGCGGCACCGAGCCGCAGACTTGGTTGACCATCCCGCTTTGGAACAGCTTCTTCCTGATGGTTGTGTTGGTCTGGATACAAACCGGATTTGCCATGGTGATCCTGTCGGCCGCACTGCGCGGCATTCCAGAAGACACAATCGAGGCCGCCATTATCGACGGCGCCAACCCGCTTCAGATATTTTTCAAGATCAAAATGCCCCAGATCGTGGGAACTATAGTTGTGGTCTGGACGACGATTACAATTGTTGTGCTCAAGGTGTTTGACATCGTTTTCGCGATGACAAACGGCCAATGGGAAACACAGGTTCTGGCGAATTATATGTTCGACAAACTGTTCCGCGCCAATGACTGGGGCGTGGGGTCGGCCAGTGCGATGATAATCATGTTGCTTGTGACGCCGATCCTTATCTGGAACGTCCGCAATGCACGCAAAGAGATGAAATAGGAGGTCGCAATGGACAATATTGCCGGGACAAAATCCAGCCTGACGTGGGCCGTTCATATTTCGGTTGCTTTGCTGGTGCTGTTGTGGGTTTTCCCCACTGTTGGATTGCTTGTGTCCTCTTTTCGCACAGCGGATCAAATCGCCTCGAGCGGTTGGTGGAATTCGATGTTTCCATCGGAACAGAACCAGACATTGCGCAGTGACGCGCCCGAGTTACAGGTCCAAGATGGTAATCTCTATATCATTGAAGGCAACCTGTTTGGGACAGCCGGCGATGCCGAGATTTCGGTCTGGGGCATCACGTCCAAGAACATTGACGCCTACAAACCCGGCGATGTTGCAGAGCTAAGGAAAGGCGGCACTGTGACTGTTACGGCAGATGGTACTTACCGGATGGAAAACACCGTTCCATTTGACGGCAAGCGCGGAACCCGGGTGTTCGTGACCGCAAAAACACCGCCTGAATTTACCACCGCCAACTACAAAAACATGCTGTTTGATCCCGACAATCGAGAAGGCATGGCCAAAGCGTTCTTCAATACACTGACCGTGACGATCCCTGCTACGATCATACCGATCCTGATTGCGGCTTTTGCTGCCTATGCGTTGGCGTGGATGGACTTTCCGGGCCGCGCCCTGTTGATCGCTATGGTTGTTGGTCTGTTGGTGGTGCCGCTGCAGCTGGCGTTGATCCCCTTGCTGCAATTCCACAACGCAATCGGTATCGGCAAAGGCTATTTGGGTGCCTGGATGGCACACACCGGGTTTGGGCTGCCGCTGGCGATATACCTTTTGCGAAACTATATGGTCGGCCTGCCGCGCGATATCATCGAGAATGCCCGGGTCGACGGCGCGACAGAGTTCCAGATTTTCACCAAGATCATCCTGCCGCTGTCTTTTCCGGCGCTGGCATCCTTTGCAATCTTTCAATTCCTGTGGACTTGGAACGACTTGCTGGTGGCCAAGGTATTCCTGATTGATGCGACCGGTGAAACAACCGTGATGACCAACCAAATCGTCGAATTGTTGGGAACCCGCGGCGGCAACTGGGAAATACTTGCCACAGCCGCCTTTGTTTCGATCGCAGTGCCTTTGGCAGTGTTTTTCGCAATGCAAAAATATCTGGTGCGCGGTCTGTTGGCCGGTTCTGTGAAATAGCAATGGCCGAGGATATTATGACAAAAGCAGTCAAAATAGACATGCGAAACGGCCTGCCGGTTGATCAGGACTGGTGGCGCGGTGCGGTGATTTATCAAATCTATCCGCGCAGCTTCCAAGACAGCACCGGCGACGGCATCGGCGATATCAAGGGGATCGTACAGCGACTGCCCTACGTTGCCTCGTTGGGCGTGGACGCGATCTGGGTTTCGCCGTTTTTTACGTCGCCGATGCGCGACTTCGGCTATGACGTCAGCGACTACTGTGACATCGATCCCATGTTCGGGACATTGGCCGATTTTGATCTGTTGATCGAAACCGCCCATAAACTGGGCCTGCGGGTTTTGATCGATCTGGTGCTGTCGCACACCTCGGATCAGCACCGCTGGTTTCAGCACAGCAAACGGGACCGCGACAATGCCAAGGCCGACTGGTTCGTCTGGGCCGAGGCAAAGCCCGACGGGACGCCACCCAACAACTGGCTGTCGATATTTGGCGGATCAGCCTGGCAGTGGAGCCCACAGCGCGAGCAATATTACCTGCACAATTTTCTGGCCTGTCAACCGGATCTCAACTTTCACAACTTGGATGTTCAAGACGCGTTGCTGGATGTAGAGCGGTTCTGGCTGGAGCGCGGCGTTGACGGGTTCAGGCTCGATACAATCAACTTTTATTTTGCCGACAAGCTGTTGCGTGACAATCCGGCGCTGCCGCCGGAAAAGCGCAACTCGAAAATTGCACCCTCGGTGAATGTCTATAATCACCAAGAACACCTGTATTCGAAAAACCAGCCGGAAAACCTGGAGTTTTTGCGCCGGTTCCGCGCGGTGTTGGACGAATACCCCGCGACCACATGTGTGGGCGAGGTCGGTGACGCGCAATTCGGTCTGGAAATTCTGGGCCAATACACAACCGGCAATGCCCACGCCCATATGTGCTATGCTTTTGAGTTGCTAAGCAAAGACAAGGCCAATGCCCAGGATATTGCCGCCCTGTTTGCCAAGTTCGACGCGGTCGCCGCAGATGGTTGGGCCTGTTGGGCCCTCTCCAATCACGATGTCGAGCGGCACAAAAGCCGTTGGAACCTGTCCGAAGACGAATATCGGCTCTATGCGGTTCTGCTGATGTGTCTGCGCGGTTCGGTGTGCCTGTATCAGGGCGAAGAGCTGGGCTGGACCGAGGGCGAAGTTGCTTTTGAACATCTGCAAGATCCCTACGGCAAAGAATTCTGGCCGGTATTCAAGGGCCGCGATGGATGTCGGACGCCGATGATCTGGGACGCCCAGAGCAACAGCAGTGGCGGCTTTTCAACCGGTGATCCTTGGTTGCCGGTGGACCCGTCCCAGCACCAAAAATCGGTAGCTGCCGAAGAAGCCGATCCAAGCGCGACACTGCATTTCTATCGTCAGGCCATCGCGTTGCGCCGCAACAATCCGGTGCTGCGCAAAGGCTCGCACGACGGGGTAAAAAACGATCGCGACGTGGTTTATTTTACCCGACAGGACGGCACGCAAATCGTGTTCTGTGCGTTCAACCTGTCTGACAAACCGGCCCCATTCACCCGACCCGACGGCTGCTGGACCAATATTGCAACAGCACTGGGCGGTCATGACATGACCGACCAGCCGACCCAAGTATTACAGCCGTGGCAATCCTGCCTTGCGTTGAAAACCAATTCAGACAGGAGCTGACACATGGCAAACCTGAAGTTGACACATGTAGACAAGACCTATGGCGGCAGCATAGAGGTTCTGAGGGACATCAATCTTGATATTGCTCAGGGCGAGCTGATCGTCTTCGTCGGCCCGTCGGGCTGTGGCAAATCCACCTTGCTGCGGATGATCGCCGGTCTGGAAAAAATATCAGGCGGCACGCTTGAAATCGACGGTGAGGTGGTCAACGACATGCCACCCAGCCTGCGCGGCATTGCCATGGTGTTTCAGTCCTACGCGCTGTACCCGCATATGACGGTGCGCGATAACATGTCATTTGCGCTGAAACTGGCCAAGAAATCACCTGCCGAAATCGAGGCCGCGGTGACCGGTGCGGCCGAAAAGCTGCAACTGACCGACTATCTTGACCGTTTGCCCAAGGCTCTGTCCGGCGGCCAGCGGCAACGGGTTGCCATTGGCCGCTCGATTGTCCGCGATCCCAAGGTTTATCTGTTTGACGAGCCGCTATCGAACCTTGACGCCGCCCTGCGCGCCGCCACCCGGATCGAAATTGCCGAACTCAAAGAGCAGATGCCCGAAAGCACCATGATCTATGTGACCCATGATCAGGTCGAGGCGATGACACTGGCGTCGCGCATTGTGGTTCTGGCCGACAAGGGTATTGCACAGGTCGGCTCGCCGCTGGATCTGTACGAGCGCCCCGAGAACGAGTTTGTCGCTCAATTCATCGGCTCACCTGCCATGAACCTGCTGCCGGGCGAAATTGTCGCCACAGGCGGCCAGACAACGGTCAAGCTGGACGGCGGCGGCACAGCGGTGTCTGCGGTGCCCACGACCGAGGCCGACATCGGGCTAAAAGTCAACGTTGGCGTCCGGCCCGAGGATTTTGTGCTGGCCGGTGACGACTTTATTTTTGAAGGCACCGTGAACATCAAAGAGGCGCTGGGCGAGGTGACGCTAATCTATTTCGGCAAGGTCGGCGGCGCCGACGCAGTGATCGGCAAACTGCCCGGTATCCACAACGACGTGCGCGGCCA
>CAXMUJ010000223.1:0-1644 GCA_964196455.1 uncultured Myxococcota bacterium | reverse complement strand
TGTGCTTCTTGTTCTGTGGCGGCAGGTTCGTCAGCCGGTTTTTTCCGTTTTCTCGGGAGTAATATGGACATATCGGGTTTCCGCCTTGAATGACTGTCTATGCTTTTCAATTTACTTCATTTTCCGGCCGCCATAAAGTGTTTCGAGGGCAAGAATGGGAGACGTTTATTTGCACCGTATCTATTTTACACTGGTTTGCCTGATATCCATCGCAATTTTGGCACCGTTTTTAAACAATAATGGTGATTTTCTGGTAAATTCCTTCGAAGGGGATGCGCTTCATCTGGCTGCGGGGGTTCTGCGGCTGCTGGATGGCGAGGTCCAGCATATCGATTTTCACACTCCGTTGGGCGTTTTATCCTTTTTACCGGCCAGAATTTTGATGTCTGCCGGGCTCGGGTTCGGGCTGGCCGCGGCCTATAGCAATCTCTTTGTTGCGTTGGTGTTTCTGCCCGTATTGATTTGGGTTGGCGAAACACGATTTTCGGGCGTGCTGCGCTATTGTTTTGCCTTTGTGATCCTGTTGCTGTTTCTGGCGATCTCGCATGGCGGTCCCGAGACCGGCCAGGTGGACTTTGCGTTGCATTACAACCGGTGGTGCTGGGCGGTGAGCGGGCTGGCGATTTCGCTGGCCATTCTGGACGGGCCAGACAGACCCAAGGCGCGCATCGTCGACGGTGTTCTGCTGGGAATTTGTTTCGGCTTTCTGGCACTGACCAAGGCGACGTTTTTCATCTTTCTTGCGCCTGCGGTGGTGCTGGGCCTGATAGCGCGGCGGCGGCTTGATGTTCTGGCGGCGGCGGCGGCGGCGGGTGTGGTCCTCTTGATCATCCTGTTGGTGCTGACCGGAGGGCCCGATGTGGCGCTGGCCTATATTGCCGACCTTAAAGCCGTTTCGGGGGGCGACCTGCGCACAGTTCCCAGTCTTGGTATCACCGGCGTTATTATCTCACCCGAGAAGCTGGCAGGCAGTGTTGCGGTTCTGGCGGCCGGGTTTGGACTGCGCCGTGCCGGATATCAGGCCGAAGGGTTGTTTGTCTTTCTGCTGTTTCCGGCATTGGTTTTGATCACAGTGCAAAACTGGGGAAATTTCGGCCAGTGGAGCTTTTTCCTCGGCCTGATCCTGTGGGCGCGTGTTGGCTCAGAAGACCCGCAAAAATCTGCGAATTTGGTCCGCGCATCGGCGTTGGTCATAGGGGTGATTGCCGTTCCACAGATCGTCGGCATGAGCGACAGTTTCCTGACCCATAAGCAACAACCACAACAAAGATATGCCGGTGTCTTTGAAGATTCGCGCATGTCCGACTTCAAAATTGACAGGCTCCGTCTGGCTTTCAGTCAAACCAGAGCCTCGGTTCGGTATGGCCACGAAGATCAATATTTTGGTGATCTGGAGCGCCCCGACTACGGGTCCTTTGCCGGTGAAGCATTGGTCAATTGTGCGCTCAAGCAGGGCCTGGCATCCTATGTCAAAGCCATTGCGGATGATTTGTCTGGGCGCAGGGATGTGCACGGCAAGCAGGTATTGCACGCGTCGTCATTGCCACTGTTTTGGCTTTTCGGTGGGACCGAGCGGCTGACCGATGGACAGTTGTGGTATTATGGCGGCGATACCGGATTTGCCGAGGCAGAATTTTTGGTGGT
>CAXMUJ010000222.1:0-2508 GCA_964196455.1 uncultured Myxococcota bacterium | reverse complement strand
CCGACCAGGGTAAAAGGTTGCAAATCAATCCGCACGGTGCGCGCCGCCGGACCCTCGCCGATCACCAGATCCAGCTCGAAATCCTCGAGCGCCGGATAGAGCACTTCTTCGACAGCGGGGTTCATGCGGTGGATCTCGTCGATGAACAGCACATCGCGCTCATCCAGATTTGTCAGGATCGCAGCCAGATCGCCGGCCTTGGCCAGAACCGGCCCGCTGGTCATGCGAAAATTCACGCCCAGCTCGCGGCTGATGATTTGGGCCAATGTGGTTTTACCCAGGCCTGGCGGGCCATAAAACAGGGTGTGGTCCATCGCCGACTGACGCATCTTTGCGCTCTCGATAAATACTTTGAGGTTGGCGCGGGCCTCGGCCTGACCGATAAAATCGGTCAACAGTTGCGGGCGCAGGGCGCGGTCCATGTCTTCGGGGACTGTTTCGGGGCGAACAATCGGATCGGGGTCGGTCATTGCATCATGCTTTCGGAGCCAGAAGTTTTAGGGCCGCTTTGATCAGGCCCGAGGCGTCGGCATCGGGGGTCGTGCCCGAGGCTTGCGCCACGGCCCCTGCCGCGTCTCCCTGTCCATAGCCCAGATTGACCAGCGCCGACAGGGCATCGGCCTGGGCACTGGCACTTGACGCGACACCCGCGACCGGAGCCGAAGCCGGAGCCCGGGGCGCCGCCACCGGCGCCATGGGTTCAATCACAGCATCTGCATCGGCCACAGCAGCGGTTTCGCCGACCACGCCCATGGCCATAATCGCAGGTGCCTTGTCTTTGAGTTCGGCCACCACCCGCTGGGCCAGCTTTGGCCCCACGCCCTGCGCGGATTTGATCGCGGTTACATCGCCCAGCGCAATAGCCCGCGACACACCATCGGTTCCCAATGTTCCGGCAATGGACAGCGCCGCCTTGGCGCCCACACCCTGAACGGTCGTCAGCAACTTGTGCCATTCGCGTTCCGCCAAAGTCAGAAAGCCGAACAATTGCAGATTGTCTTCCCGGACCAGCAAGTCGGTATACAGCGCCACAATGCCGCCGCGCTGTGGCAGGGCCGCCAATGTCCGGTCAGAACAATAGACCAGATAGCCAACGCCCTGAACGTCGATCAGCGCATGATCCAGCGCGCGATAATCAATACGTCCGGTGATTTTGCCGATCATGCGGCACCCCCGGCCCGGGCAACAGCCGCGGCCAGCTTGCCGGTAAAACGGGCTTGATGCGCATGGCACAACGCAATGGCCAACGCATCAGCAGCGTCGGCATTTGCGATTTTCACGCCGGGCAATTGCAAGCGCACCATATGATCAACCTGTGATTTGTCGGCGTGACCAACCCCCACGACTGTTTTCTTCACGGCGTTGGGGGCATACTCTGCCACGCTCAAACCGAATTGCGCCGGAACCAGCAAACAAATTGCACGCGCCTGCCCCAGCTTTAGCGTGGCAGTGCCGCTTTTGTTGACGAATGTCTGTTCGACCGATGCCGCATCAGGGCCAAATGTTTCAATCACGTCGGACAATTGGCGGTGTAGACTAAGCAGGCGGGTCGCCAGATCGTCCGTAGCAATGGTTTTACAGACGCCGTTGGCAACATGGCTAAGCTTGGACCCCGCCACATCAACAATGCCCCATCCCATATTTCGAAGTCCGGGATCAATTCCGATGACACGCATGACTGGCCCTTTTCTTGTTTTCTTTGCAATAGCACGAAACAGGAACATATAAAACGGAAACTTGCAGCGAACCGTTATTTGATTCGGGATGGCCAGCGGATGATTCAGATGCGCCACAGAAATCTTCACAGAAAACTTCAAGGGCTGGAGCCTTGCATTTTTTGCAACCCTGCCTTGTCGAAATGTAGATTGTTGCGCCGCACAATATCCCCTAGATACCGTCTTGTCCGAGATCATTCGGATCATCTAAAGGAAGACCGACATGTCTATGTCAACCACATTCAAATCTGTTGCGCCTTTTGCGCAAATCAAAATGACTTTTTCCGCTTGGATCGCCGAGCTGGCCACCGCAGTGAACACCTGGAATATCGAGCGTAAAACCCGCGCTGAACTGTTGTCCTTGTCAGACCGCGAATTGTTCGATATCGGCGTTTCCCGCGCACAAATCCGCACTATGAATTTGACATCGCAACACTAATTGAAATAGGTCCGCGATCCTCCCCGCGGTTCTTATTTAAATAGGTCCGTGATCCTCCCCGCGGAACTTATTCAGAAGCCGGCGCCGCAACAGTGGTATCGGCATTTTCTGTGGTCACGGCGTCTTCGGCCGCAATTGTTGCCGCGTCCACTGTCTCGACCGTATCCACTGCAACACCGGCACCGGCAACGCCAGCGGTCAGAACTTGCGGGGTGTTTGACGCGGATGCCGGTTTTGGCTCCATCACACCGGCATTGATCAAAATTTCTTGGATTTTTCCGGTTACCGGATCGGGCTGCAGGGCCATTGCCGCCGCTTTTTCGTAATTGCCACCGGCGCTCAACTCGGCCATGC
>CAXMUJ010000221.1:0-22297 GCA_964196455.1 uncultured Myxococcota bacterium | reverse complement strand
CATTCCGGCCTTCATTTGGGCGCGCGCGCGCGCGACCTCTTCTTCAGACATGTCATCGGCGGATCGGCGCAACTCGTCCACAGTCACATTCGTCAGGTCACGAATATCAGCCCCGCTGGTGCCGGAATAGATCGTCAACATGCCGGTATCAGCAAAAGCTCCGGTCTGGGCATAGATCGAATAACACAGGCCGCGTTTTTCACGTATTTCCTGAAACAGCCGTGACGACATGCCACCGCCCAGCGCCACGGAATGGATTTGCGCGGTATAGATATCCGGATCGCGGTACCCTATCGCCTCGAGCGCCAAAGAAAAATGGGCTTGCTCCAATTCCTTGATCACACGGTGTTCGCCACCGGAAAATCGACCCAGAACCGGCGCGGCAAAACCACGTTTGGTCATTGATCCAAACGTCCCTTCGGCGAATTTGACCAAAGCATCATGATCTACAGCACCCGCGGCCGCCAAAATCATTTCTTCGGGGACGTAAAACTCGTCAACAAAGGCGCGCAGATCGGCGTTGGTAAATGCCCCGACCCGCTCGGCCGGTCCCAATATTGTCCGCCCCAACGGTTGATCGGGGTACGAAACTTCCTGCAGCCAATCGAAAATAACATCGTCCGGCGTATCCAGCGACTGCCCGATTTCCTGCAAAATCACGCCGCGTTCAATCTCGACTTCTTTGGCGTCGAAAATAGAATTCAGGATAATGTCGGAAATCACGTCCGCCGCCATCATCACATCATTTTCCAGAACCCGCACGTAATAGGCGGTCATCTCGCGGCTGGTGTAGGCGTTGATAAACCCGCCCACATCCTCAATCGCTTCGGCAATTTGCAACGCGTTCCGGCTCTGCGTCCCCTTGAACGCCATATGCTCCAGAAAATGCGCGATGCCGTTTTGCTCGACCCGCTCGTTGCGCGCACCGGCACCGACCCAAACCCCCAACGTGGCCGATTTTAGACCCGGCATATTTTCGGTAACAATGCGGAACCCGTTTGACAGGGTTGTAGTTTGAACGCTCATGACGCGATCCTTTCGCGGATAATGGCCTCGATTGCGTCCAGATCACCGGCGACGCGGGTTATGCGCTCGTCGCGCTCTAACAGGTCGGCCATCTTTGGCGGCAAGGCTGGATGGACACCGCAAGCGGCCTCGACCGCTGCGGGAAATTTCGCCGGGTGCGCCGTGGCCAACGTGATCATCGGTGTCGAATGGTCGGTATTTACATTGGCTGAAACCTGAACGCCGACGGCGCTGTGCGGACACAGAACCTCGCCGGTTTTCTCATAGATACCCTTGATCGCCCAGTTGGTTTCCTCTTCGGAACAGCGGCCACTGTCGAATTCTTCGCGCAGACGCCCCAAGGCACCTTGCGACAGCGTGAATGTGCCATCATCCTTGAGCGCATCCATCAACTGTGCCACGGCCGCGCCTTCACGATCATAGAGGTCAAAGACCAACCGCTCAAAGTTAGAGCTGACCTGAATATCCATCGACGGGCTGATCGACGGCTCCACACCGGTCTTGGTGTGGTCGCCGCTTTGCAATGTCCGGTGCAAAATATCGTTCTGGTTGGTGGCAATGATCAGACGATCAATCGGCAAGCCCATGCGCTTGGCGACATAGCCTGCAAAAATGTCACCAAAATTGCCTGTGGGAACGGTGAAAGACACTTTGCGATGCGGCGCACCCAGCGCCACGGCGGAAGTAAAGAAGTAAACCACCTGCGCCAGAACCCGTGCCCAGTTGATCGAGTTCACACCGGCCAGTTTTACACCATCACGAAACTCGAAATCATTGAACATGTCTTTGAGCAACGCCTGACATGTGTCAAAATCGCCATCCACTGCCAAAGCATGCACATTCGGCTCCGACGGTGTCGTCATTTGCCGGCGCTGTACTTCGGACACGCGGCCATGCGGATACATGATAAACAGGTTCACCGCATCCAGGCCTTTGAATGCTTCCATCGCCGCCGAACCGGTATCACCAGATGTGGCCCCAACAATGGTCACGCTCTCGCCGCGCCGCTTTAACGCGACTTCAAACATCTGGCCGATCAACTGCATGGCGACGTCCTTGAACGCCAGCGTCGGTCCGTGGAACAGTTCCAGCAGAAAGTGATTGCTGTCGAGTTGGACCAGCGGACACCGCGCCTGATGCCCGAAAACCGCATAGGTTTTGGCGATAATCTCTTTGAATTCCGCGTCCGTAAACGTGTCGCCGACAAAAGGCTTCATCACCGCAAAGGCCACATCCTCGTAGGACTGACCGGCAAATCCGGCAATCTGATCGGGGGTCAATGTTGGCCATTGTGCGGGCACATACAGCCCGCCATCACGGGCAAGCCCTGTCAGCATCGCTTCTTCGAAAGTCAATTCAGGGGCGCTGCCACGGGTCGAGATATATTTCATACGTGTTTGTTCCAGTTAAACGGTTTTTTGCCTGATACGCCAAAGCAGGTAGCCTGTCATCCCAAACCATACCAAGGCAAGCGAAAACCACGTTATAGCATAGCCCAGATGGTCGTTGGGAATGGCATGCCCGATGGCGATCGGCTCTGAGGGATAGTCGCCGCCGGTGATCTGACGCACCGCCACTATGAAAGGCGCGCCGTTGTCTGACGGCGCTGAAAGGCCAAAATGCGCGTGCAACCGCGCCGCATCGCGGGCAAACCAGATGTTTTTTTCCAGATTTGGATCCGGCGTGAACCCGTCAACTTCGTTCGGCCACAGCATATTGCCAACAATCGTCAACGGGCCTGTGGGCCGGATGTCATCTTTGAACTCTTGCAGAATAAATCCCATATCCAGCACAATCACCCGACCAGTCGCGGTCTGCGCCGGAACTTGCAACAGATACCCCGGACCCTTGAATTTCTGACTGGTTAGAACATGCGCCTCGGGGCCGATCAATGTGACCTCGGCGGTCACCGACAGACGATTGTGGATCGCTTTATCCGCCACATCGGGCAGCGCCACCGGATCGGCGGCAATACGCGCCTCGATCTGCGCCAGCAAGTCCTGCTTCCAGTTCAACCGCTGCACCTGCCAGGAACCCAGCGACAGCAGCACTGCAATGCCCCCTATACCAAACAACAAAGGCAGGATCATACGCTTGGTCATCATTGTCAGCTTTCAGGGCTAGAAACTGAAAAGCGCGGGATAACCCGCGCCTTTTACCTTAATACTATGGGCGCGATCAGCCGCCCCAGATATAGACCGCTGCAAACAGGAACAACCAGACAACGTCAACAAAGTGCCAGTACCAGGCCGCCGCCTCGAAGCCGATATGTTGTTCAACGGTAAAGTGACCGCGGTAGACGCGCCCCAAACAAACCAGCAGGAAAATTGTGCCAACCAGAACGTGGAACCCGTGAAAACCGGTCGCCATAAAGAAGTTGGCGCCATAGATGTTACCAGAGAAGCCAAAGGCCGCGTGGCTGTACTCGTAGGCCTGGAATACTGTGAACAATGCGCCCAACACCACCGCACCAATCAACCCTTGTTTGATGGCTTTGCGATTGTTGTTCTCGTGCACCAGAGCGTGGTGTGCCCATGTTGCGAAACATCCCGAACACAACAGGATCAGCGTGTTGATCAGCGGCAGATGCCACGGGTCGAATGTCTCGATCCCGACCGGTGGCCAAATGCCGCCAGTACCTTGTTCCATTGGATACAACGCGTGTTTGAAAAACGACCAGAACCAAGCGACAAAGAACATGATCTCGGACATGATGAACATGATCACGCCATAGCGCAGACCAATGCGCACAACCGGCGTGTGATCGCCAACATGGCTTTCTTCGACGACATCAGACCACCAACCGAACATCGTGTACAAAACCATCGTCAAACCAGCAACGGCGATCCAGGGGGTAATGTCCTTCATAAACAGAACCATACCGCCCAGCATGGTGAATGCGGACAGGGCACCAAATAGGGGCCAAATGCTTGGTTTCAGAATGTGGTAGTCGTGATTTTTAGCATGCGCCATGTTTTTTATCCCTCGTTATTGTGTTCTGTTTACCTGCGAATCTAACGGGCTTGCAAGGCTCGCTTGATCGCTGGGTAAATCTGTCACATGGAATGTGTAGGAAAGGGTGATCGATTTGATATATTTAGCTTCGGGGTCGTCGACAATTTCCGGATCGACATAGAAAGTTACAGGCATTTGCACACGCTCGCCGGGTTGCAGAACCTGAATTTCAAAACAAAAACAGTCAATCTTGGTGAAATAACTGCCCGCGTCATAAGGAAAGACATTGAAACTTGCTGTGCCGGCAATGACTTGATCCGTTGGATTATAGGCCTCGTAAAATGCCAGACCGGTCTGGCCGATCTTCAGGTCCATGGTATGGGCGACGGGTTTGAACTCCCACGGCATATTGCGTTCCAGCGATCCGTCAAACCGGATCTGAATGGACTGGTCCAATATCCGGTCGCTTTCTTGTGATGCGGTCTGGGGCACGCCGGCAAACCCGGTGACGCGGCAAAACCAGTTGTAGAACGGCACCGAAGCAAAGGACAGGATCAACATGCACGTTACCAGCGCTACAAGCCGCTTTGCCAATCTGGTGTTGGACGCTTCGCTCATTGGGTAGCTTCTACGGACGGACGGCGCACGTGATCAAAGGCTTCCATCTTGTTGCCGTCAACCATTTTGGCAACAGTGATCGCAAACACCAACAGCACAAACCCGCCCAGCACGGCCCCCAACAAGATGTTGCTTTTCTTGCGCCGTTTTTGAGACTCAGTTTCGCGTAAAATTGCCATGACTATATCCATTGCGGCCAAGCGGCCCAGTTCAGGTCAACAGCGCGCAAGCCCGCTTCGGCCAATAACGCCGTAAAATGCAGAGCAAGATACAGCAGTGACAATTTGAAAACCGATCGCTCGGAGGCATAATTATCAGCCTCTGCGGCGTCTTCGGCGCGAGTGAACAGGTGCCACGCGCCGCGCAGGAACATCGCGTTCATAACAACGGCAACGGCGAAATAGACCGGACCACCAATAGACGTAAACGCAATCACCAGCGCCACAGGGACCAACAGGATCGTATAGGCCAGAATATGCTTGCGCGTGGATCGTTTGCCATGCGTCACCGGCAACATCGGCACGCCTGCCTTGGTATAGTCGTCGTTCATGAACAGGGCCAAAGCCCAGAAATGTGGCGGCGTCCACATAAAGATCAACGCGAACATCAACACGCTTTCGACCGACACACCGCCCGTGGCCACGGCCCAACCCACCATCGGGGGGAACGCGCCAGCTGCGCCACCGATCACGATATTTTGCGGGGTCGAGCGTTTCAGCCACATGGTGTAAACCACAGCATAGAAAAAGATCGTAAAGGCCAACAGGCCGGCCGCAAAGAAATTCGCCGTCAGACCCAGCATACCGACCGAAATCACCGACAACCACAGCCCCATGATCATCGCGTCTTTGGGTGCGATTTTCGCCGACGGCACCGGCCGGCTTTGGGTGCGTTTCATGATTTGGTCGATGTCTGCGTCCCACCACATATTCAACGCACCGGACGCGCCTGCGCCCAATGCCACGAACAAGATAGACGCAAAGGCTATGACCGGATTGACCGGCACCGGCGCCACCAACAAACCGACGGCGGCCGTGAACACAACCAACGACATAACGCGCGGCTTAAGCAGCGCGAAATAATCGTCAAATTCAGCCTGTTGCGGCTGATCCATCATAGTTGCATCCGTCATGTCGTTTTCCGAACCAGAAGTCAGGCCGCCGGAGCGGCCCGTCAAAATGGATTATTTTGCCGCGACTTGAACCGCACGCGGAGTGCCGGCGTATTCAACGATCGCACCGTCCAGCCACTGTTCATACACGGCTTGGCTGACAACTTTTACCGTGATCGGCATATAAGAGTGGTCCTTGCCGCACAGCTCTGAACACTGGCCGAAATAGACGCCTTCTTTTTCCGCCTTGAACCACAGCTCGGCCAAACGGCCAGGCACCGCATCCTGTTTCACACCAAAAGCCGGGATCGCCCAAGCGTGGATCACATCAGCGCCCGTCACTTGCACAACAACCGTTTTGTTCACCGGAACAACAACAGCCGTGTCAGTGGCCAGCAGATATTCATCAGCCGCGTACCCGTTCGATGCCAGATCCTCTTTGGGCAGCATAAAGCTGTCGAAGCCAAAATCGTGGTCCACATATTCATGCGTCCAATACCACTGGTTGCCGGTGGCCTTGATTGTGATGTCCGCCTCGGGAATGCGCAGCTGTTTGAACAGCAATTGCAACGAGAATGGCGCGATTGCCAAAAGGATGATGATCGGAACAATCGTCCAACCAATTTCAAGCGCCGTATTATGAGTAAATGTCGCCGGGACCTTGTTGCGCTTTGCGTTGAATTTGAAAGCACAGATCAGCAACAGCACAGTGACAAAGATCGAGGTGATCGTGATAATCCACAGCAGATAGTTGTCCATCCAGTGAATGTCGCGTGCGACTTCTGTCACGGCTTCTTGAAAGGCGATGCCACGAGCGTGGGGCTTGCCAATTGATTCCAGACCCTGCAGGCCGTCCTGAGCAAACGCGGTTCCGGCCAGCAAAAGCCCCCCCAATGTTGCAATCGTTGTTTTGAAGCAGTTAGCTACTTTCATGCGTCCGATCCTGTATTTTTCAGCGGCGTTGCCGCCTATTAGAGACTTTTTCACACCGATGAAAGAATCTCGTTTGTAATCTCTGGTCCGAAAAACCATATTAGTGCCATAATAACAAGAGTATCGTTTGCGGCATTCAGCCGCTTTGCGGCCCACTGACCAAAGGAAAATAGCAAAGTGACGCGTAAAACCAACGCCTTTCAACCGTTTGAAGATAATTTTGACGAATATGCCGCACTTGAGATTCTACGTCAAACAGTTGCCGGAGCCGATGATGGCGAGCTGTTTTTAGAGCGCCGCCGGTCCGAAGCACTGGTTTTCGACGACGGGCGGATCAAAAACGCCTCTTACAATGCCTCCGAAGGCTTTGGCCTGCGCGCAGTGCATGGCGAAACCGCCGGCTATGCCCATTCGACCGAAATGACCGAAAACGCATTGCGCCGCGCCGCGCAAACAGCCCGGCTGGCGGTCGGGACTGGCGGTGGCACAATGGCTGCGGCCCCGCAAGCGACCAACCGGCGGCTCTACAGCGATCAAAATCCTATGGACGATGCTGAATTTTCGGTCAAGATTGAAACCCTCAAGGAAATTGATGCCTATGCGCGATCTCTGGATGTGCGGGTTGTGCAGGTTTCCGCCACTTTGGCCGCGTCCTTGCAAGAGGTCGAGATTTTGCGCCCCGAAGGCACCCGCGTACGCGATGTGCGCCCTATGACCCGTCTGAATATCAGCGTGATTGTTGAACAGGACGGTCGGCGCGAAAGCGGTGGTGCAGGTGGTGGCGGGCGCTTTGGCCTGTCGCGTTTGATGCAGGCCGATCATTGGCGCACGACCGCCAAAGAGGCCCTGCGCATTGCCTTGGTCAACCTGCACGCAGAACCCGCCCCTGCCGGGATCATGGATGTAGTTCTGGGCAATGGATGGCCGGGAATATTGCTGCACGAAGCCATTGGCCACGGGCTGGAAGGCGATTTCAATCGCAAGAACACCTCGGCCTTTGCCGGCCTGATGGGCCAGCGCATCGCGGCGCGCGGCGTGACCGTGCTGGACGACGGTACAATACCCGACCGGCGCGGATCTATCAGCGTTGACGACGAAGGCACAGCCAGCGGCAAGAACACACTGATCGAGGACGGCATTTTGGTGGGATTGATGCAAGACCGGCAAAACGCCCGTTTGATGGGGGTGCCTGCAACCGGCAACGGACGGCGCGAATCCTATGCCCATGCGCCGATGCCGCGCATGACCAATACTTATATGCTGGGCGGTGACACCGATCCGGCCGATATCGTGGCCGACCTGAAGGACGGCATCTATGCCGTTGGCTTTGGCGGTGGTCAAGTTGACATCACAAACGGCAAATTCGTGTTTTCCTGTACCGAGGCCTATCGCGTTAAAAACGGCCAGATCGGCGCGCCGGTCAAAGGCGCTACACTGATTGGCGACGGGGCCACCGCACTTAAACAAATTCGGGCGATCGGCAACGACATGGCGTTGGATCCGGGCATGGGAAATTGCGGCAAAGCCGGCCAATGGGTTCCCGTAGGCGTCGGTCAGCCGACACTGATGATCAGCGGTCTAACGGTCGGTGGCAGCGCGAAAGAATGATGTTCCCGCTGTGGCAAATCCCCTCGACACAGTCGCAACGGATCAAGACCTCTCGGATTTTTCTTGGCGTCCTGGTCGGTGTTGTTTTTCTGCCAAGTCTGTTTGTTATTGTTGCGACCTTGCTCAATATCCTGATTGACTTCGGCTATGTATTGCCTGCGCCCGGACAGACTCTTTTTTACCTCTCTGCCCAAACCCTGCCCTTTGGTCTGGTTGCTATTCTGGCCTCCACGCCCTTTTGTTTTGCGGCCCGCCACACCGGTCATATCGGTTTGCTGCCAATGCTGGTCTATGCTCTGGCCCTGTTCGCAATTTTGTCTTCTACGCTCTGGATCGGCCAACTTATCTCGTTTTCCACCGGCACAGCCCTTGTTCTGGTGCTGATCTCGATGTTTTTCGGCCTGATCCAATGGCTGGTCATCTGGTTCACCTGTATCTTGCCACTACGGTCCTGAACCGCGCATATTCACAGTCTGTTAACTACAAGATGGCAGGCTGCCGTCATGCCAAACACCGTTCTTGCTTCTCTGCCGCCTTCCTGTCCTGACGACCCGATTGCTTGGCTGCGACTGATCCGGTCGCGCCGTATCGGACCTGCAACTTTTCAGCGTCTTTTGGACGAATTCGGCTCTGCGCAGGAGGCGCTGGTGCGCCTGCCAAACGTCGCCCGCGCCGCGGGTGTAAAATCCTATACGCCCTATTCCGAACGCGACGCGCAACAGGAACTGGATCAAGGCCGCAAGGCCGGTTTTACCGCGCTTTATCTGGGCCACGGCGCCTATCCAACCTTGCTGGCACAGGCCCCGGATGCGCCGCCATTCCTGTGGTCCCGCGGCCAAGCTGACCACGCGGCACAGCCCTGTGTGGCACTTGTGGGGGCGCGCAATGCTTCCAGCCTTGGTTTACGCTCGGCGCGGCACTTTGCCAAAGAACTGGGGGCCGCAGGGATAACAGTTGTGTCCGGTCTGGCGCGCGGCATTGATGCAGCGGCCCATGATGCGGCGCTGCCCACTGGCACGATCGCGGTACAGGCCGGTGGCATCGACGTCGCATATCCCAAGGAAAACACAGCCCTGTTCGAGCGCATTGGCGCAGAGGGGTTGCGCCTGAGCGAACACCCCATTGGCCTGATCCCGCAGGCGCGTCACTTTCCCCAGCGCAACCGCATCATCGCCGGGCTGTCGCTGGGTGTTGTGGTGGTCGAGGGCGCAGCCAGATCCGGCAGCCTGATTACAGCGCGGTGCGCCACCGACATCGGCCGCGATGTTATGGCTGTGCCGGGAAATCCGCTGGATGGACGTGCAGGTGGTTGCAATATTCTGATCCGCGACGGCGCGACGCTGGTCCGGTCCGCCACCGATGTGATCGAGGCCCTTGGCCCGGCGTTGGCACACAACCGGCAGGCGCATCAGGTCTGCCCGCCGTCCCAAAGCAACCTGACACCAACGCCCTCCGCGCCACCCGAACGCGCCTCCGATCCGGCACCCGATCAGGTGGCACAACGGATACTGGATCTGTTGGGAACCACTGCCACATCCGAAGACATCGTATTGCGCGACTGCGGCTTTTGCGCGTCCGATGTCGCCACACAGATTATAGCGCTGGAGGTTGCCGGTCGGATCGAACGCCACCCCGGCGGGCTGTTGTCGCGTACAAGATAGCGCCACAAACGGCCAAAATCGCATAAGTTTACATCATTTTATAACTACCCCGTTGACAAGCCCGCCCATCAGGCCACATGTTCCGCGCCCATGGCTTGTCTGTCGAACCCCGAGGAAATTGTATGCCCGTAGTTGTTGTCGAATCCCCCGCCAAAGCCAAAACCATCAATAAATATTTGGGCGATGAATACACCGTTCTTGCCTCATATGGCCATGTGCGCGATCTACCGCCCAAAGATGGATCGGTCGATACGGACAACGGGTTCGAGATGAAATGGGAAGTCGCCAGCACCAGCCAGAAACACATTCGGGCCATCGCAGATGCGCTCAAAGACGACGACGAACTGATCCTCGCGACCGACCCCGATCGCGAAGGCGAAGCCATCAGCTGGCATCTCGACGAGACCCTGCGCAAACGTCGTTCAATCAAAAAAACCACCAAAGTCAGCCGCGTTGTCTTCAACGCCATCACCAAAGAGGCCGTCACCACCGCGATGAAAAACCCGCGTCAGGTGGACATGCCTCTGGTCGAGGCCTATCTGGCACGCCGCGCTCTGGATTATCTGGTCGGCTTCAATCTGTCGCCGGTTTTGTGGCGTAAACTGCCGGGGGCAAAATCCGCAGGTCGTGTACAATCCGTCAGTCTGCGTTTGATCGTCGAGCGCGAAATGGAAATCGAGGCTTTCCGGCCACGCGAATATTGGTCGGTCAAGGCCGTGCTGACAACACCGCGCGGCCAGGAGTTTCAAGCTTCCCTGCGGGTTCTGGGCGGCAAAAAGCTCGAAAAATTCGATATCGAGAGCGCCGCCACCGCCGAACTCGCGGTTCATGCCGTGCAATCGCGCGACCTATCTGTTGAAAACGTCGAGGCCAAACCCGCCACCCGCAATCCATCGGCGCCGTTTATGACGTCGACGCTGCAACAAGAAGCCAGCCGAAAATTCGGATTTGGCGCCCGCCAAACCATGAGCACGGCGCAACGTCTGTATGAGGCCGGTCACATCACCTATATGCGGACCGACGGCATCGATATGGCCCCCGAAGCCGTGATGTCGGCCCGCGACGCAATCAAGAATATCTATGGTGCCGACTACGTTGCCAAATCGCCGCGCATGTACAAAAACAAGGCGAAAAATGCCCAAGAGGCCCATGAATGTATTCGCCCTACGGTCCTGTCGGCCAAACCGGCCAGTCTTGCGCGTCTAGAGCCTGACCAACGCAAGCTTTATGACTTGATCTGGAAACGGACAATCGCCAGCCAGATGGCCAGCGCCCGTTTGGAACGCACCACGGTTGATATCGCCTCGGCCGACGGCCAGGTGGGTCTGCGCGCAACCGGTCAAGTTGTCCTGTTCGAAGGGTTTTTGAAGGTCTACGAAGAAGGCCGCGACGATCAGGTTATTGATGATGACGACAAACGTCTGCCACAGCTGTTTCAGGCCGAGCCGACCGACAAAAAATCCGTCGACAGCGATCAGCATTTCACCCAACCTCCGCCCCGCTATACCGAGGCAACACTGGTCAAGCGCATGGAAGAATTGGGCATTGGTCGCCCGTCTACCTATGCGTCGATCGTCACGACGATTCAGGACCGTGACTATGTTCGCAAAGAAAAAAACCGTTTGATACCAGAGGACAAGGGCCGTCTGGTCATCGCGTTTCTGGAAAACTATTTCCGCCAGTATGTCGGCTATAACTTTACCGCACAACTTGAAGAAGAGCTAGACGAAGTCTCGGCCGGCAACGAGGATTACAAAAAACTGCTAGGCCGGTTCTGGAAAGATTTTGCAGCCGCCGTGGCCGACACCTCGGAATTGCGGATCACCGAGGTTCTGGAAAAAATCAACGAGGTTCTGGAACCGCATCTGTTCCCCCCGACCGAAGATGGGTCTGACCCTCGAATTTGTAAAACCTGCGGCAACGGGCGACTGTCCATGCGCACAGCGCGCTCCGGCGGCGCCTTTATTGGCTGTTCCAACTACCCCGAATGTCGCTATACCCGCCCCATGGCCGGCGAGCTCGAAGGCGGCGATATTGCCGGCCCCGACGGCAAATTGCTGGGTGTTGACGGCGCCGACGAAATCAAACTGCGCTCCGGCCGGTTCGGCCCCTATGTGCAGCGCGGCGACGTCACCGAAGACATTCCCAAGCCACCACGCGCCTCGATCCCCAAAGGCTTCGATCTGGATGCGGTTGACCTGAAAATGGCGGTGGATCTGCTGTCTTTGCCACGGTTTGTCGGCGACCATCCCGAAGGCGGAACAATCGAAACGGCAATCGGGCGCTACGGCCCCTATGTTTTGTGGACCAAACCGCCCGAAGAAGGCAAGAAAACACCGCAAAAGATCTATGCCAATATCAAAGACCCCGCCGATGTCTTTACCATTGGTATGAACCGCGCAATCGAAGAGCTGGCGTTGAAAGCGGCGCGTGGCGGCCGCGGTCAGGCGGCAACGCCGTTGCGCGAACTGGGTGATCACCCGGACGGTGGCGCGCTCAATGTCATGTCCGGGCGCTATGGGCCTTATGTCAAATGGGAAAAGGTCAATGCGACCCTGCCAAAAGAGATCGAACCCGAAACTGTAACCATTGAGCAGGCGATCGAACTGGTCAATGCCAAGGCGGCAACCAAGGGCAAAGGCAAACGCAAAGCGGCACCGAAAAAAGCGGCGGCCAAAAAGCCCGCAGCAAAGAAGCCGGCAGCCAAGAAAACCGCGGCCAAAAAGCCGGCAGTCAAGAAAGCAGCCGTCAAAAAGCCCGCCGCCAAAGAACCCGCCGCAGCCTCGAAATCGGCATAACAGCGCCGGTAACCTTCGGACTCTTTAAACCTGCACAGCCGCGCGAATTGATCTTTCGCGGCTGGGTCTGTATGCTTTGTGCTTTGTAGAGTAGTGGTCAAATTGTACGGCCAATGTATGGAGCGTAAACATGAAAAATCTCGAATTCGGCAACCTTAAACTCAAAACAACTTATGACAAGGGCGTCATGGCTGGTCAGGATTTCGCCCTTGGCTACGGGCGATCTGCAAATACTTATGATCGTATATTCCACTATGACTGCGACACCCAAATTCCGACCCCGACCTCGTTGAACCCAACCAAAGAATTCGGCGCATCGCTATGGTGTGATCCCAGCATGCCGTTAACACGCAGTGGAACTTTTTTATTGTCCGAAGAGCAGCGCCGGGAAATGGAGCGCAAGGCCAGCGAATGCGAGAGCGCCTTGGTAAAGAAATCAGGCCTGACCCCCGCCGAGTTCGGACTGGCTATGGCACCAAACTTCCCCGTGGTCGCAGCCAAAATACCTGTCGATGCCATTCGCCGGTTGATCCCGAACTACACGTTTTCTGTCTATCTGACCGCCCACTGGCTGCACCTGTATTGTGTTCCGAACGTCACGCCATTCGCCTGTTCTGTGTTTATCAGATTTCCCTTCGCCTATGAATTCGAGTTCATCTTCGAGAAATCCTGTGACGGGTCGAAGATGCCGAGTTTCGATCCTGCGAAGATTTATTTCGAGCTGACTGAAATGGAAAAAGGCTTCGAGCGTGACGGTCTGGAGCTGTATGCCGCTATGAAAAGCGCGTTCGACAAGTTATCGCCGCCAACAGCTCCGTCAGGGCCCGAACACGGTGAAACCGACAAACCTGATGATCATTAACATCTTGGCATGACCCCTTAGTGCGCGCCCTTTGGCGGCATCACTTGGGAGCAGTATTCGGACCTATATCGGGGGGGCATCGTTTATGCGCGTGTCCAACAGGCCCAGCGTTTGTTGGCCCGATGATTGCCAACCGAAATTCAGTGCTGTTTCCGATGACAAGCGGCGTGCCAATATCTGCAATTCTCGATCCTGAGCAGTTCGTGCAACAGAGCGTATGAAACTGGCGCAATAGGCCACTTGGTTCAAATCCCCGACCGGCAAGGCCGTGCGCAACAGCCGGCGTATCCCGCGCAAATCCTTGATCAACGCCGATCGATCAGGTGTCACAGCCGCACCGACAACACTCGGTGTCCATTTCTGGGCCCCGTCTTCGGCCATTACCGCGGCGATTACCTGCTGGAACGCGGCCAATCCCTGCAACGGCTTGGTCAAAAAACGCTTGGCACCGGCCTTCAGCGCCCGCTGGCGTTCCAAGGGGTCGTCAATGCCGCTCAGGGCGACAATCTTGGGGCCACCGGTGCCCAGCACCGACAGTTCGCCAATGACCTCGATACCTGACCCGTCTGGCAGGCCCAGATCGACCAAAATCACATCCGGACTATAGATTTTCAGATGCTTGCGCGCCGAGGCCAGACAATCTGCGCGACGCAATCGGGCACCGGACCGCACCGACAACAGACGCACCGCTTCCGAGAAATAGTGGCTGTCATCGACCAACAGAATGGTCACCCCGAACAGGGGTTGATCCGCCAGCGCGCGATTGGTCATTATTTTAACATCAAAAATGTCGTCCATGGCAGCTCCTTTCAGCCTCGCACAATCTATTTGGTCATGACTTTCCTAATGCGATGCTAATTGTGACGCGGATTCGCAAAAAATTTTTCAGCGCTCGGGGTGGCGCGTCAATAAACCACTTTTACACCGGCCGGGTTCCGCGCCAAATGGGGGTAACAGGAGCATGACATGATCGGTCGCATAAACCATATCGCAGTCGCCGTTCCAGATCTGACCGCCGCAGAAGACCGGTACAGGATCGGATTGGGCGCGACACTCTCGGACCGGCAGGACCTGCCGGAACATGGCGTTACCGTCGTATTTGTCGAGCTGAAAAATTCCAAAGTTGAACTGTTGCACCCCTTGGGCGACAACAGCCCGATCGCCGGTTTTTTAGCCAAGAACCCCGACGGCGGCATGCACCATATCTGTTTCGAGGTCGTCGATATCCTGGCGGCGCGGGATCAACTGGTCACACAAGGCGCGCGCGTCCTGGGCGACGGAAAACCCAAAACCGGTGCACATGGCAAACCGGTGCTGTTTTTGCATCCCAAGGATTTTGCCGGTACACTGATCGAGCTTGAACAAGTTTAACCCGCGTTAGGAAATCTAATGGACATTGGTCCCGCATTGGTTCTGTTTGCCGTGATCTGGTTTATGGTCTTATTCATTGTTCTGCCGATCGGGCTGCGCAGCCAACAGGAGGACGGCAAAATAGTGCCCGGCACGCCGGCCTCTTCGCCGGTCAATCCGAATATGGGCAAAAAGGCAAAATGGACCACAATCATCGCATTTCTGTTGTGGGCACCGATCTGCTTGGTGATTTCGTCGGGCATTATCACCATAGATATGCTGGTCTATCTGCCTGGCATCGACAGCGCCTATTGATCGCGTGATCCCGGCAAACGGTTCAGCCGGTGAAACATATGGGTAAAAGTCGCAACTCCCAGGATCGGCACCAACAGGTTGACCACCGGTACCGACAACGGCATCGCCATCAATGTTCCCGCCAGCCAGATTTCCATCCGGTGCTGCGCGCGTAATTTATTGGCACCTTCTCGTCCCAATCGTCGCATCGCCACCAGCTGAAAATACTCACGCCCCAACAACAGCCCGTTGACGATCCAGAAAATGACCGGTGCCAGCAGCGTTGAGGCAAAATAGATGATCAGCGCGAACAGGTTGACCACTACGATCAGACCGGCAAATTTTACACTGTCGATAATCAGATCGCGCAGCGGTGTGCGCGGCACTATGGGCAAATGAGGGTAAAACCGCTGCTCCACTGCGTCGGCTATGGTTTCCAGAAACAAGCCGGTGAACAGCGCCGCAACCGGCACCATCAAAATAACCGACAGACCGATCATGGCGACCAGAGCAAAGCCCGATAACAGCTTTGACATCCAGACAACTTCGCCCAGATAAGGCAAGACCACACCATCGGGCAACACCAGTTGCACACCCCAGGTCAGCGCCGCCAACAGCGCAATCGTCAGCCCAAGTCCGCGCAACAGAACGCCCAAGAACCTGGGGTCGGTCACCTGCGCAAGCGCCTTTTTAAAATCACTAAATATCAAATGCTTACCCACTCTGTGATCGCGTTCACATCGGGTCTAGGCCGCTCTGGCGGCGTGGCGGAACCACTGCCGATATGCACGAAACCGGCGACAAACTCGTCGGTACCCAGACCCAGATGTTCGCCCAAAAATTCGGTATCATACGCCATCCATCCGGTTACCCAACCCGCGCCCCAACCATCGGCCAGCGCCGCATTGACCAATGACAGACACACGGCCCCCGCCGACAGCTTTTGTTCAATCTCGGGCACCTTGTCAGAGCTTTGCCGACTGTAAATAACCGCGACGCACAGCGGAGAGTTGCTAAAGACAAAGGTGTTCTTGGCGATCATCTCTTCGGGCTTGCCCAAAGCGCGGCCGCGGGCCTCTACTGCGCCGGCAATCCGGGTCAGGGCCGCGTCCTTCAGAACAATAAACCGCCAAGGCACCAATGCGCCGTGATCGGGCGTACGGGCGGCTGCGGTCAACAGGACCCGCAACCGCAGATCGTCAGGTGCCGGACCCGTCAGGGTTTTGGGCGAATGGGACCGTCGTGTCATCAGAAAATTCAACACGTCGTTTTTGGAATGTGTCATGGCCGCTCCTGTCTTTCCCCCTAGATAGGCGGCGGTCGGCGCTACTGCAAGGCAGGATCAGCGGCGACACGAACAAGCCCGGTCAAATCGCCCAACTTCTCTATCTGTTGGCCGTCGGGGTCAAAATTTCTAGGCGATAGCCAAGCGGAATAGGCCGCGTTCAAGGCTGGCCACTCGGCGTCGATGGCTGCAAACCAAGCCGTATCGCGATTGCGTTTTTTGACCAACATTGCCTGACGAAACACACCCTCGTAAGAAAACCCGAACCGTTGCGCAGCCCTGCGCGACACCAGATTCAGCGCATTGCATTTCCATTCATAGCGCCGATAGCCCGCATCAAAAGCCCATTGCATCATCAAGAACATGGCTTCTGTTGCGGCCGCGCGGCGCTGGAGTCCGGGGGCAAAATTGATATGGCCGACCTCGATCGATCCTGCCCGCGGGTTTATCCGCAGATAGGACGCCACACCGCAATAGCAGTGCTGTTCCAGATCATAAACGGCGTAAAAGAACGGGTCGTTTCCAGCCGTGATATCCTTGACCCAACGGTGATACCCCGTATGCGACGAAAACGGGCCATACGGCATGTAATCCCAGTTTGTACCCGCTGTGTCTGCGCTATAGGCCTTGAACAGATCAGCAGAATGCTTGTCTGCATCCAGTGGTTCCAGATAGGCAAACTGGCCGGTCAAAACCGCACCCGAGGGTCGCTCGGGTTGGACCCAGCCCTCTACCAATTCACCTAAAAACTTCTCGCCAGACATGAAACCCCCTGATTTTCCCAGGCTGTAGTCCGACGATACCTGTTTCCACGCGGAATCAAAGGATAAATTTTTGCCCGTCTGACAAGTCCAGGCCCGGAAAAATTATACGCTCCAGATCACCGCGCGTGAACCCGAACAAGTCTTGCATCGCGTGGCCGGCAAAGCCGCGCACATCCATTGTCGGCAACAGATCGCGCCCTTGGTATAACTCCGCCTCCGTCAAACCCGGCCAATGGCCATAAATAGTGCCACCGCGCACCGCACCACCGGCCATGATCATCGCCCCGCCGGTGCCGTGATCGGTGCCCTGTGTGCCGTTCTGGCGCACGGTCCGGCCAAATTCGGTCAGACACAAAACCGCCGTGCTATCCCAGTTCACGCCCAACGTATCCTTTAGCGATATTAGCGCCTGCGCCAATTGTGTCAGCGCGCGCGGCAAGGCGCGGTTTTGCGCCCTGTGGGTGTCAAATCCGCCTATACTAAAGGCCGCGATACGGCTGTCGGCGTTCAACTGTGTCGCCGCAAACTTGGCCAACTCTTTGGCACGACGTCCCTGATTGGCAGCCGCAATGGCTTCGCCCATATCCATCATCTCGCCGTCGCCATCCGCCATACCGGCCCCGGCACTGCCCGATTGCATCGATGTCAGCGCGATCGCATCAGAGGCAGCCGCGTGAAACAACGGGTCATCCTCGTACATCATCTGCAACAATTCGAGCCCCTGATCGGACATCGACAAGCCCTGTCCCGGGGCCCAGCTTGATATCGGGGCGGTGCCGTTGAGAAGAACCATGTCCTCTTGGCCGACGGAAAAGGCCGTGCGCGCTGTGGCACCGGGCACCAGTGTCAGCATTCTGTTCAACCAACCGCTTCGACCTGTGCTGGCATAGTCATGCATGGTCTGATGACCGGCCTCCAACAGGTCCTGGCCGTCAAAATGGCTGCGCTTGTCACGGTAGGGCGTCGATACCGCATGGGCAAAGGCCAGCTCGCCATCTTGCCACATTGGCTGCAATGACGCCAAGGCGGGATGCAAGGCAAATCCCGCCGCCAAGGGCACCTGCCCGTCTGTCTGCATATCCGGCCGATACCCCGCCAACAGCGGATCTTCGACCGGCCGCAACAGATCAAGCCCGTCCATGGCACCGCGCAGAATAATCACCACCAGTCGATTGTCCCACGGCGCCGAGGCAAAACTGACCGGTGTAATCAACGGGCTGGCCGCCGCCGAACAGCCCAGCACCAGCGATTTCAACAAAAATTTGCGTCGGTCGGGATCGATCAATCTGGGCTCGGCCATTGTCATTTCATTATCTCCGGTTAAATTCTGGCGACGCCAGGATCAGCGTCAGCGCGTCCTGACGACTGGCGGCCCCCGATACTGCAAAGCGCAAGCCCGGTCCGGCCGCATCCGCCAGTGCCGTTGCCAAAAACCCTCGCGGGTCGCGATCCGCGCCAAAAGACTGGGCTGCATCGGTGGCCCATTGCACCCGCCCCGCCAATCCTTGCGGGGTGATCCAGGCCGCTGCCTCTTCGGGCCAGCCATCAGGCCCCCCGGGCCGCAAAAACTCTTGTCCCATCACCAACATCGGCCCCAGTAAATACCGCCGCATCGCACGCCGGTCGGCGCCTTCCAAAACTGCTTGAGCCAAATCAAGCGCCCGCATGCCACTGACAATCAGATCAAAGGGCTGTTTGACCTTTTGCCCGAAGTCCATCCATGCAGACGGGTGATCCAACAAGGCCGAATAGGTCTCCATCAAATCACCCGCCGTCGCCAGATAGTGTTCGCAGACATAATCAATGTGCCGTTGATCCGGTGTATCGGTGATAAAATGCACAACCAGTTTACGCGCCAGGTGCCGCGCGGTATCGGGATGAAGCGCCACATCGTCCAGAAACGCGAACACATCGTCCAGACTTGGCTGCGCGCCGCTATACTCGCGGCCCAGAACTGATTTGCTGCCGGGTTGCGCCATCCCCGGGTGCATTTCCAGACCGTTGTGAACAAACCGCATTCCGGCCATCAATTGCGCCAGTTGACGGACATCTGCCTGACCATAGGCCCCATCCACCCCCAACGTGTGCAGTTCCAGCAATTCGCGTGCCAAATTCTCGTTCAACCCGCCCTTGCCAGATTTTGCCCGCCGGCTGTCGGTTCCCGCAGACATAGTCTGATCCAGATAGGCCAGCATCGCGGGATGGGTGATCGCCGCGCGCAACAGGTCTGAAAACCGCCCCGTGATATTGGGTCGGATCGCCCCGTCGATATAGTCGCCCGCATAGGCAAAATTCACTGCGACCTTGGCTTCGGTGGTGAAATGATCGCGCCAGAACATGACCAGTCGCTCGCGAAACCCGTCGCGCCCATAGATCGCCCGGCCAAAAACCGACTTGGCAACCACCACCCCTTGCGACCGCGACTTTTTAACCTGCTTTTTATAGGCCGCGTCGGCGCCGTCTTTGCCATTGCGCCGGTCGCGCAGCAACAACCGCGCTGTGCGCAACTCTGACTGCGATCTGACCAAATTCCAGGGCGCAATGTTCAGCGGCGTCTCGTCAGCTTGGGCCAAACGATCCAACAGCCCGACCGCGTCTGCGGGCGTATGTTCGTCCGCGCGAAACCCATAGCCGAACCGGACGGCAGATATCGTTGCTGGTGAAACTGTCACACGGGTCCTCCGGGGCGTTGCCCTATTCTATCTATACGCACGGTACAAAGTTTTCCGTCGCCAAACAGCCCCGTTTCGCCGACAGAACATTGACCGGCGCAGCGCAAAGCTGATAATCACCCTAGCCTAGGCTCACCAAGACGCAAGTGATCGCAAAAATGTCGCGGATATCGGCGCAGCCGCGCACAGCGCATGATGTGATATGTTCAAACGGAGGACTGTCATGATCATTTACCCCAGTATTGAATTGCAAAAGGGCCGCTGTGTCAGCCTGCATCGCGGAAATATCGACGAGCCGCAAATTTGGCATGTTGACCCGTTGGCCAAGGCCAAGTCCTATGTCGAAGCCGGAGCCAGCTGGATCAGCTTGACCGATCTGGACGGGATCACACAGCGCAACCGCAACAACAACGACATTTCGCTGGATATAATCCTGCATTCTGGGGCTTCGGTTCAGATGGGCGGCGGCTTTTGCTCGATCCACCAGATATCGGACTGGATCGACAAAGGCGCGGCCCGCATCGTCGTCAGCACGCTGGCGGTTTTACAGCCCCGCATCGTCCAGCAAGCCGCCAAAATGTACCCCGACCAGATCGTTGTTGCCGTGGATGTGTTTCGCGGCAGCGTGATGAGCGATGGCTGGCGTCATTCCAGCGCCATTACCCCGCAAGCCTTTGTCGAAACTTTTGCCAATGATCCGCTGGCGGCGATAATCGTCACCGACATTGACGCCGATCTGGGCGAGGCCGAAGATTCGCTGGCCCTGATCACCGCGCTGGCCGGCCTGTCCAATGCCCCCGTTATCGCCCGCGGGCTGAGCCGCACCATGGATGACCTGTCACGTCTGCACTATGTGCCGCATGTGGCCGGTGCCATCATCGACCGACCGCTGTTTGACAAATCTATTGATCTGGCCGAGGCCATCACAATGACCCAACCCGCAACCGAGCCGCCCGCCCCGTTTATCTAGGCGGCGCCTGTGGCGGGTGTGGCGTGCTGGTCGATCTGGCAATATAATTCAGGGCAGCGTTGGCGGGGTCGCCTATAACCCCTTCCTGAACGCGATATAACCGGCATCCGACCGGACAAGCGGGGAAGTGGCAGGCAAGTTGTTTGTCACCATGGGCCAAGAAATTAAGGTATCGGGGTTTCTCTGACTTGAAACGGATCCGGTTGTTTATCTGAGTTCCTGTGTCGTCACTGTATAGGAATCGCAGAAAAAGCTGAATTCGTTGTCTCCAATCTCCTCCACCGAAATCGTCTGCCCCTCCCAGCCATTGCCTCGCAAGTCGGATACTTTGACATCACTGCATCTGTGGAAGGAAAAACTCGCTTTCACTTCAGACAAGTTATAAAACTCAAGAGTCACAAGCCCGCCGGCCGTCTCAACCCCAATTACCGCATTTCGAACGAAAACGTCGAAATCCTTTCCTTGAGTGACTTCAAAAGAGATTATTTGTCCGCTGTATACCACTTCATTGACGTCCGACGACCATGCCGCTGTCGCAACGGTTGCATCAGGTTTTTCGCGTAAATACGCCGCACTAAAATCATCGAACACGTCAAAAACAATGCGAGCCTTGCTTCATCACTTTCGCGTTCTTTGAAAATAATTTTGGCCCAGCCCATCGGATGGCTACCGCCATAACCGAAACGTTGACCAACAAACTCGTGAAAATTCAGATAGAAAAAGTCGGAAAAATAGTCTTTATCCTTATAGATATTTTTGTGCCCCACCCAACCGACCAGATAGGTAAAAAGGTCCAAAACGCAATTGCTGCCAAAATACATTCCGGGCCGTTTTTCCATCCCCGGAAATTGATCAAAAAATGGTGAATTCTCGACATAGTGTTTCAATTCATTCCCTCCGAATGAAAACCAGCATAGAAAATCTAAGACACCAATCAAGAGGTACGTCACACCCGTCCAACAAAAAAGGCAAAACCTTAACGCCCGTACCCCACGAATTTAGTCGAAATACGGTTTCCATACGCCCATCATACGACCATTTTGGCGTTATCTTTCGATCTTGCGGTAGAAACCGCGCAAATTATTCTTCGCGCGGTAAAACCCGCAGACCCAGCTCGCGGAGCTGCTCGTTGGTGGGGTCGGATGGCCCGTCCAGCATCAGGTCTTCGGCGCGTTGGTTCATCGGGAACATGATGACCTCGCGGATGTTGCTCTCATCGGCCAGCAGCATCACCAGACGGTCGATACCAGCGGCACAACCACCGTGGGGTGGTGCGCCATAAGTGAAGGCGCGGACCATGCCGCCAAAGCGTTTTTCGACTTCTTCTTTGGGATATCCGGCAATACCAAAGGCTTTGAACATGATCTCGGGCTGGTGGTTCCGGATCGCA
>CAXMUJ010000220.1:0-8697 GCA_964196455.1 uncultured Myxococcota bacterium | reverse complement strand
ATGTTGACGATCTATTCCGGCACCAGCGGGGCTGATATTCGTGACCTGACGAATGTGACTGTGGACGAGTTGCGCCGATCCGCCGATGACATGTCTGAAGAAGAGGTCGCGCGCGCGCGCGCCCAAATGAAGGCCGGAATGCTGATGGGACTGGAAAGCGCCTCGTCGCGGTGCGAACGTCTGGCCCGCATGACCGCGATCTGGGATCGGGTGCCGCCATTGGACGAGATTATCGGAAAGATTGATGCGGTGACGGTGCAGGGGGTCAAAGACTATGCCGCCGCCCTGTGTAGTCGCAATAAACCCGCGCTTGCGCTCTATGGTCCGGTGGCAGATGCGCCGCTGGCCGAAGAGGTCGCGCAAAAGCTGGCGGCATGACGATTATGTTTCGTAAACGTACCCAATTGGTTATCCCGTCAGATCGACTGATATTGCGTCTGCCGGAAATGAAAGATCACCAGGAATGGGTGCGTTTGCGCAATGAAGGTGCAGAATACCTGCGCCCTTGGGAGCCGGTTTGGGGGGAAGACCACTTCTCGAAACGCGCGTTTTCCAATCGTGTGATTTGGTCGCGCAAAACCTTTGATGATGGACGCGGCATGCCGCTGTTTCTGATCCGCGTGTCGGATCAGGCTTTGCTGGGGGCTGTGACGCTCGACAATATCCGGCGTGGACCGGCCCAGACGGCAACCCTGGGGTATTGGACGGGGCGGGAATATGCCCGTCACGGTTATATGTCCGAAGCCATTCTGGCGCTGGTGCACTATGCCTTTACCGAATTGAACCTCAGCCGGATCGAAGCCGCCTGTCTGCCGGAAAACCAGCCGTCGCGGGGGCTTTTGGAAAAGAGCGGATTCAAATACGAGGGCGTCGCCCAGAGCTATTTGCAGATTGCCGGGCGCTGGCGCAACCATGTGCTGTATTCAAATCTGCGGGCGGACCGGCGCGGGCGGACCGACGCCGGATAGGCGATTTTGCCCGAATCGCGTAACATGGCGCGGACTCAACCAAAGGCAAACCATGTTCAAAACGCGCATAATCGTGATTTTAATGTGTTTCGTGCCGTTGGCGGCACAGGCACAACGCCTGCCAAGTCATTGTATAGCCATGGTCGAAAACGGGCCACCGGTGCGACTGGCGGGGCTGTCGCTGGCCCAAGACGAGGTCGCGATCAGCTATGTCGGCCATTCGATGTATTTGATCGAGACCCATGGAAAATTGTCAACAGTGACAGATTATTCAGGCGGTGCCTTGGACAGTGACGGGCAGCTGCCCGACATTGTGACCATGAACAATTCGCATTCCAGCCACTATAGCGATTATGTCAGCCCGGGCATTGCGCATGCCCTCAGAGGTTGGGGTGTTGCTGGTGCTCGGGCGGATATCCATCTGGATTTGGGTGAAATGTTGATCCGGAATGTGACCACCGACCGGCGCGGCTATTCCGGCGTGGTACCGGATGGAAATTCCATATTTATTTTCGAAGTGGCAGGGCTGTGCATTGGCCATTTCGGCCATTTGCACCACGAGCCCAGCGAAGAACAATATGCGCTTATGGGGCGGCTGGATGTGGTCATGGCGCCTGTGGATGGCGGCCAGACGCTGGACCTGCCGACGATGATCAAAGTGTTGAAACGGGTGCGGGCCGCTATCGTTTTGCCGATGCATTGGTGGGGGCGTGGATCACTGGCAGTATTTTTGGGCGGCATGCGCGATACTTTTGCAATCGAAGAGGTCGCGAGCGGGTCGATTATCGTGTCGCGCGATACGTTGCCGGTTAATCCAACGGTGATGATCATGTTGCCGCGGTTGCAGCCAGATACCCGCGAATAGCTTGTCGTCGTGAGGTCGCTGTGATTAACAGGGACGACCAAATACTGGATTGACCCTATGCTGAACCCCTTTGATGCTGACCGGATCGCGGCGCTGAAATCTTTGCTGCCCGGCGGCACAATTTTTGCGGCCGACGCCCGGTATCTGGAGGAGCCACGCGGGCTGTACCACAGTGCTACGGGGACCGTTGCCAAACCGCGAAATACCCAAGAGGTCGCCACTATTGTCCGGTTTTGCGCCGAACACGGCGTTGGCGTCGTGCCTTACGGCGGCGGCACGGGGTTGGTCGGCGGTCAGGTTAAACCGGACGGGCCAGCGGCATTGATCGTGTCGCTGGAACGCATGTCGGCTATTGTGGATCTGCAGCCGGCGGACAATACGCTGACCTGTCAGGCAGGCGCCATTCTGGCAAATATTCAGACCGCAGCCGATGGCGCCGACCGGATGTTCCCGCTGTCGCTAGCATCAGAAGCGTCCTGTCAGATCGGTGGAAATCTGGCGACCAATGCGGGCGGTGTGCAGGTGCTGCGCTATGGAAACACCCGGGATCTGTGTTTGGGGATCGAGGCGGTTCTGCCCGATGGTACGATCTTTGACGGGCTGTCTGGGTTGCGCAAAGACAACACCGGCTATGATCTTCGGCATTTGTTGATCGGGGCCGAGGGCAGCCTGGGGATTATCACGGCGGCGGTGCTAAAACTGGTGCCAAAACCGCGGCACCATACCACGGCTGTCGTTGCCGTCACGGGCCCTGCCGCCGCGACCGCATTTCTGGCCATATTGCAGGACTATCTGGACGGGTCTGTCTCGGCTTTTGAGCTGATGCACCGGCATGGGATGGATTTTCTGGCAGAGCATGCTCCCGACGTGCGTTTGCCATTGGATCCTGTTCCTGACTGGTCGGTGCTGTGCGAAGCGACCTCCGGTATTGGCGGTGATATGGAAGACAGGTTTTTGGCAGCATTGGAAGTGGCACTGGAACAGGGTCTGATACACGATGCGGTGCTGGCACAATCCCAAGCGCAGCGCGATGCGCTGTGGCAAGTGCGCGAACGTATTCCCGAGGCGAACCGGCTGGTGGGGTCGGTGTCTTCGCATGACATATCTGTGCCCATCGGTCGTATTCCGGATTTCATATCCGATGGATTTGAAGCCGTCGCGCAATTGGGCGATTTTCGAGTCAATTGTTTTGGCCATTTGGGCGACGGAAATTTGCATTACAATGTGTTCCCGCCAGTGGGGCGGTCCAAGTCGGATTATGCCGGGCGACGTGGAACTGTACTGAGATGCATTCATGATTTGGTGCACCACTACGGCGGTTCAATCTCCGCCGAACACGGGATTGGTCGGTCGAAAGTTGCAGAATTGGAGCTCTATGGCGATCCCGGCAAGGTTGCGGCGATCAAATTGGTCAAGCGGGCATTGGATCCGCTTGGGATTATGAACCCGGGCGCTGTTGTACATGCTACGGATTACGCCCCATCCGATGGTTTGAATGGGGCGTGAAAAACTGGACATCCGGCCCAGTAAAGCAGCAAGTCAGATCGTCCTAGATCATGCATTAACTATATTTAAAATGTATTAAAAATTGGCTAACGTGCGTTAACTACGCTTTTACATTCGGGCCGACGCTCCTGTCCAGACGGGTGCTGCGATCTTGTTGCACGGGACTGAACTGTGCAATTGGAGTGAGCCAAACACCAAGGCTGCGGACCCGTATATTGCGCGGTCTATGCCGATTGCGCATCCTGGCCAGGTTTTTCGGGTTGTGCCGGAGCGGCGGCATCGGTGTATTTCAGCGCCGCCAAGGCGCTGAATATGATGTCTTTCTTGATCGGTTTGGTTAGAAACGCATTCATACCGGCGTCCATGCACCGCTGTTTGTCCTCGGCAAAGGCATTGGCGGTCAAGGCAATGATCGGGGTCGCGCTGATCTCGTTCATCGCCTCAAACAGACGGATGTCCCGCGTTGCCTCGAGCCCATTTTTGTTTGGCATCGAGATATCCATCAAGACGATATCCGGACGATGCGCGACAAATTGGTCGACCGCTTCTTCGCCGTCCTTGGCAAACAGCAATTGCGCTTTGGTTGATTTTAAGATCATTTTCATTAGCAGGGTGTTGGTGCGATTATCCTCGGCGATCAATATTTTTTTGTCGTGCAAGTCAAGCGCCGGTTCGGGCTTCGCTGGGCTTTGGAATAGAGATTTCGCCACCTGTGGATCGGCGCGTCTGAGCCGCAGTGTAAAGCTAAAAGTTGAGCCGCGACCCAGTACGGATTTAACCTCGACATCCCCCATCATCTGCTGTGCCAGCAATTTGGAGGTACTCAGCCCCAGACCCGTGCCGCCAAATTTCCGGGACGTGCTGCCGTCGGCCTGCGAGAACGTCTCGAAAATCGATTTCTGAATGCTTGGCTCGATGCCAATACCCGTGTCAATGACGTCAATCGAAACCAGAGTATACTGGCCCGAGATTTGATGGTGACATTTGACCGTCACGCCACCTTTTTCTGTGAATTTTAGGGCGTTTCCGACCAGATTGAGCAGAACCTGCCTGATCCTGCCTGGGTCACCCATGACGATTTGATCCAAAGCATCGTCGCATTCCAACTTTAGATAGAGGCCGGTGTCCAACACTTCTGGTTCGAGGATTTTGAGCGTTGTCGTCAGTGTTTCCTTTAGGTTTAGGGGGTGTTGTTCAATGGACAGTTTCCCGGCCTCCAACTTCGAGTAATCCAGTATGTCATTGATAATCTGTAGTAAAAAATTGCCAGAAGACGAAATCGTGTCGACAAGCCGGCGCTGTTCACTGCTCAGTTGGGTTCCGCTCAATAGATCGGACATGCCGATAACACCGTTCATTGGCGTCCGGATTTCGTGGCTCATATTTGCCAGGAATTGTGTTTTCGCACGATTACCTGCTTCGGCCCGCGACACGGCTCGCGACAGGTCGCTGTTGGTTTTCTGCAGGTCATCCAGCATTGTGTTGAACGCCGTGGCCAGCAGGCGCAGCTCTGTCGGGGTATGGCCCGGCATTTTGGGGACATAGGCCGTCAGTTTGCCTTTGGAGATTTCCCGTGCCGAAGTAACAATTGCTTGTATTGGGCCGGCAAGAATTCGGGAAAACCATAAACTGAGGGCGGAGGCCAACAAGATGGCCAAAACCGAAATATAAAGGGCTGCGGAACGGACATGTTGCGCGCGGTCATAAAACTCGCTCATCGGTTGGGGCACCATGACCCCCCATCCGGTATCGGGAACAAAGGTAAACCCTGCGATCATGTCTGCTTGCATCGGCGGCGAGTAAAATTGCATGACCCCTGTATTCCTTGTGATCATTGCATTGACCACCGAGAGCTTGGACGCGTTCTTGGATATTGCCTGCCATTCGGGATTGGGGTGGGCCACAACCAATCCGTTCTGATCGACCACCATGGAATGGCCCCTTTCGCCAAAGGCAATCGATTTTTGCAATTCGATCACATAGCGCGGCAGCATAGGCGCAAACGCCAGACTGCCATCATCCAACAGCTGGGTTACAAAGAAATGCGGCTGATCGCGAAAGCGGATAATACCGGACAGGGTGACCGCGCCGTTTGCCTGGGTGGCGATGTCACGCAGCTGCGCCAGTATTTCGGCGCCCGGCGGCGTGACATTACGCCCCTCCCGAGGGGCGATCCGACGGTATTCAGTGTTGTTGCTATCAAGAAAAGAGATGAAACACAGATCGAATTTATCCAGTCCCATGTGATACGCATCGGCCGTGGCACCCCAGTCGGGATCTTGTGACGCAAGCTGAAAATAGGATTTAGTATCCGTGATATAGCGCGATAGGGCTGCCGAAAGGTTGCGCGCGATAATCAGATGGTTTTCGTCAACAGAGCTGATTTCACGCTTGATCGAGGTTCTGTCGATCCATGTATAAAAAATCAAAACCGGTATGATCGAAACGGCAAGCATCATTGAAAAGGTAAGAAATCTGATCTTGGTGAAAAATAGTGGTGCGCGAGACATGGGGCCCCTCAAAAAAATAATGAGCCGATGTTCGCAGAGAACACCGTTTGGGTCACTGTAGGGGGCGAGGGTTTAAAAAGTCCCTAATTGCAGATTGCCGGCATTTGCGTCCGTGGCTGGTTTGGTTTTTTGGCGAATCCCGGCGATTGGCTCCGTAGCAGGCTAGAGCCCGTCAAAAGCACAGAGCACCTGCACCGGAATACCCATCGCTTCGATCACCGAGCGTCCCTTGAGATCGGGCAAATCGATGATGAAACTGGCCAGGACAACCTGTGCACCCAGCCGCTCGATCAGCCGGATACCGGCCGCCGCTGTGCCACCCGTGGCGATCAGGTCATCGACCAAAAGCACCCGCTCGCCGGCCAGCAGCGCGTCATCATGCAGCTCCATCGTGGCGGTGCCGTATTCAAGTTCATAGTCCTCGGAGATGGTTTTACCGGGCAATTTTCCAGCCTTGCGCACCGGCACAAACCCCAGCCCCAATTGATGGGCAACGGCGCCGCCCAGGATAAAACCGCGCGCCTCCAGCCCGGCAACCTTGTCGATGCCGATGTCGTGGCAAGCTTCGACAATCCGGTCGACCGTCAGGCGCAGGCCTTTGGCGTCGCCAAACAGGGTGGTGACATCGCGAAACAGGATGCCGGCATGCGGAAAATCGGGAATGGTGCGGATAAAATCACGGAGGTCCTGGGTCATGGGATTGCCTTAGAGAATGCCGAAGTCGGGCTTGAATACCATAAGCCGGAAAACCGCCGCAAGTGTGATGTTTGGATTTGTGGGCAGTGCGAGGTCGGGCGGCGTGGGGTGAGCGGATCGGCCTAGATGTAGCGGCCTGTGGTCGGGTCATAGTCGCGCATCCAGTTCTGGTGCAGATCGCTCTCGGACGCGTACCACTGACCGGGGAAGCGCAAGGCGACGCGGGCCGGTGGCGACGTTAAGTGGGCAGTAGTGGTTGTGGGTCCACTATTTGTAGTCAGGTTCCTTAGCCACTCCAATCTGAGACACAATATCTTGGACAGACAGTTTTCGTATGCTGCCATTACCCATCGTAAAACCGACAAAGCCCTCTCGCACCGCTGAGGTGTCAATATCTATAAAGTATTGATTGAAATCATTAAACAGACACTGGAACTCGCCCGTATTAGAAAAGCTTGATATTCCAGCATCAGAATAGAAAAGTAAATTGTCTTCAACAACCGCAATCTTTTCGTCTTCGACATCGCGCACGTAGATCATACCGCGCCTGAAAATCACAAATGCGGTTCCGCGGTGGCTTTCGTATACGCAAACGGCATTGCCTTTAGAAAAATCAACAACGTCGGCGTCGGCTGAAATTCCTCCCAAATTGTACGTTTTGCCAAAAACGGTTACGTTGATGCACGGACGCCATTCACCAAATTGATTTGGTATCTTAGTTATTTTCGCTTCACCAAATAACGGTTCAGACGTTTGGATGTCTTTGAGTTTCATTATCGTCCATAGCTATCAAAAATACCTGACAATGGTGCACTTAACTGCCTTATCCCACATGAACTGCAATCATTTCCCTTGTTGAAATACCTATGAGTAATTGTTTGCTGCCCGGAAAGAGGATTCCTGGCAATTCCAACTTCATATCCACATTTTCTACTTTTGCCATAGTAGGTGGTGCTAGGACGAGTTCCCGGGAGGTAAAACATTTGATAAAATCCATATCTGTAGTCTATGCCCACACCACAGAATGAGGGGATCTTGCCACTCCTTACTAACATTGTGACCCGCAAAGGGATAGGACCCTAGCCCGGCAAGTGGTAAGTTAGGTCCGTATGTCTCCTCCCCCTCGGATCCGTATACCTGTTCCGGCTCTGCCGAGCATAGCCATAGACACTCGCTCCGTCCACCAGCCCCAGTGGATCGGCCTGGATGTAGCGGCCGGTGGTCGGGTCATAGTCGCGCATCCAGTTTTAGTGCGGGTTGATTTCTGACGTAAGAGATCGCGAGAATTGGATGCAGAAATGTTACTCTATCGCTCGTCTTTCTTAGGCTTTTTTAGCTCAATTCTTCCAACTAAAATAATAAGAGGAATATTAAGGGCGAGAACGAACAAAATTAAAAAAATGAAATATGAGTCCCTCGTTAGGATCCAGAACAAAAGGAGATAGGAAATAACGGAACCCTCCAAGAATCCAACAAAGTTGAAAAATCTGGGAAAGCGCCCAACTTCTGGCAGTAAGGAAAACTCCGAGATATGTCTGCAATTCATACAACTTAACTCCCTAAACTTTATCCAAGCTTGTAATACTTCCGAAAATGGGAACACATATTTTTTGCAGTGTCGACATCTCCTATTGCACGATAAAATCATCGAGAATTTCCTCACAGCCGCAGGGGACGTCGGGCATTTTTCCCGAAAAATCACCAGTCTCAAAGAGCATCATCATCTCAGCAAGCGATAAACTTTCGCCTTTATGCAGATGGTAAGCCATATTTCCTTGTGCTGCCAACAATGTCAAACCAGTACCATTTACAAGCCCAGTCCCAAATCCAGCAACTTTTCCAGGCTTCCAGCCAGTGCCCCTTTTTAGACCTTGCAAAGTAAGTGTGTTGTAGGATGCGCCAGCAGCAAAACGTCCTGCAATTCGAGCTTTGTTGTCTTGTCCATATTGTTTCGCAAATGCCTTCAGGCATTGTACAATATGGGGCCGATCAGCAAGAGCATCATTAAACTTCCAAAGTGCTTTGGGCACTCGAGAATCAAGGCAGTGGCCTGCGCAGCGCGCTAAATCTCTGCTCATAGAACCCGACCCTTCAAAAAAGTCCAGAAGAGTATTCTCCCCCCTCGGATCGGTATACCTTCCTGGGCTCTGCC
>CAXMUJ010000219.1:0-7210 GCA_964196455.1 uncultured Myxococcota bacterium | reverse complement strand
ACGGCATTCCGTGACCACACAGGAACGGGGCGACGGCGCATGGGATGACGGCGCATTCGAGACGGCGATTCAGGACGCAATGACCAGCCCACAATCAATGGCGACCTATCTTTTCTCTATTCGCGCCCGCGATCTGTTGACTGAACTGTCACCAGCGTCGGCGCGTGCGCGCCTGTCCGGCCTGTTGATCGGAATGGAACTGGCCGGTGCACGACCCTATTGGCTGGGCCAGAACGTGGCCATTATCGGTGCCGATGCCAATGCAGAATTATACAGATCGGGGCTCTTGTCTGTCGGGCTTGATGCCACAATAGTTGTGTCCAGAGAGATGACATTGGCAGGATTAATATCCGCCTATAACACCCTGAAGGAGAAGATAAAATGAGCCGGAAAATCATTGCGATCCTGCGGGGTGTCCAGCCCCATGAAGCCATAGAAATATGTGGGGCGCTGATAGAAGAAGGCATCGACCGGATCGAAGTGCCGATGAATTCGCCAGAGCCGTTAAAGAGCATCGAAGCAATGGCGCGCTCGTTTGGGGCCGACGCTATGATCGGGGCCGGTACGGTTTTGAATACCCAGAGTGTTGCCGACGTTGTCAATGCCGGTGGCAAGATGATTGTTTCGCCCAATTGCGACGTTGATGTCATCAAGGCAACCAAGGCTGCGGGCGTTGCGTCTTTCCCTGGGGTTCTGTCGCCAACCGAATGTTTTGCAGCTTTGGGTGCTGGTGCGGATGGGTTGAAAATTTTTCCATCGTTTTTGCTGGGAACCGAAGGACTAAAAGCACTTTCTGCGGTTCTGCCAACAGGCACGGATGTTTATGCCGTCGGCGGTGTTGGGCCCAAGAATTTTGCCGACTGGCTGGCTGCAGGTGCCGCGGGTTTTGGCATTGGAACAGGCGTCTATACACCGGGCTTGACGGCTGCGGACGTGCGCGCCCGTGCCATTGAAATCGTAGCAGCCTATGATGCTGCGATATCGCAATGACCATTCAAATGTTGACGGCCAGTGTATTTGACGACCGAGTGTGCCAACTGGGCGAAGGCCCGCTATGGCACCCGCTGCGTCAACAATTGTTCTGGTTTGACATTTTGGGCAAGCGGTTGCTGACGCGGTTGGGCGACGCGCAAACTGTCTGGCAATTTGAGGACTATGTTTCTGCGGCTGGCTGGGTTGATCGTGACACATTGTTGATAGCGTCGGAAAACGGCCTGTACCGCTTTGACATCCGCACCGGTCACCGGGATTTGGCTGCACCGCTCGAGGCGGATAACCCAAAAACCCGTTCCAACGACGGGCGCGCGGACCCATGGGGTGGGTTCTGGATCGGGACGATGGGGATAAAATCGGAACCGGACGCCGGTGCGATTTATCGGTTTTATCGCGGCGAACTGCGCCAACTCTTTGCGCCGATTACCATTTCTAATTCGATCTGTTTCTCACCAGACAGGCGCTGGGTCTATTATTGCGATACGCCCAAACGGTTGGTCATGCGGCAGGAATTATGCGCCGATGATGGCTGGCCGGTCGGTGATCCGTCGGTATTTCTGGATTTGCGATCCGAGGGACTGAACGCTGATGGTTCGGTTGTCGATGAACAGGGGTGTTTGTGGAATGCGCAATGGATGTCTTCGCGGATTGCCAGATATTCGCGCGATGGCCAATTCATGTCATCTGTAGCGGTGGCGGGAAAACAAACCACTTGCCCCGCCTTTGGTGGGCCGGATATGACGACCTTGTTTGCGACCACGGCTGCGGTTGATCTGCCGGGCGACGGGCAGGGCCTGACCTATGCGGTCGATGTCGGTATTAAGGGTCAGACAGAACATCAGGTAATCCTCTGAGGTAATATGAAACGGACGCTGGGCACTTGCTATTATCCTGAACACTGGCCGACCGATGTCTGGGCCGATGACGCGCGGCGTATGGTTGAGGCGGGTTTGACTTGGGTGCGCATCGGCGAGTTTGCCTGGAGCAAGCTGGAGCCAAGGCCGGGTCAGCTGGATTTTGCTTGGCTGGACCAAGCCATCGAGGTTTTGGGGCAGGCGGGTCTGCAAGTCGTTTTGGGAACACCAACGGCGACACCACCGCGTTGGATGATCGACCAACATCCAGATATGCTGGCCGTCGATGCCATGGGGCATGTGCGCAAGTTCGGGTCGCGCCGACATTATTGTTTTAGCCATGCGGGATATAAAACCGAGTGCGCGCGGATTGCTGGTCTGCTTGGCGAACGCTATGGCAAAAACCCGCATGTTGCAGCTTGGCAAATCGATAACGAGTATGGATGTCATGACACGACGCTCTCGTATTCAGATGCAGCGCGCGCCGCGTTTCAGCGCTGGCTTGCCGCCCGTTATAGCACTGTTGACGCTTTGAACACGGCTTGGGGCAATGTATTCTGGTCGATGGACTACACCAGATTTGACCAGATCGATTTGCCGAATTTGACGGTAACAGAGGCCAATCCCGCGCATTCACTGGCATTCCGACGCTTCAGCTCTGATCAGGTTGCGGTGTTCAACAAAGTGCAAGCCGATGTTATTCGTGCGCATAGCGCCGCGCCAATTGCGCATAACTATATGGGCCGGATCACGGATTTTGACCATTTTCGGGTCGGCGATGATCTGGATATTGCCAGTTGGGACAGCTATCCACTTGGGTTTTTAGAAGATCGGGTCGGCGCATCGGCGGACCGGCAACGCAGCTATGCACATCAGGGTGATCCGGATTTTCAGGCCTTTCACCACGATCTGTACCGCGCCGTGGGGCGGGGCCGCTGGTGGGTCATGGAACAGCAACCCGGGCCGGTGAACTGGGCACCGCATAATCCAGCTCCGCTGCCCGGAATGGTGCGTTTGTGGTCATGGGAGGCGTTTGCGCACGGGGCCGAAGCTGTTTGTTACTTTCGCTGGCGCCAAGCCCCGTTTGCCCAAGAGCAGATGCACGCGGGCCTGTTGCGGCCCGATAGCGCAGATGCACAGGGCATGGTTGAAGCACAACAAGTCGCGGTCGAACTGGCCGATGCGCCTGACGTAGCACTGCATCAGGCAAAGGTTGCGCTGGTATTTGACTATGATGCCGATTTTGCCTGGGTGGTACAGCCGCACGGGGTCGGGCTCAGCTATTTTGAGTTGGTTTTTGATATGTACCGCGCCCTGCGCCGTGCAGGGCTGTCGGTGGATATTCTGCCCGCCACCACCCGAAATTTTGACGGCTACGGGCTGATTGCGGCACCGGCCTTGATGCATATTCCAGCTGACTTGAAAAATGCGTTGGCAGCGTCCGGCGCTCAGGTGCTTTTGGGGCCGCGAAGCGGTGCGCGGACGGCGGAAATGGAAATCCCAGTGCCTTTGCCACCGGCGTTCCCGGGGCTGGACCTGACAATACCTTTTGTCGAGAGTTTGCGTCCCGATGCTCTCGTACCCTTACAGAACGGTGGCCATCTGCGGTGCTACCGCGATGCGTTGACAGGCGCTGCCGAGGTGATCGAGGCCACCACCGATGGTCGGCCGGTTGTCGTGTCGCAAGGCACCGTTACCTACATTGGCGGCATGTTGGACGATGTGGCGCTGTCGCGGCTTGTCAGGGTCGCGTGTCGCAAAGCCGCCATAGAGGTGTTTGATCTGCCGAGCGGCGTTCGGATGAGAGATACAGGGTGTGAGCGGTTCTGGTTTAACTATTCTGCTGCCGCGAAAATGGTTGATGGCACCAAGATGGCACCGGCCTCGGTTCGGCGGGTGTCGTTATAGTCCCGCAAGTTTGATAGTCGCCTAATTTGCGACAGCGATTTCCGTTTCCCAAAACGCACAGTTTTTTTGTAAGTCAGGCGGCAATGCACGCTCGGTGAAAATGCAGTCAACTTCGCTGAGCGAGCCAATGCGCACCGGGGCGCTGCGCTGCAGTTTGGAATTGTCCGCCACCAGAAAAACGCTGCGCGCTTGTTTTATGATGGCTTGGCTAACGCCGACCTCTTGGACATCAAAATCCAGCAGGTCACCGTCGGCATCGAGTGCCGAACAGCCGATCACGGCAAAATCGAATTTGAACTGCTCAATGGTTCGCAGTGCCAGATTGCCCACCAAACCACCATCGGTTCGGCGCAACGCACCGCCGGTGACCATAATTTGACAATCGGGGTTTTCCACCAGGATATTGGCGACATTGATGTTGTTGGTAACGACCATCAGGTTTTTGTGGCGAAACAGTTCACGCGCCACAGCCTCGGTGCTGGTGCCGATATTCAAAAACAGCGATGATCCGTGGGGAATTGCGGCCGCACATGTCTTTGCAATCTGGGACTTGGCTTGGGCGTTAAGCGCGGCCCTCTCCAGATAGCCTATATTTGCCACGCCAGACGGGAGCAGCGCACCGCCATGCACCCGATCAAGCTTGCCTGCGTCCGCAAGTTCGGACAAGTCCTTGCGGATTGTCTGAACCGACACGTCAAAGGCCACAGCCAGATCGTCAACGGCGACCTGCCCGTTCAGGCGGGCGCGATCCAATATGTCCAGTTGCCGAGCATTAAGACCCATAATGTTTCTTGCTTTCGTTTTCTTTCCTTCGGCAAGTATGTACCCCGACTGTCCACATGTTGGTCGGGGTTGTGCCGTGAATCATTGCCCTTGTAGGTGACTTTCGCAACGTCCCCTATCTGATGCGAAAATACAAGAAGAAAAACGAAAGTAAACGAAGATAAATATTGACTCCTTGCCCGCAAATGTGGTGGTAAGAGAACAGTTCTTTCGCAGCACAGGAGCACGCCCATGCAGGACGTTCAAAACCCAGCCGACCCCATAGATGTCTTTGTCATCGGCGGTGGCATCAACGGCTGTGGCATCGCGCGTGATGCAGCGGGACGTGGTCTGTCCGTCACGTTGGCCGAGATGAATGATCTGGCGTCCGCCACATCTTCGGCATCGACAAAACTGTTTCACGGTGGCTTGCGGTATTTGGAGTTTTTCGAGTTCCATCTGGTCAGGGAGGCGTTGAAAGAGCGCGAAGTGCTGCTGTCCGCGATGCCACACATCAGTTGGCCTATGCGCTTTGTTTTGCCCTATCACGCCGATATGCGGTTCGAGGGATCAACGCCAACATCCCGGTTGCTTGGCTGGTTTATGCCTTGGATGAAGGGGCGCAGACCCAGCTGGTTGATCCGGTTTGGGCTGTTCCTTTATGACACGTTGGGCGGGCGAAAGATCTTGCCGGCAACCAGCACGGTTGATCTGCGCAACAGCCCCGAAGGTGTGCCGTTGCAGGACCGGTTTGCCAAGGCCTATGAATATTCGGATTGTTGGGTCGAGGATTCGCGTCTGGTTGTTTTAAACGCCCGCGATGCTCAGGATCGCGGCGCCAATATCCTGACACGGACCAAAGTTACGGCTGCAAAAAGGCTGGGGGATCTGTGGCATATCACCACCGAGGATCAGACTACGGGCGCGGTTACAGTCACGTCGGCACGCTTGTTGGTCAATGCCAGTGGTCCGTGGGTCGGCGACATTATCAAAGACACCTTGCAAATCAATTCGACCGAGGGTGTCCGGTTGGTGCGCGGCAGCCACATCGTCACGCGCAAGCTCTATGATCACGACAAATGCTATTTCTTTCAGGGTGAAGACGGCAGAATTATTTTTGCAATTCCCTATGAGAATGATTTTACCCTAATCGGAACCACCGACGCCGACCATTCAGATGCCTCGGACAAACCGGAATGCACAGCGGACGAGGCGCTCTATCTGTGCCAGTTTGCCTCTAATTACTTTAAGCAGGCGGTCACGCCGGAAGACGTTGTTTGGTCCTATTCGGGTGTTCGGCCGCTTTATGACGACGGCGCCAGCTCTGCTACGGCGGCGACGCGTGAATATGTTTTGAAAGTTGAGCAGTCAGGTGACAATGCGCCGCTGTTGAATATTTTTGGCGGCAAGATCACGACCTATCGACGTTTGGCCGAAAATGCGCTGGCCAAGGTTGCAGAGTTTTTCCCGCAGGCCAGTGGTGACTGGACCGCAGGTGTGGCCCTGCCGGGGGGTGACTTTGCGGTTGATGGTGTTCCGGCACTGATCCAGCGCCTTCAGGCTGAATATGATTTTCTGGACCATGCCTGGGCACGACGTTTGGTCAAAGCTTACGGCAGCGAGGCCTTTGCGGTTTTGGGGGACGCAAAAACCGCGTCCGATCTGGGGCGGGATTTTGGCGCAACATTGACCGCGCGGGAAATCGACTGGTTGATCGCCAAGGAATATGCCCAAACCGGCGAAGATGTCGTCTGGCGTCGATCACGGCGCGGGTTGCGGATGACCAAGGATCAGATTGCGGCGCTGGACCAATGGATGCAAGATAGACGCAATAACCAAAGCGCAACACAAAGGGAGGCCTGACATGACCCATATTCTGGCAATCGATCAGGGCACGACATCAAGCCGCGCAATTCTGTTTGATGGCGATATGCAGATCACTAAGTCAGCGCAGCAAGAGTTCGAGCAGCATTACCCTGCATCTGGCTGGGTCGAGCATGAGGTCGAGGATCTGTGGACCACTACGCTGGCAACCTGCCGCGATGTGATCGCGTCGTCAGGTGTTGGCCTTGAAAATATCGCCGCAATCGGGATCACCAACCAGCGTGAAACCACGATTGTCTGGGACAAGCTGACCGGCGAGCCGATCCACCGCGCGATCGTTTGGCAAGACCGGCGCACGGCGGATTTCTGTCGCAGCCTGCGCGATGCCGGGCATGAACCGATGGTGACGCAGAAAACCGGCCTGTTGCTGGATCCCTATTTTTCCGGCACCAAATTGAAATGGATTTTGGATGCGGTTGACGGGTCGCGGGACCGCGCCGCGCGTGGCGAGTTGTTGTTTGGAACCGTCGACAGCTTTCTGATCTGGAAGCTGACAGGCGGGGCGTCGCACGTCACCGATGCCACCAATGCTGCCCGCACGCTGTTGTATGATATCCGCGCCGGACGTTGGAGCAGAACCATGTGCGAATTGCTTGATATTCCAATGGAAATGTTGCCAGAAGTCAAAGATTGCGCCGCAGATTTCGGCGTGGTCAAAGCAGAGTTTCTGGGCCGCGAAATTCCCATACTGGGCGTTGCCGGTGATCAGCAAGCGGCGACGATCGGGCAGGCGTGTTTCGAGCCGGGCATGATGAAATCCACCTATGGCACCGGGTGTTTTGCATTGTTGAATACCGGGGACACGCCGG
>CAXMUJ010000218.1:0-1948 GCA_964196455.1 uncultured Myxococcota bacterium | reverse complement strand
CTAGATCACAGAAAACTGAGAGGCCACGTTGCAAACTCCGCCTGAAAATACTGATCCGGAAAGCCTGTTAGTCGAACTGAGCAACGCCCACGCGCGCGAGGAAGCAACCCGCGAGATTCTCGACTTGCTGATCCGGAGCCGCAATGACCAGTTTCCAGTTTTCGAAGCTATTTTGAAGAACGCCACGCGCCTGTGCAACGCGCCCATAGCCGGTCTGGTTTTGGTGGATAAGGAAAGGAAGAAATACAAACTTATGGCGTCCCGGGGTGCCACCCCCGAATTCGTGGGCGCACTTAAAGAAAATCCCCCGGATCTTGATCCAGAGCGGTTTGCCGCCGCACGTGCGATTGCCGAAAAACGCGTTGTCCATGTCGAGGACCTTGCATCCCCGGCGCTCTACGGCGCGGAGGAGGTCCATCGCATCCTTACGATTCAGACCGAGGGAACCCGAACGGCCCTCTTTGTTCCACTGATCTGGGATGAGCAGTCCATCGGGGCAATCGGATTGTGGAGGCGTGAGGTCAGACCATTTTGCGCGGATGAGATCGCCCTTGTCGAAACCTTTGCGGCCCAGGCCGTGATAGCGATTGAGAATGTGCGCCAGTTCCAGGCGTTGGAAGAGCTGAACGCCGAACTTGGCGAGCGGGCATTGCCCAATATTTGGCCAACGTCTGCTATCGGCAAAACCGGTCGTCAGTGTCGCTAGCCGCTTATGGGCCCAGAGCCTAAGAGCCTGATCGGAAATGAGTTGAGTGAATTCAGCAGGTTGTGATTCTATTCGGTTGCAAGACTGAACGGAGATCACAATGGCCTGGACTGAACTCACCCGCAAACTATTTGACCGCAGCGATTCACGATATTCAAGCGATGTAACAGATGAGGAATGGGCGGTTGTTGCACCGCTCTTGCCCATTCCCAATCCGCTTGGCCGACCGCGCGAAGTTGATCTGCGCAATATCTGGGACGCGATCCAGTACATCGCGGCATCTGGGTGTGCATGGGCGCTTCTGCCGAAGGATTTTCCGCCTGTTTCGACCGTGCGGTACTACTTCTACGGTTGGCGTGACAATGGCCTGCTGGCCGAAATTAATCGGACGTTGGTTGGTATGGCGCGCACTCTGGAAGGCCGAAAAGAACAGCCCACCGCCGGGGTAATCGACAGCCAAAGCGTGAAAACCACTGAGAATGGCGGAGTTTGTGGCTATGACGCAGGCAAGAAGGTCAAAGGCCGCAAGCGCCATATCATGACCGATACCTGCGGCCATATGATTGCGCTTCGCGTTCATGTCGCCAGCATTCAGGACCGAGATGGTGCGCCAGAGGTGTTCCGACAACTGGCCCGGGAGGCTCCAAAATTGCGCCGTGTTTTTGCGGATGGTGGTTATGCGGGGCCGAAACTGCGTGATGCTCTGACCAGCATTGGCCGCTGGGTCATACAGATCGTGAAACGCTCCGACACCGCCGAAGGGTTCGAAGTTCTCCCCCGTCGATGGGTTGTCGAGCGCACCTTTGCATGGCTCGGGAAATGCCGCCGATTGGCGAAGGACTGGGAGAAAACCATTGCGAGTGCCGAGGCTTGGGTCCTCATCGCCCACATCAGGCGCATGACAAGGCTACTCGCAAGAGCTTGAAAAGTATCAGATCATATTGAATCGGACTCTAAGAGTGAACTTTCGCTGCAACCGGGTTTATGTCGGCAACGAGGTATTTGATGGGTTAAGTTCTCAGATCGAGGAGTCATACTGCAACGCCGCTTGTGTCCTGCAATGGAAGTCGTAGAGTTACGCCGACAAGAGGGAGACGGCGCGTGCGCAATTTGTTGACTACTACCCTGCTGGTTTTTGCGATATCGACATATCCGCTGACGCCATTGTTGGCGCAGACCACGGTGGCTTCTGGTGAAGCTGCGCCGGCGAATGAACCCCCGAGCGAGGAGGCTGAATTTGTC
>CAXMUJ010000217.1:0-10693 GCA_964196455.1 uncultured Myxococcota bacterium | reverse complement strand
TTAGTTTCCACCATTTGGTTTAAACCCTCCGTCTTCCAGACGGACAAAGAAATTCAAAGGTGCGCCGGAGGCGCTCAGTTAAGAAAAGGCAGTTTCAACTGCCTCTGTTGATCCCACCAGCTTCAGCTGGTGGTGGTTCAGTGACGTCTTAGCAAGAGCAGGATATTCTAACTGTAAGTACTCGACGGGCGTAACACCCACCTCTGATACGGTACGCAAATCATTTAGATCGCAGTGGGAAAAGTGCTCTGTAACCACCTCTAGGGCGTCTCGAAATTGAGCACCGGATTTAAGGGCATCAGAAACATCCATTAGTGCCGTAGCGATCCCGGATAACCGTTCCCCCTTCTCGCGAGCGCTCTCCAAATGAATGGACTTTTCTTGAACACCGATTTCAGAGGGAGAAGCCTTATCATTTTCTGCTTGGGCCTCTAGATGTTCAGAATTCTCAACCAAGGCTTCAGCAATCGCTTGGGCCTTATCTTCGGGGCTTCGCTGAGCAAAAACCTGCGACCCGCAAATCACCAAACAAGCTGCAAATATAATTAATTTTTTTGCGTGCCTCATGAAGTCTTCGCAACCTCTGTATTGAAAGTAAATGCAGAAAATTCTTACCACCCTTTTGGTATTCTTACTACCCTTGATCAACCCCGCTGGTGGACAACCCCACCCTGAACCCTGAAAAAACATCACCCGAAACAACACGTTAAATTACGATCTCGGCCCCTTTTCAGGTCGCCGCCCGCTGTTTCGTACTAGGAGATTCGGGGCACCCGCGCTCTGCAATAAGCCCAGAAAAAATATTGCAGAGCATGCTGCACTAAACGTGCCTGGCGTATGTGTCCCATAACCTTCTGAAATCATAAAAGCCAGCTAGGCGGCACCTGAAAATACAATGAACTTGACGACGGACGTGGCCATCACTGTACCGATAAATTCTATCCTCAATGAAGCACACCCTCCAACGAGTTAAAATTAACCCCGACCGGGGTTTTGCCGTCATTTCCGAAAGCCTACCGCCAATATTTCGGCCCTATGGCAGAAAACGAGAAAGTCGTGGTTTAAAGTCGCATCCAACTGCGCCTAACCTGCGCCCAACGCCTAAATCTTGCCGTGGCAGTGTTTAAACTTTTTGCCGGATCCACAGGGACAATTGTCATTGCGGCTCGGATTGCCCCATGTCGCCGGATCGTCTTCGACAAACCCGTCGGCGGGGGCCTCGGCCAACGGCTCTTTTGCGCCATTTTGTAGAGCAACAGCCTCGGTGGCCGCGCTGTCGCCGGATTGTGCGGCCAACTGGGCGGCGGCCATCGCTTGTTGTTCTTCGGCTGTGACAATGCGCACATGTGCCAACTGATCGGTGACATCGGAGCGCAGGCTGTCGAGCATGGCCTCGAACATTCCAAAGGCTTCGGTTTTGTATTCGTTCAGCGGATCGCGCTGGGCATAGCCCCGAAATCCAACAACCGACCGCAGATGTTCTAGCGTCAAAAGGTGGTCGCGCCACTTTTTATCAATTGTACCCAGTAAAACTTGTTTTTCAATTGAGCGCATGGTTTCCGGACCGAAATCTGCGGCCTTTTTCGCCATGAATTTATCAGCGGACGCGTACAGACGGTCGCGAATATCGTTTTCGTCGATGCCCTCTTCCTCGGCCCATTTGATTACTGGAACGTCGACGCCGACATGTTGGATGACCGCGCCGTAAAGCGCTTGAGTATCCCATTGGTCGGCGTAGGATTTGGCGGGAATATGTTCATCAACCAAATCGTCGATGACTTCGTCGCGCATATCTTTGACGGTTTCGGCCAGATCTTTGGCTTCCATAATGTCACGCCGCTGCTCGAAAACCGCTTTTCGTTGACCGTTCATAACGTCGTCGAATTTCAGCAATTGTTTCCGCGCATCAAAATTATGACCCTCGACCTTGGCCTGAGCTTTCTCCAATGACTTGTTTACCCATGGGTGAATGATAGCTTCGCCGTCTTGCATACCCAGCGTGCTCAGCACTTTGTCCAGGCGGGCAGAGCCAAAAATCCGCATCAGGTCGTCCTCGAGAGACAGATAAAAAGACGATTTTCCGGGATCGCCCTGTCGACCTGATCGGCCCCGCAACTGGTTATCGATCCGGCGGCTCTCGTGACGTTCGGTGGCCAGAACAAACAGGCCGCCAGCCGCAATCGCTTTGGCCTTGTTTGCGGCCAAGTCTGCCTGAATGCGTGTGGTCACTTCTTCTTCTGTTTCGCTATCGGTTTTTTCGGCCAAGGCCTTGGCCAGACTCAATTCAAAGTTACCGCCCAGCTGGATATCTGTACCACGTCCGGCCATATTGGTCGCGATGGTCACGGCGCCTGCGACCCCTGCGTCGCCAACAATAGAGGCCTCTTGCTCGTGAAAGCGGGCATTTAGAACATTGTGCGGAACGCCGTCCTTTTGCTTGCCCAGTGCTTCTACGCCATCAGCTTCTGCCAAAAACCTGACCTTGGTCTCTTGGTTTTTGAAGTCCGCTGCACGGTCGCGCATGTGATCTGCAATTGATTGCAGCAATGCGCTGTCTTTCAGCATTTTAGAAATTTGCTCGGATTTCTCGATCGAAGTCGTGCCGACCAAAACTGGCTGTCCGGCGCTATGAGCGCGGGCGATTTCCTGGATAACTGCGCGGTATTTCTCGCCTGCTGTGCGGTAAATCGCGTCGTTGTCGTCAATGCGGGCGATCTCGCGGTTGGTTGGCACCTCGACGACACCCAGACCGTAAATATCCATGAATTCTTCGGCTTCGGTCAGTGCCGTACCTGTCATGCCAGCCAGCTTTTCGTACAGGCGGAAGTAGTTTTGGAAAGTAACCGAGGCCAGCGTGACGTTTTCCGGTTGAATGGCGACGCCTTCTTTGGCTTCGATGGCCTGGTGCAAGCCTTCGCTCAATCGCCGACCCGTCATCATACGCCCGGTGAATTCGTCAATCAGAACAACCTCGTCGTTGCGAACAATATAGTCCTTGTCGACTTTAAACGTTTTGTTGGCGCGCAATGCCAGATTAACATGGTGCACCAAAGTAGTGCTTTCTGGATCATACAGTGACCGTCCCTCTTCAAGCAGGCCAAGCTTAAGGAACAGCTGTTCGACAAACTCGTTGCCCTCTTCGGTCAGAACAGCGCTGCGAACCTTCTCGTCGATGGCAAAGTGTTCTTCGGTCAGGTTCGGGATTGCGTTGTTAACCTTGACATAGAGTTCGGAACGGTCCTCTGACGGGCCGGAAATGATAAGCGGGGTTCGGGCCTCGTCGATTAGAATCGAGTCAACTTCGTCGACAATGGCAAAATAGTGATCACGTTGCACCATTTCAGAGATCTCGGATCTCATATTGTCGCGCAGGTAATCGAATCCAAGCTCGTTGTTGGTGGCGTAGACGACATCGCAGGCATAGGCCGTACCGACGTCTGCGCGGTCCATTCCCGGCACAACTACACCGGTTGTCAAACCCAATGCGGTATAGACTTTGCCCATCCAATCCGCGTCACGTCGTGCCAGATAGTCGTTGACGGTGACGATATGAACGCCGCGACCTGTCAAGGCATTCAGATAGGCCGGCAGGGTTGCCACAAGGGTTTTGCCCTCGCCGGTTTTCATTTCCGATATATTGCCCTGATGCAAGAATAAGCCGCCCATCAGCTGAACATCAAAGGCGCGCAGGCCTAATGCGCGAAACGCTCCTTCGCGTGCATTTGCAAAGGCTTCGGGCAGAATATCATCCAGCTTTTCACCACCGGCAACGCGTTTTTTGAATTCTTCGGTCTTCTCGATGATTTGGGCATCGGACAGGGCCTGAAACTCTGGTTCCAAGGCGTTGATCTGGTCAACCACAGGTTGTGCAGCCTTGATAATTCGATCATTTGGTGTGCCAAAAACCTTCTTGGCGAGAGTACCCATACCCAGCATTGATAAGCTATCCATCTTTTGGCCGAAAACCGGCGGAAATTGACGCAACCGCTACAAAACGAGGAGCTATGCCGCTTGCTCACGGAAAGTGGAAACCGTAAGAAGTAGCAAAGACCGCCCAAGTATTGTTTGTGCGCCAGCAATGGCATGTAATCAGGTGCAGGGGCGGTGTCAACTTTGGCCGATCAAAGCAACGTTACTAAATGAGTATCTTGCATCAAATACGGCCTGTAATGGAGGTTATTTATGATTTTTACGCGCACCGGCCTAGCCGCCACGGGACTTTCTTTGATCCTGAGCGGCCCGGTTTTATCCCAAGACACAGCCATACCAACTGACGAGCCGGCAACGGCAACGACCGAGCCTACTACCGCACCAGCACAAGCAACAGTGGCAACAGACGATCCTGCCGTAGCACCGGCAGAGCCCACCGCGGCCCCAGTTGCGCCTGAGGTAGCCAAAATTGTGGCCACAGCAGAGACAGTCGTGGCAACGGTTAACGGCATTGATATTACGGTTGGACATATTGTGGCCTTGGGTGCGCGACTGCCGCAAGAATATCAGTCTTTGGACACACAGACCTTATTTGACGGAATTCTGGATCAACTCATTCAGCAATCACTGCTGGCTGCACGCGTTGACAGCAGTTCCAAGGCGCTGAAATACGCTATTGAAAACGAATCCCGCGCGCTTTTGGCGACGGAGGCGATCAATGATATTGGCAATACCGCAGTAACTGAACAGGCCGTATTGGCGGCGTATAAAGATCAATATACAGACATCGAGCGGGCCCAGGACTTCTCGGTCAGCCATATTTTGGTTGAGACCGAAGACGTGGCCAAGGCCATCGTCGTCGAGCTGGAAGGTGGCGCCGATTTTGCAGAAACTGCAAAAGAGAAATCGATTGGACCATCCAAGGTCGACGGTGGTGATCTGGGCTGGATTTCCACAGGTCAAACAGTGGCGCCGTTCGAAGAGGCTGTTCGGACGCTGGAGCCGGGTCAAGTCTCGGCCCCTACGCAAACGCAATTCGGATGGCACATCATCAAGCTGGCAGAATTTCGCGACGCAGTTCCACCGGCATTGACAGAAGTACGCGAAGCGATCGAAGCTGATCTGAGTGACAAGGCAATCGAGGCCAGTATGCGCATTCTCGACGAAGGTGCGACCATTGTCCGGATGGATGATGTGATCGACGCCGGCGTTGTTTCCGATGCAACATTGTTGGACCAATAGCCGCGTCACAGTGGAGCGTCGGTTTAACGCAAACCAAGGCAGGTGATAATGGGACAGAAGAAATCAAAGATTAAAAAGCTGCGCAAGACGATCATAATCTTGAAGCGGCAATTGGCTGCTCTGGACGCCGCACAGCAGGTTCCAGCGGTGTCGCCGTTGGCGCCAGCCAATGGATTTCCCACACTTCCCGTGATCAACGGCGTGCGCTTTGCAACCGGCTCGGCGGGTGTTAAATCCGGCGAGCCTGGTGGCCGTGACGACGTTATGCTGGCCGAGGTTGCCGCCGGCAGCGCAATCGCCGGCGTGTTTACGCGCTCTGCGACACGCGCAGCCCCGGTCCTGGATTGTCAGGCAAAACTTGCCCGCATCTCGGGGCTGTCGGCAGGCAAAATCGGCATCGTTGTCAATTCGGGAAATGCCAACGCCTTTACCGGCGCGAAGGGCCAAGGGTCGGTCAAGGCGATCACACAGGCCGCGGCAGATGCGTTGGGAACGACGCCTGACCTGGTTTTTTCCGCCTCCACCGGCGTGATCGGTCAGCGCTTGCCGCACGACCGGATTGTCACTGTTCTGCAAGGCCTGACCGGCAACCTGTCCGCGGATCAGGCCGAGGCCGCAGCGCGGGCCACCATGACGACAGATACCTATGCCAAAGGTGCGGCAGCGCAATGTGATTTGGCGGGCACACCTGTCCATGTGGCGGGTTTTGCCAAAGGATCGGGCATGATCGCACCGGATATGGCAACGATGCTGGTGCATATTTTTACCGACGCCGCCATAGATCAGCCGATCTTGCACCAGCTTTTGTCCGAGCTTGCAGGCAAGACGTTCAATGCAATCACGGTGGACAGTGACACCTCTACGTCTGATGCATTGCTTTTGGTGGCCACGGGTCAGGCGGGCAACGCACCGGTAACCGATATTTCCGGCGCCGGTGCTTTTCGCGAGGCCCTGCAGTCGGTGATGCTGGATCTGGCGCATCAAGTGGTGCGCGACGGCGAGGGCGCGTCGAAGTTTATCGAGGTGACGGTTTCCGGCGCAGAGTCTGATGGTGCCGCGCATCGCGTCGGACTGTCGATTGCCAATTCACCACTGGTTAAAACCGCTTTTGCCGGCGAGGACCCGAATTGGGGCCGGATTGTCATGGCCGTAGGTAAATCCGGCGAGCTTGCCGACCGCGACCGGTTGACCATCCGCTTTGGTAATATTCTGGTGGCCGAAAAGGGCTGGGTTGCGCCGGATTATAGCGAAGACGCGGGCGCGAGATATATGAAGAACAGCGACCTGCAGGTGTCTGTTGATCTGGGTGTCGGCGCGGGGTCAGCAACGGTGTGGACCTGTGATCTGACCCACCAATACATTTCGATCAACGCCGATTACCGATCATGAAAACCCTGTTGGTGTCAGCGGTCGCACTGATTGATCGCGATGGCCGTATCCTGTTGGCGCAACGGCCCGAAGGCAAGTCCATGGCTGGCCTGTGGGAGTTTCCGGGTGGCAAAGTCGAGCCGGGTGAAACCCCCGAGGCGGCGCTGGTGCGCGAATTGGCCGAGGAGCTGGGCATCAATACATGGTCCAGCTGTCTGGCACCTTTGACATTTGCCAGCCACAGTTATCCCGACTTCCACCTGATTATGCCGTTGTTTGCCTGTCGCAAATGGGAGGGCATTGTCGCGCCAATGGAAGGCCAAAAGTTGGCGTGGGTTCGTTCGGCGGATTTGATGAAATACGACATGCCGCCCGCCGACAAGCCGCTAGTGGCGATATTGCGGGATTGGGTTTAAGGGGTGGAGGGCGCCAAGGTTCGCTAGGTGTTTGCTGTTTAAAGCCAGAGTCTGCAATGCGGACCAAGCAGCCGTTTGCCAGACAAGTAAGTCTTCGGTGCTTGCGGTCTCCATTGACCTAAAGTTCAGCTCTGACCTTCTTCACGAAGCATTTCGGTAGGCAAGGGTTCTGTGCGTTCCCCTTTCCGCCTTCAACGACGATATAGGCTCTGGTATTCACGACGCTGTTTCGTGACTTCGTAGAGAACAATGCCCGAGCTAGTGCCTAGGTTTAGGCTTTCGATCATGCCGAACATTGGTATTGCAACGCACATTTCACAATGCTCAACAGCAAGCTCGCTAATGCCGCGTCTCTCGTTACCGAACCACACTGCAAGTTTTGTGTGCTGCTTGTAGTCACCCTCATGCAGGAAAACGTTAGTTTTTTCTTTAACGTGCGGTGAGGTTGCGACAGATATAAAACCATTCTTTTCAAGATGTTCAAGGCAGTCTTTTGTGCTATCGAAGCGCTTAACAAATGTCCATTTGACCGCAGACACGGATGTCCTTGACAGCGACTTGCGCTCGCGCATTTCCTGCCAATCGTCTGGCAGTGCTCCGCGTGGGTCAACGACGTATACCTTTTCGACTCCGAGGGCGTTTGCGTTGCGGATAACTGTCCCGATGTTTTTGATATCTGTCGGGTCTTCGATAACAGCAATCAAATTCTTGCATCTAAACGCTTTTATTGCTTCGGCACGTTTGCGAACAGACGCTTTCGATTTTTTTTCTTCACTCTTTTCCATAGCCGACTAATACCAATCACTAAAAATAATTCAAGAAGCTTATCCCGAACAACGTGGCTGATGCTATCATGGTCACTTTGGGCTCATTGCCGTCATCCGAGTCTTTTAGTTTCCACCGTTTGGTTTAAACCCTCCGTCTTCCAGACGGACAAAGAAATTCAAAGGTGCGCCGGAGGCGCTCAGTTAAGAAAAGGCAGTTTCAACTGCCTCTGTTGATCCCACCAGCTTCAGCTGGTGGTGGTTCAGTAGCTTCATTGTTGTTCTTAACCTCCATGTTAGTGGTTGATGAATGAGCGGCATGAGATGCCTCTGTTACGTTTAGACTGATCTCGTCAAGGTGCGCCTGCATTGCAAGGGTGTCGCACTAGGGCCTGACCAAAGCGCCACCAACACCGCGTGTGGGACAAATAGCCCCGGGTTCTGTTTGGCATACGAAACCGCGATACGCTGTATCTGTTGAACAAGTCCCGACTGCCCAAGGTGGATCGCCAGTGGGTTGCAGGCGAGGGCATTGAGGTCAGGGACGCATAAAGAATTTTGCAACAAGTACGCGCATGCGTGGGAAGGCTGCGCTATTTCGATTTGCCGCGCTTCTTCGTTGGTGCAGTTGCAAAAGTCACCACCTCACCAAGAAAAATGCCTACAAATCTAGGAGCTTCATAATTCGTTTTTAAAACCACCTCTTGCCCTTGCGTCAAGGATTCAAGTAGAAACATGGCAACATAAATAACAACTACGGTCACTTCATGCCTAAAACGCCCCTGCGCAAGCCCACGATCATACGCCGCACCAAAGATACAGCTCATAACATAAAATCGCTCCTTAGACATCACTGGAGAGGCGCGTCTGCCAGCATGCGAACCGACTTGATGGTCGATGAAAAACCCGTTCTTTTTGTACACAATCCGAGAACGGGGGGACGTTCGGTGGAAGCATTGCTCAACGTGAAGCGCTTGTCTCACGGCTACCCTTCAGAGAAACTGACAGAGCCCTAGTGGTTGTCTAGTTATGTGGTTTGCGCTGTGCGGCATCCATTGGACCGGTTTTTTTCGCATTATATCGGTTTGGTGAAGTCTCGGAAAATAAATCGCCTTGTAAAACTTTATGGTGAAGGCGTTTATGATCTTTCGGCAATAGAGTTTCTAGAGCTCACTAAGACCGATTCAGCGTATAGTGGATCACAAACTCAGTGGACCGATTTTCCATCCTCGGCCAAGCCTCGCGCTGATCTCGTGCTTCGATTTGAGGAAATTGGGCGCTGGCCATCAATATTAAAGGACGCTGGAGTCCTTGGAGAAAGTAGGGGGTTTCAGCATATAGGCAAGTCGGTTTCAGCTGACGATAGCAAAGAGAAAAAGCTCGGCCTGTCGCAAAAAGAGATGGCCAAGGTTCGTGCTGCCGTCGAGGAGCACTATGCGAAAGATTACGAAACATTTAACTATGCCCACAGGGCGGCAAACCTCTGATTGAAGATAGAACGTGTTGCAAAAAAAATCTCACAGACATGAATCCAAAGTGACTCTCCAGCACGCGCCACTCTTCATCGCACCAATCTTTGGCCCCGCATTGGTGGTCAAAATCATGGTTCGGTCAATCGATTTCACCTAGAACCATCCCGAATGCTTTCTAGGTTTTTCTTCAGGCAAGGAAACCGGATCAACACCGTGATCCTCCGGCCATTCCTTTACAGCCCCCCGTATGTCCCCCATAGATGCAAACCAATTTCCCCTCAGTTAGGGGGAAGTATCTAATTCATTGTTTTATATGAAGAACTTTGGCAGGGGCTGAGGGACTCGAACCCACGACCCTCGGTTTTGGAGACCGATGCTCTACCAACTGAGCTAAACCCCTATCGGCCAAAGTGTGCAGCCAATTAAGCGGATTTTCCCGTGGGCGCAAGTGCTTCTGTGCAGCAAGGGGAAAAATTGGTCACAGCAGGCGCAGGACTGCCAAAATCCACCCGAGCCCCGGCAAGCTTAAAAATTGAAAATCGCCATAACCTGGGCCGACAAAGCATCCCATTCAGAATCGGTGCCGTCAGGCTGATCCGAGTAGGTGAAATAATCGTAATTAAGTTCGCCGCGGATACTGACCCTATCGGTGACCGGATAGGAAATACCCGTCCCCACCGTCAAGCCATAGACCGACCCTGATCCGATGGTTGTGCCGCTAGTTGCAAAGTCGCCGAATGCCGCCCCGACGCCCAAAGCCCCGAACAGGCTGGCGTCGCCCAATTGGGTGCCGATCAAACCGCGCAGTCGCAATGTCGCGTCAGGACTACACATATAGGATCCGCTGGCGTCAACACCACAAGACCCCGATCCGGCAACCGGAGCAATAGAATCGTCCAGAGCAATATCCGCACCCAGTTCCAGGGCATATGACAGCGGGCCACGGTCCCACTTTTTACCAAGTATAAATGACAGCCCCGTCACATCTCCATCAGAAGAGCCGGTGCTGGTTTTGGCCAGGGACGTAGCATTGGAAAAGGACAACCCAACACCGGAGTAAGGTCCGGCGATTTGCGCACCCGCATGTGTCGCCGCAAAACAGACAACTGTGCAGACTAAAAGTTGGTTTACGGACCTATTAATTATTTTATTAATCATAATATTCTATCCTGCTACAAACAGCCCCACGCATAACTGTAGCGAATCTACCTTACCGCGAATGGCCAACAGAATCAAAATTTACACAAAATTGGGTTAATTATTGGTGCAGGACAGGACTAAAGTGTCCCGAAAAAAGGCCGCCCCTCGGGACGGCCTGTCTTTTTTGTCAGGGCCGCAGCCCAAAACACGCGTCGATTAAGCGATGATTTTGGAGACGACGCCGGCGCCGACTGTGCGGCCACCTTCGCGGATCGCAAAGCGTAGTTTTTCTTCCATGGCGATCGGTGCGATCAGTTCAACGTTGAACTTCAGGTTGTCGCCCGGCATCACCATTTCTGTA
>CAXMUJ010000216.1:0-1874 GCA_964196455.1 uncultured Myxococcota bacterium | reverse complement strand
CATGCAGTTCAGGGACGTTGATAAGGATCGCCAGCCGCCGTTGCCCCGGAAGTGGGCGGATATTGCTGTGCTGCCAAAATTCGAAAACCTGCATAATTAGTCCGGCCTGAACAAGGGTTTCAGGCAGACATACGGACGATCTGATTCATTCTGGCAGGTGCCATTGCCACACCATTGATCTGACAGAGCCTGGTGATCAGCCAGATCAGCTGCCAAATAGTAATCCTCAGGTGCCTGAGGATCATGCGGATGTTGTGACCGCAGCCGCAGAGTACGGCAAAGATTGCGTCGCCATCGGTTCCCTTGAGCGGACATCGCGTCAGTCGGCCGTCGTTTTTCATGTGCCCGATCATCGGTTCTATGGCGCTGCGACGGCGCAGAAGTTTGGCGATGGTCCTGGTGACGCCGCGCCTGGCTCCACTGATGAAGACCTTCACATTCTCGACCCCATGGCCCCGGTATCCGCGATCAACGAAGGCAAATTCCGGTCTCTGGTCGGTCAGGATCTCGACCTGTTCCAGCGCCTCGGCCAGCGTGTGACCATCATAGGGATTACCCGGCAGCGCCCGCATTCCGATCACAAAGCCGCCCCTGTTGGTCGTGGCGACGCTGACCTTGGTTCCGAACTCGTAGCGCTTGTGCGCCTTGCCCTTCGATATGCAATCCACCGCCGGTTCGTGCAGACTGTAGAGCTTTTTCTTGTCCTTCGGTTTCTGCGCCAGCAGCCGGTTCACCAAGGAGATCATCTCCACTAGACGTGCCTTCAGCGCCCCTTCCGGAACTTTGCCCAGTTGCCGCTCGATGTCGCGCAGCACGCGACCGGTGTAGCCCTTGAGCCGACGCAGCGCCTTGCGCATCCGTTTGAATTGACGAGCATGGGCATAGCGGCCGACCTGGACAGCGAGGCGAGGTGCAAGGCGGTTGTAATTCTGCCGCAGGCCGATCCCGGCTTCGCGGGCCAGTCCGACCAATTTGCGCCGGGCCGTCTCATACAACCTGGCGTCAGTCGGGTGGGCGATATTCTTTTCCATCACCGTGGTGTCGACCGTGACCCGCTTGAGGTCGCGGCTCCTAACCGTCCCGGCGTGTTTTCCGGCCTCGATCGTCTGGGTCAGTAGCCATTCAACACCTTCCTCACCGATCCGTTGGCGCCAGCGCGTCATGGAGGACGGATCAATCGGCAGACGGTGCTGGAAGAACGCCTCACCACAGAAATACTGCCAATATGGGTTCTCGGCCCATCGGGCCACGACCGCCTCATCCGAAAGCGCAAATGCATGTTGGAGATAGCACAGTCCCGCGACCAAACGCGGTGAGGTGGCTGGGCGACCGGTATGGGACGGGAAAAACCCGGACCATTCCCGCTCGAAAACACCCCAGTCGATCAGGGCGGCAAGTTTCACAAGTTCATGGCGCATGTCGATCATTTCGACCAATCGGGCGCGCAGGAGATCGTCTTGGTCCGTAGGCGGTCTTTTCGGCTTCATATCATGGCTCAAAATTGCAGGGTTCCTGCCTCCATAATACCAAATCTTGCAATTTTAGCTCAACAAAATCGACCTGTTTATCAACAAAATCATACACCTGCCGGTTATTCAGGTCGGACTGGATATGCCCATTAATCGGTTTGGCGCGGAAAGTCATTTACAAACCATCTCCCATGTTCCTGGATTCGGCGAGCGCCTGATGTTTCCAGCATTAGTGTGCCGGCCGGATTCATTCTGCTTTTGGCATTTGGGGAAAGCAAGATCAACAATCCGATGACTGGCAATTGCGCGGTTTGGCGCATGTTGGCTTGGCAAACCCAAAGCGCGAGACACAAGCGTAAACGGCAAGGAGGGCAAAATGAGTAAGACCTCCTGTGCCAGAGCCCG
>CAXMUJ010000215.1:0-108005 GCA_964196455.1 uncultured Myxococcota bacterium | reverse complement strand
GCGAGCTCGGGTATCATCCCAATTTTCTGGCACAGAGCCTGACGACAAGACGGACCAAGCTTATTGGTCTGGTATCGAACAACTTTCACAACCCGTTCTTTCTACAGGTTTTTGACCTATTCTCGCGGGGCTTGCAGGACCATGGTCTTCGGCCGTTGCTGGTAAACCTGTCCAAGGAAACAAACCCCGAAAACTCGATCAGGATGCTGCGGCAATATTCAGTGGACGGGGTTATTGTTGCGTCGTCCACTCTGTCCCCCGAATTTGCCAAAGCCTTTCGCGACGCGGGCGTAGCAGTGGTTCATTCCTTTGGCCGATATTCCAGTTCACCCGATGTGCATGTCGTGGGTATCGACAATGTCGAATGTGGCCGTATGGCGGCCCGCACATTGATTGCGCGCGGCTACAAGCGCGTTGGATTTATGGGTGGACCGAAAGAGGCCACGTCTACACAGGACCGGATTTCCGGATTCGCAAGTGAGTTGGCACTGCATTCGGACGTCGAGTATAGTTACAGTTTCGCGTCGGATTATTCTTTTGAAGCCGGTCGGACAGAAATGCTGGACCTGATAAAAGCAGGTCCCAAAGAGGCCTATTTCTGTGGCGATGATGTTCTGTCCATCGGTGCGTTGAGCGCAATACAGGATTCAGGACTGCAAGCGCCCGATGACATCGGGCTGATCGGTCTGAACGACATGGAGATGGCGCGGTGGGAGAGTATCAATCTGACGACAATTCACCAGCCCATTCGACAAATCGCCCGATCCTCGGTAGAGCAGATGGTAGCGCTGATGGGCGAACCGGACCGGTACCCCGAGGCGCGTATTTTTCCGTGTACGATCGTCGAACGGGGGACGTTAAGGCCGGTCAAACAAGGTTAACCGGCCTGAAATACTAGCGAAACATCGGCGGGCGTGCGTCCATCCAGATACCGTCCTGTTTGCCAGATTGCGCGACCGCCGCAACCGCTGCCATTGATCGCAAACCATCCTCGGCCCTGGGGTAGAGGTTGGCGGCTGGATCGATTGCGCGCCCGTCCCTTTCAGCACGAATTGCTTCGGCCAGATCGGAATAGATATTGGCAAATGCCAGCGGCATGCCCTCGGCGTGACCAACCGTAACACGGCTGGTGCGGTCCGCTTCTGGTGACAGGTTGCCGGCTCCGCGTTCAATCACCTGCAGCCGGTCGTTTAACGGCATATAGAACAGCTGGTTTGGCTGTTCTTGTGACCAGCGCAGTCCGCCGGTTTCGCCAAACACCTGAAGTGTCAGACCGTGTTGACGACCTATTGCGATTGACGATGTCCAAAGCCGTCCGACGGTACCGCCGTCCATGCGAAAATTGACCATGGCGTCATCTTCCAGTACCCGCGATGAAATGCACGAGACGCAATCTGCAGACAGTTTTGCAACCTCTTGGCCGGTCACAAAACTGGCCATGTGCAAGGCGTGAATGCCGCAATCTGCGAACTGGGCTGACACGCCGGCCTGTGCGGGATCATAGCGCCAGCGAACCCGCGGGTTATCCGCGTCGGCCGCGTCGGCGTGGTGCCCGTGCGAAAACTCGGCCTTGACCAGACGGATCGCCCCCAGATCGCCGCGTGCCACCATGGCCCGCATGTGCCGAACCAGCGAATACCCGGTGTAGCCATAATTCACGGCGCAGATTTTTCCGGTGGCCGCCGCGACTTTTACAATCTCTTCGCCCTCTTCGACGGTCATTGTCATCGGCTTTTCGCAGAGCACGTGAAAGCCACCCTCCAAAAATGCTTTGGTGATTTCGAAATGGGTTGAATTTGGCGTTGCAACCGTCACCAGATCAACACGATCCTCGCGAGCCATTTCGCCGGCCAGCATTTCGCGCCAGTTGCCATAGGCCCGATCCGCGGCAATACCCAACCGCACACCATAGTCACGGCCTGCGTCCGGATTGTGGTCTAACGCACCGGCATCAAAAGAAAATTCACTGTCCAGGCCAGAGCCCAGTCGATGTGCCGGGCCGATTTGGCTGCCTTCGCCGCCACCGATCATACCCCAAGAAAGTTTTGTCATAGTCGGAAGCCCTAGTTAAAGCCAATTGATTCTAGATATTCGCGGTTGGACTGTGCATCGTCCAGCGGTCGCACGTCCAGCGTCGGATCACAGTCCTGTTCAACCGTACACCAGCCGCTGAAATTCGCATCCAGCAGCACTTGGCGCACTGCAGGAAAATCGACGTCGCCGTCGCCCAGATTGCAAAAAATACTTTGTCCGCAGGCATCGTAAAAATCGGTCCGGTTGGCAATCACACTGGCTTTGATTTTGGGGTCGATGTCCTTGAAGTGCATATAGGATATCCGGTCGATGTGTCGCTTCATAAAGGCAACGGGATCAAATCCGGCGTAGGAATGGTGGCCGGTGTCGAAACAAATTTTCAGAAATTTCTCGTCAACTTCGCTCAGCAATCGTTCCAGCTCTGGCTCGAAATCGACGAACCCGGCCGCATGCGCATGCATGCCGACAGTCAGCCCGTATTCCTCGGCGCCCAACTTGGCGACAGTCGCAATCCGGTCCCGAAAAGCCGCCCATTCAGCGGCGCCCATTTGTTCGGCCTCAGTGGCGCGTCCGGCGGTGGGGGCGCGGCGCGGCGAAATCGAATCGATCAGCACAAGATGCTCCGCCCCGTGTGCCTTGAGAGCTTTGCACGTGCGCACGGCACCGTCCATTACATCGTCCCACTGGTCCGGGTCATGAAAGGCGCGAAAGACAACGCCGCCGATCAGTTCCAGATCATTTTCAGCGAGCGCATCGCTCAATATGGCGGGATCCTCGGGCATGAAGCCAACGGGGCCAAGCTCGATACCCTTGTAACCCGCAGCTGCACAGTCTTGCAGAACGGATTTCCAGTCGGGATTACGGGGATCATTTGCGAATTCCACACCCCAGGAACAGGGCGCATTTCCAATTCTGATGCTCATTTGAGTGCCTTTCGAAGTCTCAGAACGTGTCAGTTTGCTGCCACGATTTGCTTTGGCTTGAGGCCAGAGCAGCGGCAACGATCTGGTTGACCTCCATCCCGTCACGAAATGTTGGCCAGACCGGTTTTTGCGTTTCGATTGCCCGCAGAAAATCGCGCGCCTCGATGATAATTTGATCTTGGTAGCCGGTGCCGTGTCCCGGACCTTGGCAAAACGGCAAGTAGTCGGGATGTTCGGGCCCTGTCAATATCTTTCGGAACCCGCGTTGTCCTGACGGGTCGTCCATTTTGTAAAGCCAGAGCGCATTCTGGTCTTCTTGGTCGAACCGGATAGCACCTTTGGTGCCGGTAATCTCGTAGGCATAGCCCATCTTGCGCCCGGTGGCGATCCGGCTGAAATACATGTGCCCCATTGCACCGTTGGTAAACCGGCACATCATCTGGGCTTGGTCATCATTTGTGACATCGACAGGACCCGTATCAGTGGGGCGGGTGCGGTGTACGGTTTCCACTTCGGCCATCAAGCCGCTGATTGGGCCGATAAGTGCCAGAGCACAGTTGATCATATGCGGCGCCAGGTCACCCATGGTGCCATTCGCCATGCCGGTTGTGCGCCAGTTTGCCGGACTGTCTGGATCGGCCAGAAAGTCCTCGGTATGTTCGCCGCGAAACCATGTGATATCGCCAATTACGCCGTCTGCCACCAACTGGCGGGCATATTGTGACGCCGGTGTGCGGATATAGTTGAAGCCGACCATGTTGACGGTGTTTGCGGCCTCTGCTGCTGCAACCATATCGCGGCTTTCAGACAGGCTGGCGCCCATCGGTTTCTCGCACAGCACCGGTTTGCCGAGCGCAAATGCGGCTTTGGCAATCTCCAAGTGGGTGTCCTGCGGTGAGGCGATAACAATTGCTTCCACTTTGGGATCCTCGACCAGCTTTCGCCAATCCGACGTAGAGCGTTCAAATCCAAAAGCGTCGCGATACCGCGCGGCCGATGCCTCGCTTGTGGCGCAGACCATTTCGAGTTTGGGGCGTAATTGGGTATTGAAAACTGCGGCCACAGAACCCATGGCGACTGCATGCGCTTTGCCCATATAGCCGCCTCCGACTATTCCGATCCCAATTCTTCTCATTTCGGCGACCCTTTGTGAATTTCAGTTTGCAACCGGTTGCAAAACTTGTATCCTGAGAATCAATAATGGGTCAACCAGCAATCGGGTGTGCTTGAAAAAAAGTGCGCGTTGGCGGAGGAAAGCATGACCGAGACAGTAAAAACAGTTTGTCTGACAACAGCACAGGCAATCGTGAAATATTTGGCAAATCAGTATGTCGTCATCGACGGGCAGGAGACGCGCGTCTGTGGCGGTGGCTTTGGAATTTTTGGCCACGGCAATGTTACTTGTCTGGGCGAGGCTCTGTACGCAAGCCAAGATGCTTTGCCCCTGTTCAGAGGTCAAAACGAACAGAGCATGGGGTTTGCCGCCGCCGCTTATGCCAAGCAACAGCTGCGCCGGCGTTTTATGTTTTGCACTGCGTCTGCGGGGCCGGGAACGTCAAATTTGCTGACCTCTGCAGCGTTGGCACATGCCAATCGCTTGCCGATGCTGATGCTGTGTGGTGATACATTTCTGACCCGTCTTCCCGATCCGGTTTTGCAGCAGCTCGAACACTATGGCAATCCAACTCTTGGCGTTAACGATGCGTTCAAGGCGGTGTCGCGCTATTGGGACCGGATTACCCACCCCGCGCAGGTTATTCAAAGCCTGCCGCAGGCTCTGGCAACGATGCTGGATCCAGCCGATTGCGGACCGGCTTTTATTGGACTGCCACAGGATGTTCAGGGTTGGACCTATGACTTTCCGGTTTCGTTTTTCGAAAAGCGTGTTCACCGCATGCGTCGCGCCGGTCCTGATATGCGCGAGGTTGCAGATGCGATCGCGGTTTTGAAAACGGCAAAACGTCCGATGATCATTGCCGGTGGTGGTGTGCAATATTCGCAAGCCGTGCAAGAGCTGACCGCCTTTGCCGAACAAACCCGGATACCAGTGGTCGAAACCATTGCTGGACGCGCGAATATGGTGGCGACCCACCCGCTTAACATCGGCCCTCTTGGTGTTACCGGTTCAAATTCTGCCAATACCATAGCCGAGCAAGCCGACGTGATCCTTGCGGTTGGCACACGGCTGCAGGATTTTACGACCGGGTCTTGGACGGCCTTTGCGCAGGACGCGAAAATCATCACCCTGAATGCGGCGCGTCATGACGCGCAGAAACACCTGTCGATGACGATTGTGGCGGATGCAAAGCAAGGTTTGATGGCGCTGGCGACAGCCGCACAAGGGATAACTGCGGATGCCAACTGGGTGGCATTGGCGCAGGCCGAGCGGGTTAAATGGGATAGCTATGTCGCCGAGAATGTCAGTTTAGGGGATCGCCCGAACTCTTATGCCCAAGCCATCGGCGTTGTGAATGCCCTGTGCGACCCGCGCGATCGTGTGGTTGCAGCAGCTGGTGGATTGCCGGCAGAGGTAACCGCCAACTGGCGCACTCTGGATATCGGAACGGTGGATGTTGAATTCGGCTTTTCCTGTATGGGATACGAGATTGCAGGTGGCTGGGGTGCGCGGATTGCACAATCCGAAACCGAGCCGGATGCCGACACGATCGTCTTTACCGGCGACGGATCCTATATGCTTTTGAATTCGGACATCTATTCGTCGGTTCTTAGCCAGAAAAAGCTGATTATTCTGGTGTTGGACAATGGCGGGTTTGCCGTGATTAACAAGTTGCAGAATAACACTGGCAACCAGAGCTTTAACAATCTAATCGCGGATTGCCCGATGGTAGCGGAGCCGTTTGCCGTTGATTTTGAAGCCCATGCTGCTTCGATGGGGGCCACCGCCGAAACCGTGTCAAATCCTGCGGAATTGGGCGCGGCATTCAAACGCGCCAAAGCCAGCAACAAAACCTATGTGATTTGCATGGGCGTTGACCCCTACGAGGGGTGGACCAACGAGGGCCATACCTGGTGGGAAGTCGGCACCCCCCATATTTCCGACGATCCACAGGTGCGTGAAGCCCACAAAGACTGGGAGTCCAGTCGCTCCAAACAGCGAAAGGGCATCTGATGGATTTAGCTCAAAAACTGCGCGGGAACCGGTTTGTAATTCTTGGGCGTGCGGGGATGGATATCTATCCCGATCCGCCCGGTACCAAGACCGAGAACGCCAATCAGTTTTTCACCTGTTTGGGGGGGTCGTCCGCGAATATCGGCGTGGCTATCACGCGCCACGGCGGGCAGGCCGCATTGGTTACGTCTGTGTCTGATGATGCCGTGGGCCGGTTTGCAAGAAACCAACTTGAACATTACGGTATTGATGCCCGGCACGTAAAATCCGTCGGCGGCGAAGCCCGCACATCGTTGGCCGTGGTCGAGAGCCGGATAGAAGACCACCAGTCGGTGATCTATCGCAATGGCGCTGCAGATTTCCAGATGACGATCGAAGACGTCGAGGCCGTGGACTACGCGCAGTATGATGCGCTGATCACCACGGGAACCGTCTTTGCCGCCGAGCCGTCGCGCAGTGCTACGTTTCGCGGGTTCGAATTGGCCCGGGCGGCGGGGCTGCCAATAATATTCGACGTAGACTACCGCCCCTATTCCTGGCCCTCGGCCGAGGTCGCGGCCGAGGTATATTCCCGCGCCGGTGCCCTGTGCGATATCGTGATCGGCAACGATGACGAGTTTGGTTTCATGGCCGGTGGCAAAGACAAAGGCTTGGCCAAAGCGCGTGCGCTTGCCGACAGCACCGCCGGTATTGTCGTCTATAAAATGGGCGAAAAAGGTGCGATCACCTTTGCCAGTGGACAGGAAATTCATACGGGAATTTACCCTGTCGAGGCGCTAAAGCCTACTGGTGCAGGGGACAGTTTTATGGGCGGGTTTATATCGTCCCTCGTTCAGGGCTACGGCTTGCGTGACTGTGTTTTACGCGGCTCTGCCTCTGCTGCGATTGTTGTGTCCAAAGTTGGCTGTGCGCCAGCCATGCCTGATACAGCGCAATTGGAAGAATTTTTGGCCGCTCACCCGGGCCCCACAGGAAGTTAAAGGTAACCTCATGCATATTGCCCCTTACGACAATGAAAACAAACCAATTGTGGACGTGGATGATACCACCGTTCCGCTGAACTATTTCAATATCGTAAAGTTGAAAGCCGGGCAGGCATTTGAATATCAGGTTGCCGGATACGAGACATGCATTGCACCGGCGACCGGCACGGTTGATGTCGATGTGGAGGGCGTCAGTTTTGCCGCGCTTGGCAATCGTGTGGGCGATGTTTGGGGTGGCGAACCAGAGGGCGTCTATGTTCCGGTTGGTGCAAAGGCGACGATGGTGTGTCAGTCGCACGACGCCGAGGTTTTCATTGCCGGTGCCAGATATGACAAAGTTTTGGAGCCTTTCGATGTGCGCGTGGCCGAACTGGACAAGGTTCAATACGGGTCGGATGACACCAAAACACACCGCAAGATCAAACATATCCTGGGTCAAAAACACCATGGCAAGGTTGGCCGGCTGTTGGTCAGCGAACTGTTTACAGTCGGGCAGGGTGGCTGGTCGGGCTTTCCAAGCCACAAGCACGACACGGATCGCTTGCCCTTGGAAACACGCCACGACGAAACCTATAACTTCAGGTTCAAACCCAATCACGGGTCCGGCGTTCAAATGTTGCAACGCGAAGAGGGCAAATCAGGTGACGCCTATCATATCGTTGACGGGTCTACGATTTGCCTTGATGCGGGATATCATCCCTGCGCCGCCCTGCCGGGTTACGAGATGTATTACTTTACCATTCTTGGCGGGCTGAGCCAACGGTCGCTGGTGCAGTTTTTCCAGCCCTCACATGCCTATCAGATCGAAACGATCCCGGGCATCAAAGATATGATTGCGAAATTCAAATGACATTGGCGACATTAGCAGAGGTGCTGCAACCAGCCCTAAAACAGGGCTACGCCGTCGGCGGGCTGGTTGTACTGGGCTGGGAAGACGCTCGCGCCTATGTCATGGCGGCAGAAGCCGAAGGTGCGCCGGTTATCTTGCAGGCGGGTCCGGGGTGTCGAGCCCATACGCCGTTGCCGGTCCTGGGGAAAATGTTCCGGCACCTTGCCCAGCACGCATCAGTGCCCGTCGTTGCCCATCTGGACCACGGCTATACATTTGACGAGTGCCGCGAGGCGATCGACAGCGGTTTCAGCTCTGTCATGTTTGACGGGTCGCGCAAACCACTGGATCAAAATATTGCCCAAACCGCAGAGATTGTGGCGCTTGCCCATGCCGCAGGCGTGTCGTGCGAAGGCGAGATCGGTTTTGTCGGATATGCCGAAGGCGAGGCATCGGCGCGCACCAGTCCGCAAGACGCAGCGCGCTTTGCCGCCGAGACCGGTGTTGATGCCATGGCTGTTTCTGTCGGTAACGTGCATTTGCAACAGACCAAGGCGGCCGAGATCGACATCGATGCCATATCCGCTATTGCCAAAGCGACGTCCGTGCCCTTGGTTATTCACGGCGGGTCCGGGGTGCCGGTCGACGTGCGCAGCCATCTTGCCCGCAACTCTGCAGTGTGCAAATTCAACATCGGCACCGAGCTGCGCATGGCCTTTGGCCAGTCCTTGCGCGTCGCGGTTAACAGCGACCCAAATCGGTTTGACCGTGTGTCGATCCTAAAGGAAACGGAACCCGCAGTGACCGAGGTGGCGCGTCGTGTCATTCGTGCCTTTGGCGCACCAGATATGAGGATTGTGAAATGAGACTGGGAATACTAGGTTGCGGGCGGATCGGACAGGTCCATGCACAGTCCCTGAAAGCTATGGATACAGCCGATCTGGTTGCTGTATCGGATGCGTTTCCTGTCGCGGCACAAACGCTGGCGGATAAAATGGGATGTGAGGTTCGCAGCACAGATGCCATTTTGGATAGCACCGATATCGATGGCGTTATTATTTGTACACCGACCGATACGCACTATGATTTAATCCATCATGCGGCGCGGGCCGGCAAAGCGATTTTTTGTGAGAAACCTGTCGATATGTCGACGGATCGTATCCGATCCTGTCTGGCCGCAGTCGAGAGCGCAGGCGTTCCATTCCTGACCGCATTTAACCGCCGGTTTGACGCGAATTTTGCCAACATCCAGTCTCGTATCCGTGCCGGCGAAATCGGGGATGTCGAGCTGGTTACAATTCTGTCGCGCGATCCGTCGCCGCCCCCCGTGAGCTATATCAAATCTTCGGGCGGAATATTCCGGGATATGATGATCCACGATCTGGATATGGCGCGTTTTCTGTTGGGCGAAGAGCCGACGGAAATCTACGCTACAGGGTCGGCATTGGTTGATCGCGCAATCGGCGAGGCCGGTGATGTGGATACCGCCGCTGTGACGCTAAAAACGGCTAGTGGCAAGATCTGCCAAATCTCGAATTCACGTCGCGCGACCTATGGCTATGACCAAAGGATAGAGGTGCACGGGTCCAAGGGTATGCTTCGGGCGGAAAACATGTTGGAAAATTCTGTCGAAGTCGCCACCGAGGCAGGATTTAGGCGCGCTCCGGCACAACATTTCTTTCTCGAGCGTTATGCTGGTGCCTATCTGGCGGAAATGACCCATTTTGTTGACGCAATTGCAGCGCAATCCGAGTTATCGCCCAGTGGCCACGACGGCTTACGTGCGCAAACTTTGGCCGATGCGGCGGCTTTGTCGTTGCAAACGGGCTTGCCACAGAAAATATAGTCGGCAATTCACCCATGGCAGTGTGCCGGCCTTGGGCCACAGATCGGCGCATTCTATGGCAAACCGGTTGCATAAAAGGGCTGACAACGATACTGCTTTACCATTAAAATGGATACAGGCACTGGTCAGGGCTGCGCAGTCAGCTGCACCGGATTTGTTAAAGGAGTAGTAGGTGGTACGTGTAATTTTCAAGGGTTTGGCGTCGTTTTGTGCTATTTTTGGTCTGGCAATCGCAATGGCGGCCCCGGCCTATGCCTATCTTGATCCGGGCACTGGCAGTATTATCATACAATCTGTCATTGGCGGGATCGCTGCTGCATCTGCATTTGGTGCTATGTACTGGTCGCGGTTCAAGGAATTTCTAGCCCGCATCAGGGGTAATTCCACCTCAGAAGATAAAGCAGACAACGAATGATCAAGGCCGTGCCGGTTTCGGGATCGTTTCGCGATCCGGCGGGCCATGTATTTGAACATGAAGGCCGGATATTCAGGTCGGTAACGCGCTATGGCCGCGCTTCGTTTGAGACTGTTCTTGCCGCCGGATTTTTGGATGAACTGGTTCAAACCGGCGCGCTTGTGCCGTTTGAGAGGGTCGAGGACGCGGCCCTGTTGGACCTGTTCCCCGAGGCCGAGTTGCTGTTTGAGCATCCCAAGCTGACGTATGTGTCTTATCCTTACGAATGGTCGTTTTTCCAACTCCGGGACGCGGCTTTGCTGCAACTGGATATTGCGATCAAAGCATTGGACGCTGGCGTCGTCTTGTCCGATGCGACGGCCTACAATATACAGTTCATAGGCAGCCGGCCGGTGTTCATTGATCACCTGTCTTTTCAGCCTTATCGGGATGGTGCCTATTGGATGGGGCATCGCCAGTTCTGCGAACAATTTTTGAATCCTTTGTTGTTGCGCGCCAAACTGGGTATTTCGCACAACGCCTGGTTTCGCGGCGGCTTGGAAGGTATCTCGACCGCTGATCTGGACAAGCTGTTGGGCCGCAGTCAGAAGATGTCGATCAGAATGCTGGCCCATGTCGTAATGCCGGCCAAAGCACAGCGTGACGCGATGCGCAAAAGCGTGGGAACCACCAAGCCCATGTCACAACGCAAAGGCTTGCCCAAAGCGTCTTATCGCGGATTGTTGACGCAATTGCGCGGCTGGATATCGGGACTGCACCCCAAAGGTGCATCGGCCAGTGTTTGGGGCAGCTATTCCGACGATAACACCTATGACGACGACGAAAATCGCCTAAAGGCCGCGTTTGTGGATCAGTTTATTCGATCCGTAAAGCCCGACTTGACCTTTGATCTGGGCTGCAACAGCGGTGCGTTTTCCGAAGTCGCCCTGAATGCCGGATCCAAAGCGGTCGTCGGGTTTGATTTTGACCAGGTTGCGCTGGATAAGGCCTATCATCGGGCCAAAGACAAGACGTTGAATTTGCTGAGTTTGTTTCTGGACGCCAGCAATCCAAGCCCCTCGCAAGGATGGCAACAATCCGAACGCACGGGGTTTTCCCAACGGGCCACTGCCGATGCCGTGTTAGCGCTGGCGTTTGAACACCATTTGGCGATTGGCAAGAACGTACCTCTGGAACAGGTTGTCGAATGGCTTGTGTCACTGGCGCCGCAAGGCGTTATCGAATTTGTCGACAAGAATGACCCGACAATTCAAGCAATGCTGGCCATGCGAGAGGATATCTTTCAGACATATTCGCAACCGGTATTTGAAGCAGCGCTGGAACAGGTCGCGTCGGTGGTCGAGAAAAAACAAGTTACCAAAGACGGGCGAACCATGTATTGGTTCAAACGGCATGATTGAGCAGGTGAAGCGGTTGGTGCGACTGCCGATCGGTGCGCCTCTGTTTGCCGGCTATTTACCTGTTTTACTCTGGCAACGATTAACCGATGTTGTCAGCCTGCACGATGCTTTGCGGGCGAGTTTTTTGTTCGCAGTGTTGATTTTGGTAATATTGCTACCTCTTGTCCGGTTATTCGGCAGATTGTATGAAATCTCGCTGGCGCTGTCCTTGCTTATGGCTGCCGTATTGGTGTCCGTAGGCGTGTATCACCCTCTCGTTATATTGGCTTCGCTCTTGGTTTTAACGGCGATGATCGAGCGTCGCATTGCGTTTGAAAAGATGGTGGTATTCGCCAATATTGTTGGCGTCGCGCTGTTTGCATCATTTTTCTGGACCGACGTAAGAGCAACCAACAATCAGTCGCCGGCGCCGATTACCGGTGCTCGTTTGGCAGCCGTTGACCTGACCATACGGTCGTCAATTATACATGTCGTGCTGGATGGTTACGGTGCATCCGATGTGCTTCGGGATTATTTTGATCACGACAATGCGCCGTTCCGGACCGCGTTGCAGGACATGGGGTTTCAGGTCATGGAAACTGTCACGACCCCGTTCAACCAGACGGCATTTGTTATGTCGTCTGTCATGTCGGGGGGCTATGTCGATTTGCCAAGCGAGGGTGTCGATGTGAATGCATTTCGCCGCCGCCTTGGAACGCGCGCAACCAATGGCACCGTACACCAGAGCTTCCGTCAATCGGGCTATAATTTCGCCTACACCCCAAGCGGATATGCCGGTTTTGATCTCGACGACGCGCGCCAGATTTCGCCGCCGTCATATTGGGCACCGACGCCGCTAGAGGCCAGCCTGTTGAACCTGAGCGGGCATGCTCCGCTGACGGTCTATAACAAGCTGGTCAAATCGGCGTTTGAGCCGGAAAATTTTGAAACCCTGAAAGCGCCGTTTTATTACTATCAGCACGTCTTGGCGCCTCACCCGCCGTTTTCATTGACCGAGACCGGAGAGTTGCGAAAAACATCTGATCAGACCATTGCTGACGGGTCCGATGTTGTCCACAATGAGCCGTCGCGACGTGCTGATTATATCGCTGGTTACCGGCAAAAAGTGCGTTTTGTCGAACAGGCTCTGATCGATCAATTGTCCACACGTCCTGAGGCCGGACCGGTCGTCATCATTGTGCACGGCGACCACGGTCCAGGTGCGCATCTGGATCAGTCAAGCCTGGCAAAAACATGTGCCAAAGAACGGATGAACAGTTTTTTGGCGATATATTCGAACGTGCCAGAAGTTCGCGACGCCTTCGCGGCGCAAAATGAGGCTGCGTTTAACTTGGTTAATATCTATCGGGTCCTGTTTGCAGCACTTTCCGGGACCGAGGCAGACCTGTTGCCGGACATATCCACTTTTGTCCCATTTCTTGACCCGACATCGGGGCAAAAAGTGACCCGGCAGGCGTTAAACCAACCCTGCCAGATACACTAACCGCCAGATACCCTAACCACCAGAAAGTGTTTGAACCTGTTAGGTCCCCCATGGCCCATGATGTGCGCCGTCCTGATCGACCCGCTCAAAGCTGTGCGCGCCGAAAAAATCGCGCTGGGCCTGAATCATATTGGCAGTGGAGCGCGCTGTGCGCATCATGTCAAAATAGCCCAATGCGGCGGACAGGGCTGGAACCGGCAAGCCGTGCAAGACAGCTGTTGCCACCACTCGGCGCAAAGGCATATGCGTCTTTTCCATCATCGCGGCAAAATAAGGTGCAAACATGAGATTGCGCTGCGGGTCCTCGGTTAATGCAGTGGCCATGTCATTGAGCATTGTCGATCTGATGATGCAGCCTTCGCGCCAAACCTCGGCGATGTCGGGCATGGGCAGCGTCCAATCGTACAGTGCGCTGGCAGAATGCAGAAGCGTGAAGCCCTGTGCATAGCAAATTATCTTGCCCGCGATCAGCGCGGACTCCAAGTCGTCAATTTCGATTGCCCCGTCAGCCAAAGCTATAGGAGCCTTGCCAAACAGGGCCTCTCCGTCGCGGCGGGTATCTAGTGCGGCTGACATATTGCGTGCGGCAACAGCGGCCTCAATCACCGGAACCGGTGAGCCCAGCTGTTGGGATTCAATTACGGTCCAGCGACCGGTGCCTTTTTGTCCGGCACGGTCCAGAATGATATCCAGAACCGGCTTTTGGGTTGCAGGATCGGTCGCCGCAGAAACTTTGCCGGAAATTTCGGTCAAATAAGATTTCAAAGGCCCGGTGTTCCACGTGTCGAAAACTTTACCGCACTGGTCTGCGGACATGCCCATGCCGTCGCGCAGCACGCCATAAGCCTCTGCTATCAATTGCATATCGGCGTATTCGATGCCGTTGTGAACGGTTTTGACGAAATGACCTGCACCGCCTTCACCCATCCAGGTTGCACAGGCTGTACCGTCGTATTTCGCCGAGATTGCCTCCAGAATGTGACTGACACGGTCCCACGCTTTTTTGGGGCCACCGCCCATGATCGAAGGTCCGAAGCGCGCGCCTTCTGATCCGCCGCTGACGCCAATGCCAATGAATGGCACACCCGCTGCTTTGGCGTCTGCAGCGCGCCGGTTGGTTTCGTGGAAATTGGCGTTGCCAGCGTCGATGATCATATCGTCTGGACCCAAAAGTGGTCGCAGCGCAGCAATTTGCTGATCAACGGCGGCACCCGCCGGCACCATAAGGATAATCGCACGCGGCATGGTCAGAGACGCCACCAATTCTTGCAGCGTCTTGGTTGGCGTGATGAGAAGCGCCAAGTCACCTGCATCTGCCATGAAATCGTCAGTCCGTGATGCTGTCCGGTTGAAGACAGAAATTCGATGCCCGTGATCTGCGATATTCAAAGAGAGCATAGCTCCCATAGTCCCCAGACCGATCAGGCCGATTTCCGATGTGCTCACGTTTTGGCTCCTAGAGTTGGTTTGGCGCGATTTCCGAGTACAATAAACCCCGTTTGGGCCGACCGTTGCATGCGCAATTTTAGTGGTTTGGGGCATGTTAGCGATAACGTTTAGGGGCGTCAAACTCTATCGGCGGGTCTGTTTGGCTACCGGAAATCCAACCGAATTTCCGACGATATTAGTTTGTCACTTGCCAGAACAGATTGCACATTTAGTTCGGCCAATTGAGCGCAGGCATGTCGAATGCGGCGGTTGCGGCGGCGTTCAAATTGGCTGAACCGGAGAGCTGCGCACCCCGATGCCTATTGCGGATTTGCAGACAATGTTGACGGTGGCGATCTAGACCCTTCGGCCTAGTTCCTGTGGTTGGAAATGCGCAAAATACCTAGCGCCAAATCGGCAGTACAACTTCGAATACCGCACCTTGTCCCTGGTTTGGCATCAGTCTGATCTGGCCGTTATGAGAGGCAATGATCCTGAGGCAAAACGCAAGTCCGACGCCCGTGCCTTTGCCAAAATCTTTGGTTGTAAACAGCGGATCGAAAATCCGGTTTTTGATCGTGTCCGGTATGCCCGGACCATTGTCGCCGACCCGTAGAATGACCATTTTCTCCACCGGGTCAAAGCGACTGCTTACTGTCACTGTGTCGCCGACGCCGGAGGTCTCTATCGCTTGTCGGGCGTTGGTTATCAAGTTGATGACAACCTGGGTGACTTGAACAGGATCGATTTTAAGCGCGGGAATATCTTGGGGCGCGTCAATCACCACCGCGACACCGGGATTGGTTTCTCCGGCATGCAAAGCGGTATCGGCAATGGACATCAGCTCTGCAAGATCGGTTTTTTCAAAATTCATCGGTTCATCGCGGGCCATAGCCAGAAACGATCGCACTATACGGATACAGCGCTCGGACGCCTCGCTGATTTTTTGCACCCGTCGGAGCATCGCCGGATCGGTGGCGTCTTCTCTTAGCATATCGGCGTTACCAACGACGATGGATAGAGGGTTGTTCAATTCATGGGCAACACCGGCCAACAACTCGCCCAGTGCACTGAGCTTTTCCGATTGATAAAGCTGATCGCGCTGTTGTTCCAAACTGCGTTGCATCGCGATTTCATTTGAGAGGTCAGTGATGTTTGCTACGATTACGTCTTCGCCGTGATAATCGATCAACTGTGCCGATATCTTGGCCGGAAATTCCTGCCCGTGCGGATACAGGCCGGTGAAATGCATGTCGTCAACAACACCATTGGGCAAAAGCGCGGTGACAAAGTCGGCCCGGTCTTCGCGTTTGGCGAAATGGTCGAAACTGTTGCGCGACTTTCCCAACAGCGACGTCGCAGAGGGCGACCGGTACAGCACTTGCCCGTCGCCGATACGCGACATTGTCAGATTTGCCGGACAGGCCTCCAGAACTTTGCTGAGCAACAGATCCGCCTGCGTCGCGCTGTCATTGTCCAGATCGGGATCAACGACCAGCGTTTGCGTAATCAAAAATCCACCGTCGGATGTCGCGGTAAGACCAAAACGGCAGGGTGTACCTTGCGCTGACGATGTAATGACGGTTGATGTTGCGTCGACAGCGCCGTCCAGACGGTTTTCCATCAGCTCCAGCTGGGTGCAGATATTGCGTGGAAATGCGCCACGGTGAGCGGATTCAATGAGAAAGATCGCCCAAGGCATTCCGGGTTTCAAAATGTCGGACAACATCGGGTTCATGGTGTGAAAACTGTTGTTGCATACGGCCAGTTCACCGTTGGCATCAAACATGGCCAAGCCTTCGGTGAGTGCCTCTATCGCCTCGCGCAGCGGCAGGCGGGCTGGTGTCTTGGCAGGTGAACCCGATACGGACAAAACATACCTCTTCTTGCGGTGTAAACGCTTAGTTATTGAGCGGCTTGGCTTCGGTCAATTGCAGGAGTGTTTGTGCAGTGGTGTCCGTAGATACAGTCGCCGGACATTCAGTCATTTCAAATCCGTCGGACAACAGATCGGCCATCTTTGCGTGGGTTGCCACAGTCATTGGGCTTGCCATATCCCGCAGGTCTTCGGCCACCTCGACCACCGGCCCAAACACATCATAGATATGTTTCTGGGTGCCAACGACGGATCCGACGACGCGCCCGGTCGCAATTCCGATACGGGCTTGCCATATTATCGGATGGCCCTCGTTGCGTTGATTGAGATATCTTATGAACCGAATGGCGGACTTTGCCACCGACTGTGCATGATCGAGCAGGGGTTCGGGAACACCTGAAACAGTTAAGTAGCTATCGCCGTTGGTCCGAATACGTTCACAGCCAAACTGCTCTCCGATCCGGTCAAAGGCCGTATACAGATCATTCAGTTCACTGACGATCACACCGGCATCGTGCTCTTCCAACAGAGTATTGAACCCAACAAAATTCAGCGCAAGGACCGACACTTCGTCAAACATACGCGGGGAGACAACGCCAAAGGTTTTATATTCCTCGTAGGCGGATCGCGGCATCATGTTGAGCAATAGTTTTTCAACCTGCTCTTTCTCGCGTTTGATTTGCAACGTGTTGCGTTCCACCATCATGGAATAGCTGTCAATCATCGACTCCAGCTCTTTGATCCGTGTGATGTTTTGACAGACAAGAATCGCTATCTTTTCAGTACCATCAAGGGCATGACTGACCTCGACCGCGACGGTCATGGTACGGCGACGCATTTTGAAAGTTGCTTCGGCGGTATAGGGGCCGCCGGTGTCAAGCGTGTCGATCATGGCTTGAGTGTCAATGTCTGGTAACAGCTCCGACAGGCTCTCATCGGGCTTGGCTTCACCAAACCAGCTGGCAAAGGTATCGTTGCGAAATCGGATTTTCAGGCTTTGCAGGTCAACCAGCGCAACACCGACACCAATTGCGCGCAGTAATTGTTCATTGATGGCTTCGATTGACATATCAGCTTTTCCTCAACAATGGCCGCCGCGCATCAAAGGCAGACACCACCGCCACTACATCCTGGGGTTCTACGCCGTGATCTGTAAGCGTTTGTGTCAGGATTTCGCGGAGCTTGTCAAAGTGTTCTTCTTTGATGTCCAGATGAGCGTGCGCGCGCACCAGATGATCGTCGTTGAACGATGCCGGTCCCCCCAGCAGGCTCGACAGAAACTTGGTCTGGTGATCGACAAGCTTGGACATGTCGATGTTGTCAAAAAACGGACCGATGTCATCATCATCCAACAGACGATTATAGAGCGATAAAACCATTCGGCTGACTTGTGAAAATCCGCCATATTTTTCAAACAAAGTTTTTTCCATTACATCACGCCCTTTGAATTAATTGCCGTCCACCTGACGTGTCAGGCGGCCTTCCGATCACTTATTGTCTTAATTTGCCACTGGTGATCACATTGTACAAGGAATTTACGTATAGCGACGTCAACAATATGCGGATCGGTCAAAGGCAACATGTGTCCTGCATCCGCGACGACCATACTGTGCGCATTGGGAATGCTGGCAGCATAGCGCCGGGTCACTTGGCGGATTTCGCGTGGCGAGCGAGACCCAGACATAACAAGGGTCGGACAGGCAATATGAGCCAAATCGTCCCAAGTACTGGGTTCGCTGTACAGAGTGGCAAAATCCTGAACCACTTGGCGGGCAAATGGCGTAAGTTTCGACGCCAATCGTGCGCTGGTCCGCGCCCAAGCACCTGTGCCGTTCCAAAAATTGATGAAAATTCCCATCGCAGTCCAGTCATCACCGGCGTCAATTGCCGTTTCCATGCGGTGAACGACGTCAAAAATGCGTTCCAGATCAATTCGGTCGTCGGACTGGTCATGCCAAACACAGTTGAAAACCGTTGGCTCGATGACCGTCAATGACCGGATAAGGTGGGGAAATTGCAATGCCAACCGTGTCGCGACTGCACCACCAAAGGAATGCCCGACCAGATGAACCGGTTGGTCTTGGCGACTGAGGATTGGCGCCAAAGCCTGGGCAACGCCATCCATGCCGCCGGCGGTCATGACGGATTGCGATCTGCCATAACCGGGCAAATCCGGTGCAACAACCCGGTAGCTGCTTTGGATGTAGTCTTTGAAACTTGTCCACTGACGACCCGAGCTGACCGAGCCGTGAAGCACAACAACCGGTGCGCCTGTTCCCGTCTCTTCGGTGTAAACTGTCTGTTCGGGTATCATCATATTTCTCCGTGCTGTGTGTTTCTCTGTCCCATCGATATCGGTTAAATGTTTCTGCCGTATGTCATGCACGCAGGGATTGTGTTTCAAATGTTTCGATCCCGTAATATGTCGGAGTTGCGACGCGTATCAGGCCGCCAGTACAGAGTTTTCAAAAGAATCTTCCATCCACTTCTGCTCGGCGTTCATGGCTTTGCTGAGCGCCAGATGTTTGGTCTGTAATTCAGTCAACGACCAGTCAAACGACGCGATTTCATCCGTGATCCGAAACACGTCAGCCGACAGCCGATCGCGCGTGCGTTGATAACCCTGCAACGCGTTCGCCGTTCCTTGGGTCACGGCATTGGCCAGTATTTCGGCGTCACGCAGCGCGTCGGTGATCCCGTGCGCAGTGGCGGGGTCCTTGAAATATCCGGCATCACCAACCAGACACCACCCGTCACCCCAGGACCGTCGAAAATGACCATTTTGACCGACGAAACCCACTGGCTTGCTAGCCAAATTTGAATGGGCAACCTGACGTCCGAGGTCTATGTCCAATTCCGCACAAACGGCGCGCAATGCTTGATCCTGAGCGCTGCGCCGAATGTCCGTAAGAAATCGTTCGCGCGGCATGCTGACAAAAACACAAGTTTGATCGGCGTTTGTCGGGATAACTCCCGCAGACAGACCCGGCCCATAGTACCACCGCGAGCCCTCGTTGGGCATGCCGTCGAAATAGGCATAGAGAGCGGATGTGGCAAAGCGGGATTGCTGTTCAACCTTGGCGCCAACACGGCGTGCCACAGTGGACCGTCGACCGTCTGCGCCGATGACCAAATTGGCATGTACCGTATATTCGCGCCCTGACCCGTCGCGCAAAATCGCGCCACGGACGCGGCCCGTACTGTCCTGTATAACGTCGCGAAATGCCGTGTTGAACCGGACATCGGCGCCGGCATCCCTTGCCGCATTCGCCAAAACTGTATCCAGCACAAATCGGCGTGGCGCAATAAGATAGGGCGCATGGATCGACGGTTTGATATCGACGCGGATCGGGTCGCGATCATAGTAGAACGAGGTCGTATGGATTTTTGGCGTTGCAGCGTCGGTAACTTGCTGCAACAGATCCCAGCGCGAGAGCTGCATCACCGCACCGCGCATTAACGCATGGGTGGACAAGGTATCGCTGCCCTGATCATCCCAATCGATCAACAATACCCGCGCGCCGCGGCGCGCCAGCAACAGAGCCGTTGCCGCGCCGGCACAACGTGCGCCGACAATAATGGCGTCGTAGGAGGGGGCGAATGGGGTGAAGTGTTGCATTGTCTTGCTCCGGTTAGGCCGCATGCGCGGACAGGATATTTAAATGAAGGGCGACATGTGCAGAAATGTCTCTGGCATCTGCGCCAACGCCGTCGATATAGGTAGAATTGCGCCGCCGCATATTCGCAAGACCCAGCGTGTACAGGCCCGGGCAGGGGGTAATACCGCCTGATTGTTGAACTTCGCCTTGTGCCGTCAGCACCGGGATATCCAGCCAGCTGTAGTCGCGCCGATAGCCCGTGGCCCAAATGACCGTCCTGATATTGTTCCGTTTCAGATCAATTGTTGAAGGGCAAGACAGCGGTGCGCGCGGTCGCACCCAGGCGGCGCGATCTGGCGCCACCGCCAACCGGTGGTGGGTGATGGTCTCGTCTATGCGGGCCAACATGCGTTTGCGCTTGTCTTCTGCGCGCTCTATTTCGTCGGCCAAACTGGCGTCCAGCCTGATGCTGTTGTCTGAAATTCCTGTCAGACGACCGACGATGCGCACACCGGTTGCCGCCAATGACGCCAAATCGATGTCGCGTCCATTGTCGGACCCGACCAGTTGCAAAGAGGGTTGGCTCAGTAGCCGGTGCAAATCCATGTCTTCGGGCCGCTTTTCGGACAGAATGCCGGCAAGATCGAGCCATTCCATTATGTCGCGACCACGATAGGTTCTGGGCACACGGACGTGGCTGCCAACGGCCAAAGTAACCGGCCTTCCGGCATCGTGAAGCTCGCGGGCCAATTGGGTACCTGTTGCGGACGCACCGACAATTAAAACACCGGCATCGGCAATTTGATCGGGTGATTTATAGAGATCCGGCGTGATCTGGTGGATATTCGAGGACAAGTTGTGCGCAATCTCCGGTACACGCGGCATGTCGCAGGCGCCGGTTGCAATTACAATCGCGCGGGCTCTGATCTGGCCGGTGTTGGTTTCAACGGAGTAGTGTCCGCCGTCAAACCGGACCCGCCGCACGCTTGTGTGTGCGCGGACAGGAGCCGAGAATGACCGGCTATAATCTGTCAAAAATCTGGTTACTTCGGTGCGGTGCATAAATCCGCTCGGGTCATCGCCCTGATAGCGCCAGCTCGGCAACCGTGTCATCCAGTTCGGCGTTAACAGGCGAAGCGAATTCCAGCGCTCCGACTGCCAGCGTTGACCGACAACACCACGTTCCAGCACCAGATGATCGATGCCCTGATCGCTCAGGCAGCGGCTCATCGCCAATCCAGCCTGGCCTGCGCCCAGAATAACTACGTCGGTTTGAGTTGTCACGGTCCTGGTCCATTAATGAGGGATATGGCGGGCAGTGAAACCGCCCGCCAAAGGGTTGGTATTTAGGCGGCGACTGCGTTGACTTGAACGTTTGTGCCGTTTTTCAGCACGTCAAACACAGCTGAGCGTGCAACCGATTTCTCCACGATCTGACGCAGTTGTTCGGGTGTTGCATTGCCTTTGATTGTGAATGTGGCGCTGATGCCGGTGTAGCCGTTGCGCAGTTGGTCGCTCAGGCCCAAAATGCCCAGCAAGTTGATGTCGCCTGCGACCTCTGTCTTGACAGAGTCCAGTTCGATCTGCCGTACGGAGGCTATGTTGCCAATGCCCGCAGTAATGCAAGACGCCAGTGCGGCCAGCAAAAACTCTACGGGTGCAGCGCCTTGGTCACCGCCGCACAGAACCGCCGGGTGGTCACTATCCAGGACGAAATCATCGTCACGGGATTGCTCGCCACCGGCCCCTGTAAAGCCGTTAATGCGGGTCTGGCTCTGTGTGCCTTTGACCCAATGGCTTTGGGCACGGAATTGAAATTCGGCCAGTTCGGGTTGTTCACCAACGGCGCCAATGGTGGCGATCAGTGTTGGTACGTCGACGCCGTTTATGGCGACTTTTGCTGGCTTTTCGATGACTGCAGTGTTCATTTTATTGTCCTTAGTTTGGTGTTGTCTAGCTATGCCCATTATCAGGCGAAAGAGATGCCGATGTCGCTTGACGCGGGAGAAAGGAACGTCGTGCCCATCGGCTATGCCCCTGTTATAACGCCGGTTTGTTTCAACTTGCGGTCACAGGATGGGGGAAAGAGTTTCAACTGTTTCAGTTGCAAAAACTTTTGTTTCAGCAACTTTTGTTTCAGCGTCGTCTTGTGTTGCCGGACACGCAAAAGCCCGCGTGCCATAGGCGCGCGGGCTTGAATTTATTTTGGGTGTTTGGATTATGCGGCGCTGGTGCGCGGGTGCATCCAGGCCGGCAGGAAAGAATAGGGGTTAGTCGTTTTGCTGTTATCAAAATCCACCCCGGCCGCGGTCAACATTTTTTGCAGATCCCCTGCGTTGAATGCATCAAACGCGTCTGTAGCACCGCCGACATGTTTGCCTCCGATAAATATCTGAGGAATGGTCGGCGCGCCGGTGCGTTCGCGCAGCGCCGCCCGCATGTCAGTGCCCAATCCGTCAACTTGATAGGCAACGGAGTCGAGATCAACACTTTTGTATTCAATGCCCAAATTGGCGAACGTCTTGCGTACAGACCAGCAAAACTCACACCACTCCAGCGCAAAGAGCACGACCTTGTTCTCGGCAACGATCTGATCCACAGTTTCCAGTACTGTGTCCTTGGCGGGAATAGTGGCCGCAGCGGGAGCAGCAGCAGCTGCGACATCAAACCGGTAGTTGGGCGACGAGGCGGAAATATTCATCTCGTCCTGGGTCATATCTTCGGAAATGTTAGCAAACAGTGGCGTGGACAGATATCGTTCCCCGGTGTCGGGCAACATGGCCAAAATGCGTGATCCTTTCGGTGCAGTTTTGGCAACGTCCAGGGCTGCTGCAAAGGTGGCTCCGGCGCTGGTGCCACAAAAAATACCTTCTTGTTGCGCCAAGTCTCGGGCCGTGTCCATTGCAGCGTCTCCATTGACGGCTTTGAATTCGTCAATGGCGCCGGACGCAAGCGCGTCGCCGGCCAATTTCGAGATGAAATCAGGGCTCCAGCCTTGCATCAGATGCGGGCGAAACTCGCTGTGGCTGGTGGCTGGGCTGCCATCGGGATTGTTGGCCTGAACCAGACCCGACGCAAAGATAGGCGCGTTGTCCGGTTCAGCCGCAATGATCTTGGTGCGCGGGCTTTGGGCTTTTAGCACGCGTGAAACGCCACGCATGGTACCACCAGTGCCCAGACCACTGACCCAATAGTCCAATCCGTCGTCTTTGAAATCGCGCAGAATCTCGCGGGCGGTAGTGTTGCTATGAACGTCGGCATTGGCTTCGTTTTCAAACTGACGGGTCAGGAACCAACCATGCTTTTCGGCCAATTCTTTGGCCTTGTTGACCATTCCCAAACCTTTTTCTGACGCCGGTGTCAGGACAACTTTGGCTCCCAGAAATCGTATGAGTTTGCGCCGCTCGATGCTGAAACTCTCTGCCATTACGATGACCAGAGGATATCCCTTTTGAGCGCAAACCATCGCCAATCCAATGCCGGTGTTGCCGCTTGTTGCCTCGACTACCGTCTGACCGGGCTTCAAAGATCCGTCTTTTTCGGCAGCCTCAATGATGCCCAGCGCCAAACGATCTTTGACCGATCCGAGCGGATTAAAGGCCTCGACCTTGACGAACATCTCGACGCCATCAGGGGCCAGTTTGTTGATGCGGATAACGGGCGTGTTGCCAATTGTTTCCAGGATATTGTTTTTGATGCCGGTCATTGTGTGGCCTTTCTGGTGTGATTTAGTATTTGGAGTTTCGGGAGTGTGTTCCACCTGCAATCAGGCTGCAGGTAGAGCTTTTACCAAAGTGTAACACGCGTAACGCCGGTTTCGACCGCCGAAAATCTGTTGATGGAAACTCTGCCCTCCATACCGACGTCACGAAGCTGTTCTGGCGTCATACGGGCAAAAACCCTTTTGGCTTCGCGTTTTTTGCGTGCGGTGGTGAAAGTTGCAACGGCTGTCGCGACGAGGTGCTTGATCGTGTGGGTTGCTACATTGCCTCGTTGTTCGAACAAGGTTGAGTTTGTGAAAGTGGTCATTTTATATTCCTAAGTTGGAGGCGAGAGGAGCCTCGTTGTTTCGATGACCAATGTTTTGCACCGATAATGTTGCAGTCAGATTTCGGGTGTCGCTGCTTTGTGTTTCAATCGTGAAAAATGTCGAATATGCTGCGTTTTAAATTAAAGTGTTTAATATCATCATGTTACGCAATTTGCACAAAAAATGACGGCGATTTCTTGAAACAATTGAAACAAAACATTGCGTCGCGGAAAACCGGCTGAAACATTCGACCCTTAGGGTGGTCAAATGACAAAACAAACATCAGAACACGCTGTTGCATCCGCAGAGGGCTTTGCGTTGTTGCAAGATACAATCGGCTCTTTGTCCGAAGGCGTTGCGATATTTGATGCGCAACACCGGTTGGTGATTTGGAATGCCCGCTATTTGAAAATCTATCATCTGGTCGCAGATCTGATCGTTCAAGGTGCACATTGGCGTGATCTGGTCCGGGCAAGCGTGTTCCGGGGTCTGTATGCCAACGCTGTGGGCAATGAGGATAATTGGCTTGCGGAAAATCTGGATCAGGGAATTACCTATGATAGGGAGTTTGCGGTTTCGCATACGGACGGCACCTCTTATCAGTCAAGTTTTCACAAAACCAGCAGCGGCGGGTTTATTGTCACGCGGCGCGAAATCACTGAACAACTGGCGGCTGAGGCTTCGGCGCAAGAGCGCGAACGGCTGGTTCAAACGGTGATTGAATCCAATCCCGTTGCCATCGTTATGGCACGCCTTGGTGATGGCAAAATTATTTACCGGTCTCCTGCAGCGGACGCGAAGTTTGGTAAGATCGCCTATGCGCAGGATTTTTTCATCTCGGCTGAAGAACGTCAAAAATATGTTGATTTGATCAAGCCGACAGGCGCTGTTGACGGCGCTCGTTTGACGCTGGTTGACGCGCAGGGCAATCAGTTCACCGCCGCCGCGTCTGGGCGCATCACCGAATACAATGGCGAGCAAGTTGTTGTTACGGCCAATACCGATATTACTGAGCAAATGGAATCCGAGGCGTTGATCCGGCAGGTACTAGAAGCCTGTCCGGCACCGGTGCAAATGAACAAGGCCGAAACCGGTGAAATTCTGTTCAGTAGCCCCGAAACCATTGCCTTGTTTGGTGATGTTGCCACAGTTGGCAAGACCTATGTCGATATGCGCAAACGAGAAGCCTACGTTGAGGAGCTGCGCAAATTCGGCTTTTTGAATGACCGCAAGGTCCAGTATTACGATGCGTCCGGTGTCCCGATCTGGACGGCCGTATCCGCCCGGATGATCCGCTATAAAGGCGAAGAAGTGATTGTATCGCACACCCGCGATTTGACCGAGCAATTGGCCATTGAACAGGAAATGGCGGACCAAAAAGAGATGCTGTTCCAAAATGAGAAAATGTCGGCGCTTGGCGAGCTGTTGGCCGGCGTTGCACACGAGCTGAACAACCCGCTGTCGGTGGTGGTTGGGCATTCGCTGATGTTAAGTGAAGAGGCCTCGGACCCCGAGGTAATTCGTCAGATTAACAAGATCAGCAAAGCCGCAGAACGCTGTACCAAGATCGTCAAGACGTTCCTGTCCATGGCCCGCCAACAGCCGACAAGAATGGAGTATTGTGATATTAATGCGTTGATCAAAACTGCAGTTGATGTGGCCAGCTATGGTCAGGCGTTCGAGCGAATTGTTGTTGCCAGCGATCTGGCCGCAGACCTGCCACAGATCGAGGTGGATGGCGATCAAATCACGCAAGTAATAATTAATCTGATCCTGAATGCGGAACATGCAATGAACGATGCGGGTCAGGGCGGAAAGATCCAGATAACAACCAAGCGCAGAGCCGACGGGAAATCTGTTTCGATTATTGTCGAGGATGACGGGCCGGGAATTGCAGCTGACATTCGCGGCCGGATTTTTGAACCGTTTTTTACCACCAAGGCGGTTGGCGAAGGCACGGGGATAGGTCTGGCGCTGAGCCATCGGATCATTTTGTCGCACAAGGGACAGATCCGGTTGTCATCCAAGCAAGGCAAGGGGTCTCGGTTTCATATCACCTTGCCGGTGGTTAATAAGCCGGATCGCGAAGTCGAACCGGTTGCACCCAAACCGGCCAGCGAACCGACCGGCAGCGTGTTGATTGTTGACGACGAGGTTGACGTGGCCGATCTGACCGCTGAAATTTTAGAAAGGACGGGCTATAAAGTGGATGTTGTGTACAATCCCGCTGACGCAATAGAGCTTCTGCGCAAAGGTGACTATACTGTGATTTTGAGCGATCTGAATATGCCTGATATTGACGGGCGCGGCTTTTACGATGTGATTGCCCGGGACTTTCCCGATATGATAGACGCCTGTGGCTTTATCACCGGCGATACCATGGGCAAGTCGTCGCAATCATTCCTAAAAGATACACAGCGCCCGTTTCTGGAAAAGCCGGTTTCGCCGAGCGAGCTGCGGGCGTTTGTCACTGCGATTCAAAACAAGAAAGAGGTGGTACAATGAGCACCGAAAGTCACAAAATCCTGGTCTGCGATGACGAAGAGGATATCCGCGAGATGCTGCAGGAGTATCTGTCAAAACGCGGCTATCAGGTGCAGACCGCGCGCAGCAGTACCGAGTTGCTGGATGTTTTGGGCGCAGGGCCGGTCGACCTGATCTTGCTGGATATTAATATGCCGGGCCAAGACGGGCTGACCACGTTGCGCAACTTGCGCGCCGACGACCAAACGCCGGTTGTCATGCTAACCGCAGCCGGCGAAGTGATGGACCGGATTTTGGGCCTGGAAATGGGGGCGGACGACTATATGGCCAAGCCGGTTGACTTGCGCGAACTGGAAGCGCGGATCAAGGCCATTTTGCGTCGTAAAATTGAGCCGGCGGCCCCTGCTGCTGCCACCGCGTCGCCCGTTGGGTCAACTGCGGCCTTTGGCAGTTTTACATTGGATATGTCCGCGGCCAAACTGTTGGCGGAAGACGGTACAGAAGTGCCGTTGACCGCAATGGAGTTTAACCTGTTAAAAGTCTTTGCCGAAAACCGGGGCCGGGTGTTGAACCGCGACCAGATACTGGAACAAGCACATGACCGGTCTTGGGATCCATTTGACAGAAGTATCGACATCCGAATATCGCGCCTGCGCCGCAAAATCGAAGCCAATCCGCAAAAGCCGAGCATTATCCGAACGGTGCGCGGCATCGGCTATATCTACGACCCGCAATAGCGCAACCTTTTCCAAGGGGCTACGGTTCGACCAGTTTTTGCACGCTGACATAGTCGGTTTTGCCCGTTCCCAGCAGAGGGATCAGATCAATCGTTTGGATGATTCTGGGCACTGACAGATCGCCGATGCCGTTTGCTTTGGCATAGGTGCTAATGTCCTGGCGCTTGGCGGCCGCATTTTCGGTGACCAGAACCAAAGCTTCGCCTTTTTTCGGGTCAGGCACGCAGACAACGACGCTGTTGTGCTCGGGCCATAGTGCGGACAGATAGCTCTCTACTGCCGTCAATGACACCATTTCACCAGCGATTTTGGCAAATCGTTTGGCGCGTCCCTTGATGGTGAGATAGCCGTCCTCGTCGATGTCCACGATATCGCCGGTGTCATACTCACCGTTTTTTGGTGCTACCAATACGCCGGGATTGTCGGCAAAAAGATATCCCTTCATAATATTCGCGCCTTTGACGATCAGCCTGCCGCCATCGTCAATGCCCGGCACTGGCTCCAGACGGGGGGTAATACCGGGCAACAAGCGTCCCACGGTGCCGGGTTTGTTGTGCATCGGTGTGTTGGCGGACAAGGCAGGCGAGGTTTCTGTCGCGCCGTAAGCCTCAAAGATCCGCACACCATATTTTTCCGACCAGAGCTTGCGGGTTTCGTCCTTTAGCTTTTCGGCTCCTGCAAAGACATAGCGCACTGAATAGAAATCATATGGGTGGGCAAACCGCGCGTAGCCAGACAGGAACGTGTCGGTGCCAAACATGATGGTTGCGTTGCTGGCATAGATCAATTCCGGCACGATGCGATAGTGCAGCGGCGACGGGTAGAAAAACGTCCGGATACCCGACAAGATTGGCAGCAAGGTTCCGCCCGTAAGTCCAAAAGAGTGAAAGATCGGCAATGCGTTGAAAACTACGTCTGTTGGCCCAAAATCCACGCGCGAAGCCAACTGGAACCGGTTCGCCTGGATATTGCTGTGCGATAGAACGACGCCTTTGGGCGTGCCTTCGGACCCTGATGTGAACAGTACAACGGCTGCATCACTCGGCGTGCGCGAGTTTGTTTTGCGATAGACGGCCTCGGCGAAATGGCTGCCGATCAAACCCTTGAGTTTGTCCAGTCCGGTCACGGTTTTCGCGACATCCTCCAGATAAATAATTTTGATCCCAAGAGCCTCGGCCGCCGCGATCAAATCGGCCAGCTTGCCCATTTCGACAAACTTGTGTGAGGTATAGATCGTGCGGATATCGGCGGCTTGACAGGCCGCTGTCATGTTTTGGGCACCGGTTGAAAAGTTCAGCATGGCAGGCACACGACCATAGGCTTGCAATGCAAAGAACGTGACGATTGAGGTCACCATATTTGGCAACATAACTCCGACATGTTCACCTTCGGACGTGTCTTGGGAAAATTTTGCGCCCAGAATATAGCTGCGGGTGATCAGGCTGCCATAGTTCAGAGGTTGGCGCGTCGGATCCTCTGCGACTACATGTTTGCGCCCGTGGATGTAAACTTGATCCAGAACCGACTGAAACAACGTCTGTTCCAAATTGGAACTGTCGAATAGCATCTCGCTCATCAGATTGTAAAGTTTCACACCGGCCAATTGGCGACGCTTGCGACCCTTGATTGCGTCGTCGATGTCAAAGCTGCGCGGTTCAAGGATGGTCAGGGTAATTTTTGGAAACCACCGAATTCGAATTTTGCCCTTCAGGCGCGACAGCGGCGTGTATTGCGCACCATCAATGCGCACAGGTAAAATCTGGGCATTGGCCTTGTCTGCGATCATGCCCGGACCCTCGTACACTTTCATCAGCGAGCCGGTGACTGTGATACGGCCCTCGGGGAAAATAACGCATTTCTGGTCTTTGCGAATTTCCTTGATCATCGCCTTGGTTGCCATCGGGCTGGCGGGATCCAACGGAAAGGCACGCACCAGCGACAGAAAAGGTTTGATATACCAACGGGTTGCGATCTGGCTGTTGATGGCAAACATCGGTTTTTCCGGCAGGAACAACGCAATGAGCAGAGCGTCCATAAACGAGAGGTGATTGGCGACGATAACAACGCGCTCACCGGCTTTGTGGTAATTGTCCAATCCGGTGACTTCGACTTTGAACAGTTTTGTAAACAGCCATTTCAGAGTGGTTCTAAGCATTGTGTAACCTCCGGTTAACGGTGCCGCGTACAATTATGAACACCGGAATGTTCGCGACGCCGACCGCCAATAATATTGTGATGGCTTCAAAGCCGAAAGAGAAGAGCAAGAGCGCAAATAAACTGGCCAAAACCATAAATAGTGCCGTTATGACATTGGCGGCGGCAATAACGCGCGACAGGTACCTATCGTCGGTGCGGTGTTGCATGATCGTATAGAGCGGCACGATATAGATGCCTGCGCATACCGACAGCGACAGCAGGCCGAGAACAACTCCCCAGCTGGACAGGCCAACCGCAAAGAACTCGGGCAGGTTCAGAACTTTGTCCTGATACAACAAGACCTGTTCCAGATAGATCACGCGTTCGGCAGAATACAGGTAAGTGCAAGCGACGAATATCCCGATCGCCAGCGTCATGCCGATCGAGCCGTAGGGCACCAGACGCCCGTCAATTCGGCCATTTAGCAGACGGTTACACAAAACAGAGCCCAGCGCGATACCGATCGAGAAGATGCTCAGAAACAGCGTGACGACATGCTCGTTTCCACCGATGGTATCTTTGGTGTATGTCGGAAACTGGGTCAGGAACATCGCACCTATGAACCAGAACCACGCAATGCCGATAATAGACAGCCAGACAGTGCGTTCCTGCTGTGCAAATCCGATGATTTTTCGGGTTTCTGCGATCAAATTCCAACCGATATTCAAATAGGGGTCGGCGACACTTGCCTTGGGGATCGACCTGCTGGCGATCCAGCCAACAATCGCGAATGCCACCAGACAGACCGACAAGATCTCCATCCCGTAGGCGGTGCGCACGATCAAACCGCCAAATATCGTGCCAAACAAAATCGACAGGAATGTTCCGCCCTCGATCAATCCGTTGCCGCCGATCAGCTCGTCATCTTTGAGATGTTCTGGCAGTAAGCTGTACTTGATTGGCCCAAAAAAGGCAGACTGCACCCCCATCATGAACAAGATCAGCAACAGGCCATACACATTGCCCCAAAAGAAGAAAAATGAACAGCAGAGCATCAGACCGATTTCAACCAGTTTGATCCGCTGGGTGAATCGCGATTTTTCGTATTTGTCGGCCATTTGACCGGCTGTTGCCGAGAACAGAAAGAACGGCAGAATGAACAGGCCCGCAGCCAAAGTAACCATCATCGGTGCGTCCAGCCCGGTGCGTTGCGCGGCGTCATAGGTGAACCAGATCAGAAACGCGTTTTTAAAGGCATTGTCGTTAAACGCGCCGAAAAATTGCGTGATGAACAGGGGCAGAAACCTGTTTGTGCGCATCAAATGCATGTGGCTTTTCATATCAAACCCGCCCTGAAACCGGACACTGCGGTTCGACACTCTGCCCAGAACGATACCAGATCGCCCAGTGCGAGGCTCGCCTTTGTTATGAGTGTTTGCAAGCTATTGATGAAATGAAACATGTCTGCCACCTGTCTGTTGCTGGATTTCTATGCGCCGCGGAATTGGCTATTCGTCTTCGGCGACGTAATCTTTGAGCAACCGCTCGTTTTTCGCGTCTTCCAACTGTCGAATGCGGTCACGCGATGACCGGTCGTCAAAGCGGTATTTAACCAGGTTCACCAGCGACAGGGTCAGCAACAAAATTCCCATCGCCCAATAGCCCTTGGTCGAGAAATCAACCGGTGCATAATAGATTGACCCCGTCAGCATCGCGTAGGCAGCGACACAGCCGAAAAAATTGAATGAAGTGTAAACCGTGTTGGCTGTTTGTTCGTTGAATTCCTGCATGTCGAAAAATCCTTTGTTGTGGTTACTTTTTGGGTGTTTTGGTATCTGTTCCGGCGGAAAACCGTGCCAGAACATCTGCGCCCGAGATGCGGGTTTTTGGACCGTATCCCGCCTGTCCGAGCCGATCCTCGATTGTGGAGTGGTTCAAACTCTCGACCACCTCCTCAAATATCTCGTCCAGTTCTGCAGGGCTGTCCTTGGCCAAAACATCGTCGATCAGTTCACGGGCTTCGCGGGCGGGGGTGGCCGGCATGGCGCGGGTGGCCGGCATGGCGCGGGTGATTGCAGCGTTTGCCTGTTGCTCCGAGCGCACGGATTTTGCCATCAGGGCGCCTTGTCTTAAATCCACAAGGTTGCGCTGGGATTTTTCCAGATTCAGGCGCAAGCGCTGAATTTGTTGGTCGAGACTGGTTAGGGTGGCGGACCGGACGGCCTGTTCATTTTCCAGATCGGCTACGGCTTTGGCAGCGTCTGTAGCCAACTCCTGATGACCGGTGTCAAATGCGGCTTGGGCCCGCTTGGTTACATCGGTGATACGGACGCGCAGTTGATCCAGTTGCCGGGTTTCGGCGCGGGATCGTTGGATCTGGCTGGCCAAAGTCGCCTTCGCCATTTTCAGGGCGGTCTCGGTTTCCCGAATTTTCTGGTCGATCAGGTCAAGCGCATAATGGTTGCGCAGCTTGGCCTCGTTGCGGGCGGTTGCGCCCTTGCTCAGTGTCTTGAGTATGGAAAGCATTTTAAGTCCTTTCTTGAACGTTGTTCATAAGGCGACCATAGAGATAGTTTGAACGCTGTTCAAGTAATAAATGAACATCGTTCAGTTAATTTTTTAAAATCGTATTTACAAAGGCTTAGAGATTGATTTTAGAATCCACTGGATGGCATCTGGCACTTCTTGCTGATTGACACCGGACGGTCGATCTTGAATTGACAGCACGACGATTCCATGAATCGCCGAGAACAGCGCCCGTGTGCGCAGGCTGGCTTCGGTTGGTGACAGGCTTGGGTCCAACAGCATCAGGGGGCGCTGAATATGCCCCATGAGCCGGATCAGCGCTTGGCGGTACCAGACGGGAATTTCATGTGTATCGGCCAAATGACCATCAAAGAGTGCGGACCACAAATTTGTATTCTGGGTCGCGAACTCGAAATAATCGCGCGATAGGCGGGTCATTTGTTCCAGCGGTGTCAGGCTGCTGGCGTGCTTCATACACTCGTCCAGCTGCTGTTCCATGCGGGTAAAAATTTCGACCTTGGCGTAAAATACCAGTTCATCGATATCCGCATAGATGTTGTATATCGCCCCCAAGGCACAGCCCGCGTCAGTTGCCAGATCCCGGGCGCGCAGCGAGTCAATACCATGTTGGCCAATCCGGACAATCGCGGCTTCTAACAGCTTCTGTCTGAGCGCCTTGCGTTTTAGTTCTGTTTTCCCAGCCATAGTCTCTGGTACGTGAACGCGGTTCATATTGTCAAGCCGGGATGGCGCTTGCGAAGCCGGGAATTTCCAGCGTTACCGCTGTCGATTGCGACTATAATGTGTATAAGGAAGTTGTGTTCGAACAGTCATTTTGCAATCTGGTAAACGTGTGGCGGTAGGCTCACTTGGGCGTTGCAACTGGTGCTGGAATTTTTTGAAATGACCAAGGAGGTCGCTGCGTGAAACGCTCTACAGTAAACGAGATCATGGCGGCCGCCGATGAATATATTCAGTCGTTTGGCCATATTTTGCCACCATTTGCATACTGGACACCTGATGAAATGGTCGCCCGCAAGGGTGACATCAAAGGTATTACAGATGCTGGTTTGGGCTGGGATATAACGGACTATGGTCAGGGCGATTTCGACAAGCTTGGCCTGTTTCTGTTCACTGCACGCAATGGCAACCAAGACGATCTGAAATCCGGTGGTGGCATGTGTTACGCCGAAAAAATCATGATTTCGCGGCACAACCAGATTTCGCCGATGCACCGTCACATCGTCAAAGCCGAAGACATCATCAACCGCGGTGGTGCCACCTTGGCGCTGGAATTGTTCAATTCGCTCAACGATGGCGGTATTGACACGAAAACCGATGTTACCGTGGCCACCGATGGTGTTTTGCGAACGCAACCGGCCGGAGCGGTGTTGGAGCTGAGCCCGGGCGAAAGTGTGACCCTGATGCCGGGAAACTGGCATTCTTTTTGGGGCGCGGGCGGCGACGTGCTGATCGGCGAAGTTTCGACCGTCAATGATGACAACACGGACAACATTTTTCGCGATCCCATTGGCCGGTTTTCAACGATCGAAGAGGACGTCGCACCGCGTCATCTGCTTGTGCCCGACTACGCAAGCTGGCTATCATAGCCAAAAGAGCGCGAAGGGGACTGTTATGCCTGACGATACACGCCAAGCACTGCGGCACTTGTTTGACACAGCGGTGGCTGCGGCGGACCCAATGGTCAGCATCCCGGGCAATTTTCCGGACCGTCCCAAGGGGCGATTGATCGTTATTGGTGCCGGCAAAGCGTCGGCTCGTATGGCCGAGGCAGTGGAATCGCAACTGGGCCCTTGCGAGGGATTAGTCATCACCAGATACGGGTACGATCGGCCCTGCCAAGGCATTGCAATTGCACAGGCGGCGCATCCGGTCCCCGATGCGGCCGGTGTTACAGCGACGGTTCAAATGCTGGATATGCTATCGGGCCTTGGCCCCGACGATCTGGTTCTGGCCTTGATATCGGGTGGCGGCTCGGCCCTGCTATGCGCACCGGCAGGCCAGATAACCCTGGCGGAAAAACAAGCGGTGACCGCCGCGTTGTTGGCGTCAGGTGCGCCAATTGACCAAATGAACATCGTGCGCAAACATCTAAGCCGCGTAAAGGGTGGTCAATTGGCAGCAACGGCGGCGCCTGCGTCGATGTTGGCTCTGGTGATTTCGGATGTCGCCGGCGATGACTTGGCCTATATCGCCTCGGGCCCCACCGTCGGTGATGACAGCACCGCAGCCGATGCCAAGGTGATCCTGACAAAATACAAAATCGAGGTGCCGCAGTCTGTTCGCGATGTTCTGGACGGCGAAACAGGTGTTTTGCCAATCCTGCATCCGGTATTTGACAGTGTTGAAAACCGAATTGTTGCTGCACCTTCGCAATCCATAGAGGCGGCAAAGGCACTGGCACAGACCTGGGGCTATTCGGTGCAGATCTTGGGTGATGATCTGGAAGGCGAAGCGCGTGATTTGGCAGTGTCGCAGGCAAAACAAGCCACGGATATCGCCCAGAGTCTGGCGTGCACCGACCCACCTGTTTTGTTGCTATCGGGGGGCGAATGCACGGTCACACGACGTGGCAACGGCACCGGCGGCCCAAATGCGGAATTCATGCTGTCTGCGGCGATTGCCCTGAACGCGAACCCTGCAATCCACGCCATCGCCTGTGATACCGACGGGGTTGACGGCGCGGCCGAGGTTGCAGGTGCGATTATCGGGCCAGATACATTGGCGCGGGCCGCCATACGCGACCTGGATCCGGTGGCGGCGTTGGCCAATAACGATGCGCATACATTTTTCGCAGATATCGGTGATCAAGTTGTTACCGGCCCGACCCTGACAAACGTCAATGATTTTCGCGCCTTTCTGATTTTGCCGCCTGTGGTCTTGCCCTCTGTGGTCTAGATCAGTCGCAAAAGGGGTTTTGGCGATATTCGACATTCGCCAGATACAGCCCGTATGGCGGACATACCGGCCCACAGGCGGTACGGTCGCGCGCGGCCAAGGCCGATGCCACATCTTCGGGTGACCAGCGTCCGGACCCCACACGTTCCAGTGTTCCGACAAAACTGCGGACTTGATTGTGTAAAAAACTGCGGGCTTCGACATGGAACCGGTATTCGGTGCCATATTCCAGTTCCACGGTCTCGACGTCCAGCCGGTCCAGTGTTTTCATCGGACTTTTGGCCTGACATGTGGTGGACCGGAACGTCGTAAAATCGTGGTGTCCCATCAATGCGTTAGCACCCGCCTGCATAGCTTGGGCATCCAGCGGGTGGCGGACCTGCCAAACCAGCCCGGTTTCCAGCACCGCCGGTGCGCGGCGGCTGACCAGTCGGAAGATATACCGCCGGTCCAGAGCGAAAAATCGCGCGTGAAAATCATCTGCAACCCGGGCCGCTGCAACAATCGAAACCGGCCTTGGTTTCAGGTGGAAATTCACGGCTTCGCTGAGCCGGTACGGATCCCAGTCCCGTGACAGATCAAAATGTGCCACTTGACCGGACGCGTGCACGCCTGCGTCGGTGCGGCCAGCCCCTTGAATTAACGGTGCTTGGGCATCAACTTTGGCCAGTGCCTCTTCGATGGTTTGCTGAACCGAGGGCAGATCTTTTTGGCGTTGCCACCCTGAAAAAGGGGCACCCATATATTCAATTTTAAAAGCAAAGCGTGGCATATGGCCGACCTAACTGTTCTTGCGCATTTTGCCAATCCCTTTTGCGCCCCTATGAATTGATCGTCCAAAGCCTTACATAATTGCCAAGGCACAAAAGGAACCGGAAATTGGGCATTGGACGTATCGTCGACGGTATTATTCGTGGCGCGGAAAAAACCACTGGCAGCGTAAACGAGGCCCTGTTTGAGCCGGTCGTGCGACTGGGCGTGACGGGCCTGTCGCGTGCCGGAAAAACCGTGTTCATCACGTCTTTGGTGGCCAATTTGTTGGATCGGGGGCGCATGATCCGGCTAGAGGCGGCGGCCGAGGGGCGTATTTCTTCGGTGTTTTTACAACCGCAACCCGATGATCTGGTTCCACGATTTGAATTTGAGACCCATCTGGCCAAGATGACCGGTCCCGATCCGGTCTGGCCGGTGTCGACGCGATCAATCAGCCAATTGCGTTTGTCATTTCGGGTCCAGCCGCGCGGCATTTTGTCGTCGGTTCGTGGTCCGCGAACGGTCCATCTGGATATTGTTGATTACCCCGGTGAATGGCTGCTGGATTTGCCTTTGATGAGCCAGTCCTTTGCTGAATTCTCGGACGAGGCGATTGCCAAGGCACACAGCACCGCCCGGTCGGGGATTGCCGCACCATGGCTGTCGATGCTGGAGGATTTCGATCCACATCGGCCCTTGGACGAGACGCAGGCGACGGCATTGGCAGCAAGTTTCAGCACCTACTTGCAACACAGCCGCGAGGCTGGCCTGTCTGCCTGCGCGCCGGGGCGGTTTTTGATGCCCGGTGATTTGCAAGGATCGCCGGCGCTGACGTTTTGCCCTCTGCCACCGTCAACAGGGCGCAGTAAAAAGGCCTCGTTTGAACGCGCCTTTGAACGCCGGTTCGAGGCCTATAAATCCAAGATTGTGAAACCATTTTTCGTCGAACATTTTGCAAGAATTGATCGTCAGATTGTTCTGGTCGATGCGTTGGGCGCGCTGCATTCCGGACCCGAGGCGATTGCCGATTTGCGCGATGCGATGGCAGATGTTTTGCGGTGTTTCAGGCCGGGTCGAAACTCTTGGCTGTCAATGATTACCGGAAAACGGGTTGAACGGATACTGTTTGCCGCGACCAAAGCTGATCATATCCATCATACTCAGCACAACGCACTGGGCGCGATCCTGCAAGCGCTGTTGCGCGATGCCAAAGATCGAGCCGAGTTTTCAGGAGCGCAAACAACGACACTGGCAATAGCAGGATTGCGCGCCACCACCGAAGAAAGCGTGACACATGAGGGCACAGTTCTGGACTGTGTTCAGGGGCGGCTGTTGGAGAGCGGGAAAATGGCGGCAATGTACGCCGGTGACCTGCCATCAGATCCGCAACAAGTTTTGGCGCAAGCCAAGGACGATCCGAGACGATGGTTGAACGAAGATTTCGCGTTAATGGCCTTTCGCCCGGCAAAAAATGTGCTCAAACCGGGATTGGGGCCGCCGCATATCCGGCTGGATCGCGCGGTAGAGTTTTTGATCGGGGATAAGCTGTAATGTCTGAACACGTTCGGAAAAAACCTGTCGTCATCGAGATGGAAGACAGCACGCGCGACCCGTTAAGCCCGGCCGATGCGGTGCCAGTGCCAGAGCCTGATCTGCCAGCACCAACCGGTCAGGCAATGCAGGCCGCCACGCGGCTCGCGGCTCGGCGTCCCAGTCTGTTAGTCCGTTTGTTTCGCTGGGCGCTGGGTCTGTTGTTCGGCGCGATGATCAGCGTGGCGTTTTGGGATTTCGCAACGGCAATGATGGATCGCAACATCTGGTTGGGGCGGGCTATATTGGTGCTGATCGCTGTTTTGTTACTGGGGATATTGGCATTCGCGGGGCGTGAACTGGCAGCTATGATGCGGTTGCGCCGTGTTGATGGGCTCAAACAGCACTATACCCAAGCCGCCGGAGGCGACCGTGGCCAAGCACTTGCGTTTTCGGCGCAGTTGCAAAAGTTTCTGGCCGACAAGCCAGAGCTGCGCTGGCAGGTTGAACAGTTGGATGCAGCCCGCAGCGATGCGCTGGACGGCTCGGATATTTTACAGGCCACCGAAATAGCTTTGTTGGCACCTTTGGATGACTTGGCCAGCTCGGAAATCGAAGCAGCGGCAAGACAGGTGGCAACGGCGACCGCGGTTATTCCGCTGGCTCTGGCTGATGTCGTTATCGCATTGTCGGTAAACATTCGCATGGTCCGGCGTATAGCCGAGGTTTACGGCGGCCGGGCGGGCAGTCTGGGGTCGTGGCGGCTCATGCGGGCTGTGGCTACGCATTTGGTGGCAACGGGCGCTGTTGCGGTTGGCGACGATTTGATCGGCACCATTGCCGGAGGCGGTGTTTTGTCCAAGGTTAGCCGCCGCTTTGGCGAAGGTGTGATCAACGGCGCCTTGACCGCACGGGTCGGCATCGCGGCCATAGAGGTCTGTCGTCCTATGCCGTTTGACGCGCAGAAAAGGCCAACAATAACGGGGACTATGAAGCGGTCTCTGGCCGGGTTCTTTGCAAAGTAAACTTTTCGGCGGCAGACTTGGGGCGGCGGGCTCGGGGCGACAGGTTCGAGGCGGCAAGTTCGGGGCGTTAGTGTGTCAGGGACGGGACCTGGGCATTGCGTTGGTTACTCTCGACACCCATGCGCAAACCGCGACCGATATTATGGGCCAGTCGCGACCAGTGCTGGGCCGTTTGGCTTGGCAGGTTTTCTGACAGTACGGTGTCGAAAACCTCCAGCCAAATATCAAAATGGAAACCGCGCAGCCCCGACACGTTGCTATGGGCTTGCATCGGACTGCCGCTATAAGAGCGGGTTTTCAAAATGGCAGAACACCAGAATTCAACGATCTTGGCTTCGTGGGTTTGCCACGCGCTGTCTGTACTGGGAACGCGTTCCTGAAACACAGGCCCGAGTACGGGATGGCGCCGAACCCTGGCGTAAAAATCGGCGACGACTGTTTCAATGTCGGAACGGGTGAAGGCCAGCTCGGTCATCCTAAGTCCACGAACAACAGCGTGACCATCAGACCCAAGGGCAGCCAAACCAGCATATTGAGGTATGAGCGCATCAAACCAAGCTCTTGGTTTGGGTCGAACCCAAAGGCCCGACAGATCAAGGTTCCCGGCAGTAATATCACTTTGCATACAAATTTTAACACGACTTGCCTCCCTTATTACGTATTTTATATGCGTATTTAATTAGGCTTTTTATTCCGCATTGTAAATGCTAAATATAGCGCATGCAGTTAAACAAGTTTTCTGACTATGGATTACGTATCCTGATGTATCTGGCCGTGACGGACGAGCACCGCGTGCCCGCCGCCAAAATCGCCGGCGTGTTTGATATATCGGAGCATCATGTCGCCAAGGTCGCCTCGGCCTTGGCCAAAGGCGGGTTCATTCTGTCCGGACGCGGGCGGACAGGTGGCTTGGCCTTGGCACGGGACGCGGCCTCGGTGTCTGTTGGCGAGGTGGCGCGCTATCTTGCCGGCGATGTGCCGGTTGTCGAGTGTTTCAACAAGGATCACGGCGGATGCGTGGCGCTAAGCGCCTGCGGGTTAAGGGATCCGCTGGCCGAAGCACAAGAAGCTTTTTTTGCCTGTCTGGATGCCTATACGCTGAATGATATCGTCAGCGCGCGCGGCAAATTGCGGGCATTGCTTGGCGCCTAGTGAAAAAACCCGCGATAGGGGTCCAGCAAATTCCCCTTTACCAATCGTTGTAAAATTGCCGCCAGCGGGGCGAGCTGACTGGCCGGAGCCAGCATCCAATCACGCAAAAAAGGCGGTAATCTGCTGTTGGACTGATACATTGGAGTAAAGGCCCAGCTCATGGCCTGATAGACTGCAATATGTCTGCGCCGCGCCTGCGCAAAGAGTTTTGGCATTTTCGACGCTATGCCCCTCGAGTGCCCGACTTAGAGCAAACGCGTCCAGCAAGGCCATATTGGCACCTTGACCCAATTGCGGGCTGGCACGATGAGCCGCGTCACCGATATAGGCAATGCGTTCGCCGAATGGACGACGCAGCGTGCCGTGACCATAGCGCGCCATCGTCAGATCGTCATGTGACGTCAATTGCTGGACAAAGGGTTCGAGGTCGGGCCACAAGCCGACGGCTTGATCTTGCCAGATGTTGAACGGTGTTCTGCGCCAATCCCCATATGCGGATTGGCGCAGGGACCAGAAAAATGCAGCCTTGGGGCTTGGGTCACCGGGCACCCTGCCAATCGGCAAAACACCAATCATGTTCGTCGCAGAACGATAGCGTTGTTCAAGTCGGCTGTAGGACAAAAATGTGGCCTCAGGCCAATCAACAGTTCCCCAAACAGCCCCATATTCCAGCGGTTTGGAAACCAGCGGGCTGAGCGCAGAGCCGGTGCCAGATCCATCAACAACCAGATCATAGGGGCCATATCGCTGGCCGTTGGTATCCGAAATATAGCGCCGGTGTTCCACCAAATCAGAGGTCGCTATTTCGCACCCGTTCCGAAATTTGATGTCGCGTCCCTTCGCTGCTTGCAAAAGGCAGTCAAACAGGGCCGCGCGATGTATGCCCAAACCGAAGTCATGCCCGCCTTGAGGACCATATCGGACATCCAGTACCTTCTGACCTGTGTCTGCCTCCAGCCCCAGCATGTGATAATTTCGGGCACCGTACTGCAAAACTGCATCCATGGCGCCGATGGCGTCCAATACCGGCAGGGCAACTGTCTGTATAACCAGACCCGATCCCACTGGTTCGGGGTGATCAAACCGGTCGAATACCTCTATGGAACGACCCGATTGTGCCAACAAGCTGGCCGCGGCCAACCCGCCAATTCCACACCCAACAATCGCTATATCCATGGCTGACGGCTCCGAAATCTCTTGTGGAATCCTAGGCTGAAACCGGTCGCGCTGCACGTTGCCAATTGTCACAGCCACACGCGGTGCCAATCAGGCTGGACCTTCGATGTGGGCAGGGCTATAAGCGTCGCCATGGGACCTATATTCGGCATCATTATTCGAATTATATACCCGGCGCTCTGATCTCGCGAGCGGCCGGGCAAAGGCGTATGAAAACCGCGCCGCCCTCTTCCTGAATTCCCCCAGACCGGACCTATTCCATGTGTGCTGAAACACCCAACTACAAAGATACCCTGAACCTGCCTGTCACCGACTTTCCCATGCGGGCAGGCTTGCCAAAACGTGAACCCGAATGGCTGGCCCGTTGGGCCGAAATTGGTGTCTACGACCGTCTGCGCGAAAAATCGGGGCGCGAGCCGTTTATCCTGCATGACGGGCCTCCATATGCCAACGGTCACCTGCACATCGGCCATGCGCTGAACAAGGTTCTGAAAGATTTTATTGTCCGTTCGCAGCAAATGCTGGGCCGCGATGCGCGCTATGTGCCGGGTTGGGATTGCCATGGTCTGCCGATCGAATGGAAGATCGAAGAGCAATACCGGAAAAAGGGCAAAAACAAAGACGATGTGCCTGTGGTGGCCTTTCGTCAGGAATGCCGCAAGTTCGCCGAAGGCTGGATCGACATCCAGCGCGACGAGTTCAAACGTCTGGGCATCACCGGCAAATGGGAAGACCCCTATTTGACGATGGACTATCATTCCGAGGCGGTGATCGCCGACGAGTTTATGAAATTCGTGATGAACGGCGCATTGTATCAAGGCTCCAAGCCGGTGATGTGGTCGCCGGTGGAAAAAACCGCGCTGGCCGAGGCCGAGATCGAATATCACGATCACAAGAGCCATACGATCTGGGTGCCTTTTGCCCTTAAATCCGCGCCTGAGGCCCTGCAAAACGCACGGGTTGTCATCTGGACAACAACACCTTGGACGATCCCGTCGAACAAGGCTGTCGCCTACAATCCCAAGATTTCCTACGGACTTTATCGCGTCGATGAAACCGCAGACGAAAGCTGGACCGCGGTTGGCGATCTGTATGTTTTGGCGGATGTTCTCGCCCCAGACGCGCTCGAAAAATCCCGTGTGGCAAAATTTACTCGGGTTTTGGATGTTTCTGCGGATACGTTGGCGGATGTCGTATGTGTTCACCCCCTCGCGGGCCTAGACGGCGCCGAAGGTTTTTGGGACTACGATGTTCCAATGATCGACGGCGATCACGTCACGGACGAGGCAGGGACCGGGTTTGTGCACACCGCGCCGTCCCACGGTGCCGACGACTATGAAGCGTTCATGAAGCGCAACTGGCTGGATCGGATGACGCATAATGTCGGCGAGGAAAGCGAATTTTTGCCGCATGTGCCGTTTTTTGCCGGTCTGCAAGTCTTTGATCGCAAGGGCAAAGAGGCCAAGGCCAACACCGCCGTGATTGCCAAGCTGGTCGAGGCTGGTGGCATCATTGCGCGTGGCCGCGTGACCCACAGCTATCCGCATTCATGGCGCTCCAAAGCCCCGATCATTTTTCGCAACACGCCGCAGTGGTTCGCGGCTATCGACAAGCCTGTCGGCGGCGATGACACCTATGGCAAAACCATCCGCGAGCGGGCGCTGACCTCTATCGACGAGTTGGTCACCTGGACACCGCAAACCGGTCGCAACCGGCTCTATTCCATGATCGAGGCACGGCCCGACTGGGTTCTGTCGCGGCAACGGGCGTGGGGGGTTCCCCTGACATGTTTTACCCGCAAGGGTGCGCTGCCAACGGATGAGAATTTCATTCTGCGCAACACCGATGTGAATGCGCGGATCAAAGATGCGTTCGAGGCCGAGGGTGCGGATTGCTGGTATATGGACGGGGCCAAGGACCGGTTTTTGACCGGTGTCGAGGCTGTGAACCCCGACGACTGGACCCTTGTGACCGATATTCTGGACGTGTGGTTTGACAGCGGCTCAACCCATGCCTTTGTTGTGCGTGATCGCCCCGATGGCTCGCCGGACGGGATCGCCGATCTGTATCTGGAAGGCACCGACCAGCATCGCGGCTGGTTCCATTCCTCGATGTTGCAATCGTGTGGCACCAAGGGACGTGCGCCGTACAAGTCGGTTCTGACGCACGGGTTTACGCTGGACGAAAAGGGCATGAAAATGTCCAAATCCGTTGGCAACACCATCGTGCCGGAAACCGTGGTCAAACAATATGGCGCCGACATTTTACGGCTTTGGGTGGCGCAAGCGGACTATACTGCCGATCAGAGGATCGGTCCGGAAATCCTGAAAAACACTGCCGACAGCTATCGCCGGTTGCGCAACACAATGCGGTTTATCCTTGGCAATCTGAACGGGTTTGATGCCGCTGAACGCGTTGATCTTGCTGAAATGCCGGAACTGGAACGCTGGATTCTGCACCGTTTGGCCGAATTGGATCAAGTCGTGCGCGATGGCTACGCGACCTATGATTTCCAAGGCGTGTTCCAGCAATTGTTCCAGTTTTGCACTGTGGACCTTAGCTCGGTTTACTTCGATATCCGCAAGGATGTGCTGTATTGTGATGGCGATAACAGCCAGTCACGCCGGGCCGCACGCACCGTTCTGGACTTGTTGTTCCACCGTCTGACCACATGGCTGGCGCCGATGTTGTGTTTCACGATGGAAGATGTGTGGCTGGAACGTATGGGCGACAAGGGTGCGGGAGAAAGTGTGCATTTGCATGATTTTCCTGACACGCCTGCCGACTGGTTGGATGCCGAACTCTCTGCAAAATGGTCAGCGATCCGTCGTGTACGCCGCGTGGTTACCGGTGCCATCGAGGTTGAACGCCGCGAGAAAAATATCGGGGCGTCGCTGGAAGCGGCTCCAACGGTTTATATCGCGGATGCGGACATCCGGGCGCTGGTCGAGAGCATTGATTTTGCTGATGCCTGTATCACGTCGGCGATCACAGTTTGTGCAGACGCAGCGCCAAAAAGCGCGTTTTCGTTGGACGATGTGGCCGGTGTTGCCGTAACCTTTGCCAAGGCAGAGGGCGACAAATGCGGTCGTTGCTGGAAAATCCTGCCCGATGTGGGCAGCCATGCCCATGCGGAAACGTGTCACCGCTGTAACGAGGCGCTTGGATGAACAGTGCGGCCACCCGAACTCCGATAGGTCAGATATCTCTGGTCGAGGAAGGTGGCGCAATTACCCGCTTGGTGTGGGGTCACGAAGTTAGCGGGTTTCGCAGTGATATATTGAAAGAGGGCCTCCGCCAGTTGGAGGCCTTTTTTGCTGGCGAGTTGCGGGTGTTCAACCTGCCCTTGGCCCCGTCGGGAACCGATTTCCAAAAATCTGTTTGGGACCGGATGTCGGCAATACCCTTTGGTCACACCCGCACCTATGGCGATATCGCATTGGCGGTGGCAGCGCCGGCGCAACCGGTCGGCAATGCTTGTGGCGCCAACCCGATCCCGATCATCATCCCGTGCCACCGTGTATTGGCGGCAGACGGTCTGGGCGGATACTCCGGCGAAGGTGGTGTCGAGACCAAGGTTTGGCTGTTGAAGCACGAAGGGGCGGCATCATTGCTGATATAATATGAGTTCAGGCGTCTTTTTTGCAGTTCTGTGTGCGGCGTTGTTGCATGCGTCGTGGAATGCGATCATTAAATTTGGTGACAACAAGGTGCTGGGCATGATCTTGCTGTCTATTGCGCACGGCGCTGCTGGATTGGTGATGATACTGTATTTTCCAGCTCCCAAACCTGCGGCCTGGGGCTGGTTGGCTGTCTCTGTTTTATTGCACTGGTTGTACAAATACTGTCTGACTCTGGCCTACAGCCACGGCGATCTCAGCCGCGTTTATCCAATTTCGCGCGGAACGGCACCTGTGTTGGTTATGCTGGCTGGTTTTGTCCTGTTGCCCGACCATCTGAGTTCCGTCCAGATCATCGCAATTATCTTGCTGGCGCTGGGTATTTTGCAAATGGCTCGTGGTGTCTTTGTGTATGGCGTGTCCCTACAGTTGCTGCCTTTTGCATTGGGGGCGGCACTGGGAACTGCGGGCTATACCATTGCGGATGGAATGGGTGCGCGGGCCTCGGGCAATGTCTCTGGTTTTGTTGGTTGGTTGTTCTTTCTGGACGGTACGTTGTTTGCAATTTGGGGTATTTACCGGGGTGGTCGTGAGGTGCTGTCGCGTTCGCGCCGGCTTTGGGTGGTTGGCCTTGCCGCCGGCGTTGCTTCTGTTGCAGCGTACTGGATTGCTGTCTGGGCAATGACAGTTGCGCCAATTGCGTTGGTGGCGGCTTTGCGTGAAACATCCGTTTTGTTTGCGGTTTTAATAGGTATAGTGGTTTTGGGTGAACGCTCTGATCCGCGAAAAATCATTGCAGCAATTTTGATCGCGACCGGCGTTGTTCTGATCCGGATTTAGTCTAGCTTGATTCAGATCAACGACGCGCCGCTGTGCATGACGCCAAGTAGGACAACTTGAACAGGAGTAAAAGATGACGTCACTATCACACCGCAAATCTCAGTTGGAAACCCGTCTTAAGGAACTGGATCACCGGTTGCACGACATTGATCACGAGTTGGAGGCGCACCACAATCGTGATGTCGAAGACCATGCGACCGAAGTCGAAGCTGACGAGGTGCTGGAGGGTATCGGAAATGCCGGGGTTGCAGAAATCAGGATGATCAATGCCGCGTTGGCGCGAATTTCGGATGACACCTATGGCGAATGTGCACACTGTGGCAACGATATTTCCGAAAAGCGGCTGGATGTGTTACCGTACACACCCGTTTGTAAAACCTGCGCAGCAAGCGCCGAAAGGAAGCTCTAGATGCCGTTTGAAGCCATCAAAGCCCGCATTGCCATGTTGTTGGAAGAGGCGACCTATCAACCAGAAGATTTGCATGAAGCCCGAGAAGTTCTGCGCGAGCAATTGGCGGAATTACAGGCGCAAAATCGCAAAGTTCCACAAGACTTGCAAGAATTGGCGAACCGGCTGGATGCTGAATTTGCGAAATAGCCCTGCGGCATAAGGGCTTTGGCCTAGTCGCCCAGTGCCTGCATCACGATACCGATGAACAACAGATACAGGCTCGATACTGTCAGCCCGATTGTCACAAACGGACCCGGCGCAAAGTCGGCCCATGCCGCGGTACCAGCCAACGCTGTCCAAAATAATGCGATCGGCAAATTGATCATGCGCAGGCGTGTTGTGCGCACTGGGTGGATGAACTTCAGCGGAAAAAACATTGCGATTGCAAGGACTGCTACCAAAATCAGAATAATCCAGAAATTTGGTTCCAGCGCGAACAAAACCAGCACCACCATATTCCAACAGCCCGGAAAGCCGCTGAAACTGTTGTCTTTGGTCTTCATCCGCGTATCGGAATAATACAGCGCACTTGTGAAGGTGATGATGATAATACAGATCCATCCCGTCCAACCCGGTAACAGGCCGCTCTGAAACAGGGCAAAGGCCGGAATAAACACGTAAGTCAGATAGTCGATTATCAGGTCCAGCAAAACACCGTCAATTTCAGGTGCGTTAACCTTTACATTGTACCGGCGTGCCAGCGGACCGTCGATGCCGTCAACGAAAAACGCGACCATCAGCCAGACGAACATCAGCGACCATTTGGCCTCGACTGCGGCCAACATCGCCAGCATGGCAAAAACGGCGCCAGTGGCGGTCAGCAGGTGGACAGAATAGGCGCGCAAATATGGTGTCATCAAACCCTCTTACGGGGAAATTCCGCAGGGGGAAAGCCTCTCATCCCTTGGGATGGGCTTTTTTGTAGACTTCCATCAACCGAGTCTGATCAACCGCGGTATAGGCCTGCGTCGTTGACAACGACGCATGGCCCAGCAATTCCTGAATGGATCGCAAATCACCGCCTGCCTCCAATAAATGCGTGGCAAAGGAATGGCGCATCGCATGCGGTGTGGCCGTGGCCGGCAAACCCAGTTGCATGCGGGCCATTTGCATGGTTTTTTGGATCATGCGCGGATTTAGCGGCCCACCACGTTTGCCCAGAAACAGCGGATCGTTTGGTGTTTGGGCAAAGGGGCAAAGCCGCAGATAACTGTCGACGGACGCCCGGGCAATCGGCAAAACCGGCACAATCCGCTGTTTGTTGCCCTTGCCGGTGATCCGCAAAACCTCGGGCAACGGTGCCGCCCTACGCGTCAGTCCCAGCGCTTCGGAAATCCGCAGTCCGCAGCCATATAACAGCGTCAAAACCGCCACATCGCGTGCCGCAATCCAGCTGTCCGGCGACTGTAGCTCTATGGTGTCGATCAGGGCACGGGCATTGGGTTGGGAAACCGGTCTGGGCAAGCCGGGGCTGAATTTTGGTGACCGTGTGGCCAGAACCGTCGTTGCATCAACGCCGTGGGTCTGATCCAACCAGCGAAAGAAGGATTTAACCGCCGACAGTTCGCGCGCCAAGCTGCGCGCGGATCGACCCTCGCCCCGACCAAAAGCCATCCAGGCCCGCATGTCTGAAATGGCGACCCGCGCCAATTCGTTTTTCGACAGAGTTGCACCGAAATGCTGCGTCAGAAATCCCAAAAACCCGGTGACGTCGCGCTGGTAGGCGGCAACAGTTTTGTCTGCCGCGCCGCTCAGACCGGCAAGCTGGATCAACCACTGCGCCATCAGATCGTAACCGCCAGATGATGGCTTATCGCTATGTATCACGGTCTGCTCCTGTTTTTGCGGCCAGTGTAGCAACGCAATTGCGCCAAGAGAAGGGTGTCATCGCTTGGCGACTACCACTGTATTGGACCGCCGACACTCTCCCAGAATATCCAGCGTTTGATTTCCTGCGGGGCATTCCAGCCTTCGATAAGCGCGGGATCGGCCTTTTGGCCTAGCTCGAACCGGCAATCACAAAGGCGCCATGGTCGGGGGGATCGGGCATTGGCAACCACGCCGCCGCTTAGCCGCAATGATAGCCGTTGATCACAGATATCGACGCGTGCTCTGCGGCATCAGGTGTTTGCAGCCCCGCTACATCCACCAGTTTTGCAGCGATTGTGGCGCCGTTGTAGAAGTGACAGGAATTGAAAGCGACCCGGTCCCTATCCCAACCAGCGTCGCATAACCCGTTCAAAAACAGCCCCGTAAAACAACAGCAAATCCGTCGCCTGACCCGCATCCAGCTGCGTCGCCGATTTTGATCCCAAGGCCAGAATGCCGGGCTGTTTGCCGGCACCCAGCTGAATTACAATCAGGGCCTCGGATTTGATCTGTGCGGCATTGTCGCCGTACATTTCGAGCGAGGCCGAGTTGGTTTGACGCAATGTCACGGGTTTTGGCAGGGTTCCGCCGGCGACGTATTTGGCAATGGCGGTGGGCTGCAGAAACGAAACACCGTTTCCGTATTCGGTCTGTTTTTGGCCATTAATCCGCACGACCGGTGTCTCGAGGCACAGACGCGCAGCATCGACGTTCAAGCTGTCTGCCAACGTGCTCTCCAGAAACGCTAGAAAAGCGGCAAAACTTTGCGGGTCCAACAGGGCCATGATCGCCCGGTTTATCTGGTTTGCCGTCGCCAGATTATCATAGGCGGTCGACACGACGGTGCTGTGGGTCTCTGACAACTCGTCCAGTCGTTTGGACATATGTTGCAGCGCCATGTTGCGCAGATCGAAGACGTTGTTGCCGATCCGGTCATCGCCGCCGGCCATCAGGGCTGCCATAATTTCCTTGTCGTCCAACAACAGATGCGGGTTGGCAATTACATCCGCGCGCAGCGCGTCCAATTTATCGTTTGTTTTGCTCATTCTGTCCCTCTGGCCGTGTTGTGTGGCCCTGAATTTGCACCGCCACAAGATTTTTGTGGCTTTGCCCTGTAAATCGCTGGCTTCTTTGGCCATTGGCCGCATATTACAGGAGGGTAGTTTAAGTGAAAACACCTTTTTGCGGTTAAGGTATCCGGCGTGGCACAGACCCCAGACCCCAGTTTTTTTGAACAAGGCAGCCTTGTCAGCGTATTGACGGCGCAGCCGCTGGACCGGTTTCTGGACTACAAAGCCCCTCGGGGCGGTGTTTTTACCGGCGCCTATGTCATCGTGCCGTTGGGTCCGAGGCAAGTTCTGGGTGTTGTTTGGGGCGCAGGTGCGGGCGAATTCGATCCCAAAAAGATCAGGCCGGTAAACCGCGTCTTGGATGTTGCCCCGATGCGCGAAGAAATGAAGACGTTTCTGGAGCGCGTCGCGGCCTATACGCTGACGCCGCTGCACGCGATGTTGCGGCTTGCGACCCGCGCACCGGGGCTGGCTGATCCGCCGGGAATGCGCAAACTATATGTTTTGGGGACACGTGACCCTGACCGGATGACACCGGCGCGCGAACGGGTCATTGCGGTGTTGGAAGAACACCAAGGTCTGCCGTTCCAACAAGGAGAGCTGTCGGCAATGGCGGGGGTGTCGTCCTCGGTTATCAAAGGTCTGGTAAAGCAGGGTGTGGTCTACGAGGTCGAGACACCGCGCGATGCGCCCTATCCCCGGCTTGATCCAGAGGCCACCGTTGTCACGCTGACCGACCAGCAAAGCCAAGTGTCCGATGCGCTGGTCAAATCTGTGGCCGCACAGCGCTATCAAACGACGATGCTCAAGGGCGTCACAGGGTCGGGCAAGACCGAGGTCTATCTGGAAGCTGTCGCCGAATGTCTGCGGCAGGGACGACAGGCGCTGGTTCTGTTGCCAGAGATTGCTCTGACAATCGAATTTCTGGATCGGGTCGAAAAGCGGTTTGGCGCACGACCAGCGGAATGGCATTCCGGTGTGACCATGACCGAGCGACGGCGCGCATGGCGGATGGTCGGCGAGGGCGAGGCGCAATTGGTCGTCGGCGCGCGATCGTCGCTCTATCTGCCGTTTCGCAAATTGGGCCTGATTGTCGTCGATGAAGAACACGACACATCTTATAAACAAGAAGACGGGGTTTTGTATTCGGCCCGCGATATGACCGTTATGCGGGCCTCGATCTGTGGGGCATCGGTTGTTCTGGCGTCAGCGACGCCGTCGCTGGAAACCTGGGCAAATGCGCAGGCCGGAAAATACCAAAAGCTGATGCTGGATGCCCGGTTCGGGGCGGCGGAAATGCCGAAAATGGTGGCGATCGACTTGCGCGCAGACGAGTTGGAGCAGGGCCGTTGGTTGTCGCGAACCTTGGTGTCAGAAGTCCACAAACGCCTGGCAATCAAAGAGCAATCATTGCTCTTTTTGAACCGGCGCGGCTATGCGCCTTTAACAGTGTGCCGCGCTTGCGGGCACCAAGTCGGCTGTGACCATTGCGATGCGCGCATGGTCGAACACCGGTTTCATGCCCATCTGATGTGCCATCAATGCGGCGAGACAAAACCGATCCCGACGATCTGTCCGTCGTGCAGTGTCGAAGGTAAACTGGCCGCTGTTGGACCCGGTGTCGAGCGGCTGGCCGAAGAGGTCGAGGCGCGGTTCCCCGACGCCCGAATTGCGATCTTGTCGTCCGACATGGCGATGACTGCGCGCGCGCTCAAGGAACGCATCGGTCAGATCGCTTCGGGCGCTGCCGATATTATTATTGGCACGCAAATGGTCGCCAAAGGCCACAATTTTCCACTGTTGACGCTTGTCGGGGTGATCGACGCCGATCTGGGCCTGCAGGGTGGCGATTTGCGGGCCGCAGAGCGGACATTCCAGTTGATGCGACAAGTAGCGGGACGCGCAGGGCGCGTGGAAAAACGCGGGCTGGCTTTGTTGCAGAGCCTGCAGCCTGATCATCCGGTGATCCGGGCAATCCTGAGCGATGACGACGAGGCATTTTGGACCGCCGAGGCCGCCCAGCGCGAGGCCGCCGGCGTGCCACCTTTTGGCCGCTTGGCTGGCATCGTTTTGTCCGGACCGGAGTTGCAACCGGTGTTTGATATTGCCAATCAACTGGTGCGCAACGCCGCCCCCCTGCGTCAGATCGGGGCCGAGGTTTTTGGGCCCGCACCGGCACCTGTAGCGCGGGTCAGGGGGCGGCATCGTGTGCGCCTGTTGGTCAAGGCGGCCAAGGGCGCGCCTATACAATCGGCACTGGCGGCTTGGCGCAATTCGGTGAAGCTGCCCAACAACATGCGCATCAGTATCGATATCGACCCCCAGACTTTCTATTGACGGGCTATTGATGGGGCTATTGTGCTGGCCATCTAGCATTTGCGGCGCTAAAACGTCACGGCAAACAATCAGGTGACGACTATGGCCAAAATTCAGCCAAAACCCGGGATCGAGGACATCGCGCTTTATGTGGGCGGTGAAAGTACGATTGCCGGCCGCGACGATGTGATCAAACTGAGCTCGAACGAAAATCCGTTAGGGCCAAGCCCCAAGGCGATTGCGGCCTATCAAAATGCCGCCCAGTCTTTGCATCTGTACCCGTCATCAGATCATACCGCTTTGCGCAACGCGATTGCCGGGGTGCATGGGCTGAATGCATCCAATATCATCATCGGTTGTGGTTCGGATGAATTGATCTCGTTTCTATGCCGCTGTTACGCCGGTGTGGGTGACGAAGTTCTGTACACCGAACATGGGTTTGGCATGTACAAGATCGCGGCCCAAACCGTGGGCGCGACGCCGATTTCTGTGCCGGAAAACAACCGTGTGACCGATGTCGATGCAGTGCTTGCGGGGTGTACGGACCGGACCAAGCTGGTGTTTATCGCAAATCCCAACAATCCGACCGGCACGATGACACCGGCGTCCGAGGTTGAACGTTTGGCAGACAATATTCCGGACGGTGCAATTCTTGTGCTGGATGGGGCCTATGCCGAATACGTGGACGGGTTTGATGGCGGCGCGCAGATGGTTTCATCGCGCGACAATGTGGTGATGACGCGGACCTTTTCGAAAATCTACGGGCTGGGCAGCCTGCGCATTGGCTGGGGCTATGCCAACGACGCCATGACCGACACGTTATTGCGGATGCGTGGGCCGTTCAATGTGTCATCCGCAGCACTGGCCACGGCACAGGCCGCCGTGCTTGATCGGGACTATGTTGATTTTTGCCGCGCAGAAAATGCCAAGTGGCGCGATTGGCTGACCGCCGAGTTGGCCGCGATAGGGATCCCGTCTGATCCCTCGTCGGCCAACTTCATTCTGGCCCGCTTTGAGACAGTGGATGACATGCAAGCAGCAGATGCCGCATTGAAGGCGGCGGGCATAATTGTGCGCAAGGTCCCCAAGTACAACCTGCCCAAGGCGCTGCGGATAACCGTTGGTGACGCGGCGGGATGCAAGCGCATTGTAGCGGCCTTGACCGAGCTTAAAAAAGGGAACGCGTAATGGCTGTTATTTATGACAAGGTCGCGTTGATCGGGCTGGGACTTATTGCCGGGTCGTTGTCGCTGGCGATGCGCAAACACGGGCTGGCCGGCGAAGTGGTTGGCTATGCCAAGTCGGCCGCGTCGCGTCAGACGGCCATCGACATTGATCTGTGCGACAGCATTTGTGAAACTGCCGCCGAGGCGGTCAACAATGCTGATCTGGTGGTTTTGTGCGTGCCGGTCGGTGTGATGGGGCCGGTTATGGCAGGGATCGCACCGCATTTGAAAGCCGGTGCTGTTGTCACTGATGTAGGTTCGGTAAAACAGGCGATCATTGACGCCGTTTGCCCGCATTTGCCCGACGATGCCCTCTTTATTCCGGCGCACCCGTTGGCCGGTACGGAAAAATCCGGTCCGACTTCGGGCTTTGCTGAACTGTTTGAAAACCGTTGGTGTCTGTTGACGCCATTAGAGGGGACAGACCCCGCCGAGATCAAAAAACTGGAAGCGCTCTGGCAGGGTGTTGGCTCCAACACGTCGGAAATGGACCCGCAGCACCACGATCTGGTATTGTCGGTGACATCGCATGTGCCACACCTGATTGCCTATACGATGGTCGGGGTGGCCGATGACCTGCACCGGGTCACTGACAGCGAGGTTGTGAATTATTCGGCGGCGGGTTTCCGCGACTTTACCCGCATCGCTGCATCAGACCCTACCATGTGGCGCGATGTTTTCCTAAACAACAAGGATGCAACGCTGGAAATTCTGGGCCGGTTCACCGAAGAACTGTTCGATTTGCAACGTGCCATCCGGCGCGGTGACGGCGATCAATTGTTTGACTACTTTACCCGCACACGGGCCATCCGGCGCGGCATCATCGATGCGGGCCAAGATACCGACGCCGCGGATTTCGGTCGTGGAACCAAGAAACCTTAAACTGTTTCTGTTGGGGATCGCTGTTATTTTTCGCCTGTCGGGGCCGGTGTTGGCGGATGCACCCGTTGTGTCGCTCATTCCCAAGCCCAGACCGGCAGCCGTTGGCATCAGCGGCACAGTTGTCAAAGCGATTGTTGCCGATCAAGGGCGCGGCGGCGGCGTTCGGGTCTCGTTGGTCCCGCGTCCGCGCCCCGCTAAATTGCACCTGAGCGCAGTACAGCCGCCCAAGAAAAAATTTCGGCGCAAAGGATCGGTTTGTGGTGTGCGCGCAATTCGTGGCGCAACCCTGAAGGGGTTTTCTGCAAAAACAGTCGGTTGTGGCATCAAAAATCCGGTGCGGGTCACGTCTGTGGCCGGCATCAAGCTCAGCACTGCGGCCACTATTGACTGCTCAACGGCCAAAGCATTGCACAAATGGGTGGTTAACGCCGCCGAACCGGTGTTGCGAAGCCACGGCGGCGGGCTCAGCGCGTTGCGGGTTGCTGCAAGTTATTCATGTCGAACCCGAAACAGTCGCAAGGGCGCCAAAATCTCGGAACATGCCAAGGGGCATGCGATCGATATTTCGGGGTTTGGGCTGCGAAACGGGGCATCTATTACGGTGCTCAAAGACTGGAACAGCGCACGCTACGGGTCCAAACTCAAGCGGCTCCATAAATCTGCCTGCGGAGCTTTTGGCACGGTTTTGGGGCCCCGGTCCGATGTTCATCACCGCGATCACTTTCATTTTGACACGGCACGGTACCGCAGCGGTGCGTATTGCCGCTAGTTCCACATCAGTCGCGGCGCGTCGCCGATCGGAATAGGCCCCAAGCTCATCACCTTGTTGCTGAAGTTCAATGGCACATTCAGTGTATTCTGGTCGCCTGACAGCAGTGCCAACAGGCCCAGACCGGTTGACAGCATGCCCGAAACATCCGCTGTTATTGCCCCTGACGCGACTGCCAGATCAAGAATTTTCTGCCAATTCTTTGCTTTGATATCCAGCGCGCCGGTGGGATAGCCTTGGGCATCGATTTCGACCGAGCCTGTGGCTCTTAGGTCCAAGTCTCCCCATTTTGCGACAAACTTGTCCAGATCCATTCGTGACAAAACCGGTTTTTTGCCCTCTATTGCGACCAGATCCCATGGGCCGTCAAAGGCCGCCGTTGTCTGAATTTCCAGCGTTTCAAACTGTGATGGCAACGTCCCGCTCGGATCAAATTGCGATTTAAAGGCTGCGGACGGAACAACATCTTGGGCAGACAGGGCGATATCATGGGCGAATGGCTCGGTCTCTGATTGTTTTGAGGCCAGAACGGCCTGACCAATTGCACTTTCCCAGCCGCCTTCACCTTTCAGATGCAGGTCAGACAGGGTGACTGTGGCCCGGTCCAGCGCCAGCCGACTGTCGGGCTCAACTACCAGACTGGCGCGGATGTCTTGGGCAGTGATGATCGTGGTGCCATTTGGCGATGACAGGCTCTGCGTTTTCGGCCAGACGGCAATGAAATGGTTGGGTTGATAGCTGAGTTGCATGATATTGAAATGCGGTGCGGACCATGACCAGCCGTATTTCGGGTCTGCGAGCTGTAAATCCGAGACCGTGCTGTCGAACCGGTTGGGGAAGCCCGCAACCGTAACCTCGTCATAATTTGCAACCCAGCCATCCTCGGCGCGATCATCCAGCCATGTCTGAATGGCGGATTGCTGAGCCCCGGATCCAAGAACCCAAAAACCGGACCAACCCGTCGCGGCCACCAGTATCGCCACAATTAGTGCACGCATGTTTACTCACCCTTTTAATTTCGTGCCAGTCATGGCTATAGATGTCGGGCACTATAGGAAGAATACGATGCACATCAACGGTTTTTGGGTTTTTGGCTATGGATCTCTGGTTTGGCAGCCGGAGTTCGACTATTCCGAGCGACATATTGCCCGACTGCACGGCTACGCTCGCAGTTTTTGTATGCGCTCTATCCATCACCGCGGGACCGTCAAAGATCCCGGTCTGGTCCTGGCGCTGGATGCTGGCAACAGTACATGTGATGGGGTTGCGTTTTTTGTGCCACCGGATTTAGCCACAGCGACAATAGCGGCGTTGCGCGAACGTGAACTGGTGTCGTCTGCCTATCTGGAACTGGTTCTGCCGATCCAGTTGCGCGATGGCCGGCACGTAGATGCGGTGAGCTATGTTGTCGATCGCGATCATGACCAATATTGCTCGCTGCTTCTCGAGGAACAGGCCCAGATCATCGCCACAGCACGCGGTGGGCGCGGGCCGAACGTGGATTACCTGCTGAACACGGCCACACATTTAACGCAGCTTGGTCTGGAAGATCCGGATTTGACGTGGTTGTCAGCGCGGGTTCTGGAGATTCGCGCAGGCTAGGTCTGCGCAACTATATTCTGATCAGGACTAGGTTGTTTCCACATGCAGCGTCATGCCGTCGGCCTTGACGATACGCACCTTGGCGCCGATCTCTGCTGTTTTACCTTCGGGCCAGTTGGCGCGCCATTGCATGCCTTCCACTTCGATCACACCTTGACCCGAGGCGAATTCCAGCACCTTGCCTGTGCGACCAACAAAGTGGTTGCCGCGCTGATTGAGTGTCGGTGCCAGCTCGGCCCCGTCGCCGAAGCGTGACATCAGATATCTGCCGATAAAGGTAAACGCGATCCCAAGGGCCGCAAATATGACGATCTGGGCAGTTCCGGACAGGTCCGGCAAGATGGCCAGCAGTACGCCCAGACACAGCGCCGCCAAAGCCGGCCAAATCAGGAAGAACGACATAGTGGTCATTTCGATCGCACCCAGCGCCAAAGCAAACGCAACCCACCACCACGGAGAAATGCCTACGAGAAATTGCATACTTGGTCCTTCCTTTCGGGCCGGTTCCGGCGCGTGTTCCGCCCCTCGACTATTTGTCGCTTTTGCCGGTAACAGCTTTGGCGATTTCGGCGATGCCGGAAATTGATCCCAACAGGCTTGACGCTTCGAGCGGAATCATGATGGTCTTGGTATTGTCTGCCGACGCAATGTCGCGCAGGGCTTCGGTGTATTTTTGTGCCACAAAATAGTTAACAGCCTGAATATCGCCCTCTGCAATCGCCTTGGAGACCATTTGGGTTGCCTTGGCTTCGGCCTCGGCTGATCTTTCGCGGGCTTCCGCGTCCAGAAATGCAGCTTCGCGGCGTCCTTCGGCAGACCTGATTTGCGCCTCGCGCTCGCCTTCGGCGTTCAAAATTGCCGCTTGTTTGTGACCTTCGGCATTCAGGATTTCAGCGCGTTTGTTTCGTTCGGCCTTCATTTGGCGGGCCATTGCTTCGTTAATGTCCGGTGGTGGTGCCAGATCTTTGATCTCGACCCGCGTGACTTTGATGCCCCAGGGATGGGCTGCATCATCAATCACGTGCAAAAGTTTGGCATTAATCGACTCGCGGTTCGACAAGCTTTCGTCCAGATCCATCGACCCGAGAACGGACCGGATATTTGTTTGGGTCAGATTGGACAGGGCGCGGCGCATATCGCGCACCTCGTAAGCCGCCTTGGCGGCATCAACAACCTGATAAAACGTCACCGCATCGGTCATTACCATCGCGTTGTCTTTGGTGATGACTTCCTGACTGTCGATATCGAGAACAGTTTCCATCATATTGATTTTGGCGCCCAGTTTGTCCATGATCGGCACAAGGAAATGCAGCCCCGGCGAGAGCGTGCGCGTATATCGGCCAAACCGCTCGACGGTGAACTCCTCCCCTTGGGGAACTGATTTTACCGACATGTAAATCAGAATGACCGCGAATATTAGAAAAACCAGCGCCGCAATTGACCCTGACCCTGCACCCAAACCCAATGGTGTCATATGACTTGCTCCTAATGTTTAAGCTGTATTTGGACATTCTAGTCCAGTTTTTCAAGTGAATAAGCGATCCGGCGCTAGAAGAGAAGTTACCCGTTGGAATATCTGGACTTCGACTGTATTGTCCTCGTTTATAAGGCTTTAACACGAGCAGGACATATATCCAAATGGCTAAATTCGACACTTCTGCAGAGCCGCAGTTCACTCAGCCGGTGAACCATATCATTGTCATGCTTTTGATCTGCGTATTGGCCGGCGTTAGTGTGTTCTTTGCCTATCCGGCGGTCTCGCCGATATTTTTGGCCTCGCCTTATCTGAACGGTTTCATCATCCTTGTGTTCCTGTTCGGTATCGTTGCCTGTTTCTGGCAGGTAATGACACTGATCAATTCGGTCAGCTGGATCGAAGGGTTTGCACTGGATCGTCCTGGACACGAGTTTGTCAAAGCGCCCGGCTTGTTGGCGTCTTTATCGGCGCTGTTGCGCAAAAAGGGCGCACGTAAACAAATCACGTCCTTTTCTTCGACATCCATTCTGGATTCCGTGGCGACCCGATTGGACGAAGCCCGAGATTTAACCAGATACATTATCAATTTGTTGATTTTCCTAGGACTTTTAGGAACATTTTACGGGTTGGCGATATCGGTACCAGCGGTTGTGGACACGATCCGGTCGCTGGCCCCGCAGGGCGAAGACAGCAGCTCGCTGGATATTTTTGACAATTTGATGTCGGGATTGGAAGAACAGCTGGGCGGCATGGGAACCGCGTTTGGGTCATCACTTTTGGGCTTGGCGGGATCACTTGTCGTTGGTTTGCTGGAGCTTTTCGCAGCCAAAGGCCAGAACAGGTTCTACGGAGAATTAGAAGTTTGGCTGTCGTCGATTACCCAACTTGGTGTCTCGTCAAACGACGAAAGCCAAGGCGCAAGCGGCAGCTTTTCCGGATATGCGGAATATTCAGCGATGCAGTTCGATAAATTGCAGGACATATTGGCGGAAATGCGTGACCAGAATGCAACGTCAGATCGCCAAACGACCGACTTGACCAAAGCGTTACAGCAGATGGCAGACTATAGCGTTGCAGCCCAAGAAGGCGGCCAAAAGGCGATCGAAGCGGTAGCAGAGAGCCAAAAACAGATTGTAGAGGCAATTCGCGAAAGTATTGCCAACACTGGCACTGATACTCAACACTCGGTTGAACCGGACCCCGAGACCAACCGCCGGCTGGCAAATATAGAAACCCAGCTGCTGCGTATGTTGGAAGAGATCGCCATAGGACGCCACGAGAGCACACAGCAACTGCGTCAGGATTTGCAACAGTTGACGCAAGTGATCCGCGAAGCAGCGGCGGGGTCCAACCCCACCGGCGAGACCTAGCCAATGGGGCTGGCGCGACGATCTTCAAAGGCTGCCTCGGCCAATATCTGGCCCGGATTTGTCGATGCGATGACAGCGTTGCTGTTGGTCCTGATTTTTGTGCTGACCATTTTTATGGTGGTGCAGTTCGTATTGCGTGAAACCATTAGCGGCAAAGACCGCGAGCTTGAGGACTTGAACCTGCAGCTTAGCAGTCTGGCGTCTGCACTCGGATTAGAACAGCAGCGCGCCGAGGGTTTGGTGGATCAAGTTGACACCCTGGAAGGTAATTTGTCATCGGCCCAAGACAAGATCACGCAAGACACTGCGTTGATCGCCACATTGACCACCGAGACAGCAAATCAACAAGCCCGGATAGCGAGTTTTGAAGAACGGGTCGCGTCGCTTTTGGTCAGCAAGGCAGATCTGGAGGTGGCCAAAGCCGTGCTGGAGACCAACAAAGCGCAGCTCGAGGCCGACTTGAGCCGGGAAATATCGGATAAAGAGGCAACGCAACTGGCTTTGGCTCAGGTCCGCAGTGAAATCGATGTCGCAACTGAACAAGCGCGTCTGGCGGCGGCCAAACGCGAAGCGCTGGAGGCAATGATAGCCGATCTGCAAACCGATGTGGCCAACACCGAAGATACTCTGGTTTCGGCTCTGGCATCCCTGAGCGCGTCCCAATTGGAAAACGACACCAGAATAGCGACCGAGGCAGATCTGCGCACCCGGATCGAGGAGCTGGCAGCGGGATTGTCCGACACCGAGAAACAGCGTTTGGCCGAAGCCGCCGCCGCAGCGGCGCTGCGCGACCGGCTGCGCGGATCACAAGACGAGATTACTGCGATGCAACTGGCGCTGGAGGCTGAACGCCAACAAGCTGAAGATACGCTGACCCTGCTGGCCGCCGCCAATGCCGCCAATGATAGCTTGTCGGTGGATGTGACAGAAACGCTCACCGAAGCGGAAAAACAGCGGGCATTGGTGGCGCAGGCAAACAGCTTGCTGGATCAGGAACGTGATATTTCAGCAGACGGCCAGCGTCGTTTGGCGCTGTTGAACCAACAAACCGCGGAACTGCGCCAACAGCTTAACGCCCTGCAAGCGGTTCTGAACGCCGCCGCCGCGCGCGATGTCGAGGCGCAGGTGCAAATCGAGTCATTGGGCAGCAATCTGAATGCGGCGCTGGCTCAGGTCGCGGCGGAACAACGCAAAATCGCCCTGTTCGAGCGTGAAGAGCGCGCCCGACTGGAGGCCGAGGCCAAAGACTTGCGGCGGTTCAAATCAGAGTTCTTTGCTCAGCTGCGCGATATCATGGGCGCACGTGAAGGTGTGCGCATTGTCGGTGACCGGTTTGTCTTTTCCTCGGAAGTTCTGTTTGATCCGGGCCGTGCCGATCTGGGTGAACGCGGCCAAGAAGAAATCCGCAAAATTGCCGGTATCCTACAGGATATTCGAGATCAAATTCCTGACGGTATCGACTGGATCATGCGGGTCGACGGCCATACAGATAACAGTCCTGTACGCGGGCGGGGCGCTTTTGCAGACAACTGGGAATTGAGCCAGGCCCGCGCCCTGTCGGTTGTCCGGTTTCTGATCGAGGACCAAGGCATTCCGGCCAACCGTCTGGCAGCCAACGGATTTGGCGAATTTCAACCGATCGCGTTCGGTGACACGCCCGTAGCACGCGCCCAGAACCGCCGGATCGAGCTGAAGTTTACAGAACGGTGAGCAACCAAATGTTCCGGCATAAGTGCCGAATACTGTCTCTGACACTCGCGTTGCACGGGGCTGTCGCTAGATCGAATATTCAGCTTGCGCCATGTCGGGAATGCAGCATCAGAGCATATACAGAAAAGTTAAGTTTGCCCTGCGCCTAAGCCTCTGGTCGAGACAACCAATCAACAGCGTGCTGTCCGGCCCAATGACCGGTGGCAAAACAACCCGTCAACAAATAACCACCGGTTGGTGCGTCCCAACTGGTCATTTCACCACAACAAAAGACACCCGGTCGAGCGCGTAGCATATAGGTTTCATCCATCGCGTCCGGGCTAATACCACCCGCCACCGAGATCGCTTCGTCAATCGGACGTAGCCCGTCATAGCGCACCGGCAGTGACTTTATCAGGTTGGCAAGAGCGGCGTCGCTTGGCAACGCACCACCAAATTCCCGCAACAAGGCGATTTTGACCGGATCAAGGCGCAGCGTCTTGCGCAGGTAATTGGTCAGCGATTGCTTGCCTTGCGGCCGTAACAGCCGGCTGGCGATTTGATCTGCTGACATGTCGGGCAACAGGTCCAGCGTGATATCGGCGCCATCGCGCGCGGCGGGGCTGAGCATATATACGCCGCCGCCCTCCAGCCCATGTTTTGAGACGATGCATTCGCCACGGGTGGATTTTTGACCCGACCTTAGCGCGATGTTTTTGAGCGGCGTACCAAAATGCCGTTCCATATGCGCAGTCCATGCCACCGTCAGACCGGCATTTGACGGCGCAAAGGCATCAGTGGCCACATCCGCGCCGGTCAGAGTTTCCAACCAGCGTCCGTCCGAGCCAAGACGCGCCCAGCTGGCACCGCCCAAGGCAAGAATTGTCGCCTTGGCGTCGATCTGTGCCGCGCCGTCCGGCGTGTCAAATGTGGCAGTGTCGCCATCCCAACCGGTCCAGCGCCAACGCCGGCGCAGCGTGACGCCATTGTCGTCAAGACGCGTCAACCAAGCGCGCAGCAAAGGCGAGGCCTTCATCTCGACCGGAAAGACGCGGCCAGTGGAGCCCACAAACAAGTCGATCCCCAACCCGCGCGCCCAATCTTGCACCTGTTCCGGTCCAAAACGGCGCAACGCCGGCGTCAACCAGTCGGACGCGGTGGTAAACTGCGCGACAAACGCATCAATGGGTTGATCCTTGGTGATATTCAGGCCGGATTTCCCAGCCATCAAGAATTTACGCGCCGGCGAGGGCATGGCGTCCACCACCTGAACGCTGTGGCCTGCGCTGGACAAGACTTCTGCCGCCATTAATCCCGCAGGACCCGCACCGATTACCAGCACATCTGTTTTTTCTGTTGTCATGGTGTGGTTAGTGCGCGTGCTGACCCGCTTCGTCAAGCCTCTGTCGGCAATCACCGGAAATTAGGCTAGCGCAGAGTGTTGCCGACACTTGGCACATGGGTTGGCACATGGAAGAATGATTTTGCCCACGAAAATGGCGTCGAAGTTTCCAACGGCGCCATTTTATGATTTTAGGTGTCTCTAGTCCGCCGTTAACAATGGCGGCTTGTTACGCGAGAGTTTGCGGTTTTCCGGTTTTTCCAACGTCAGCTTGATTTTGCCATCCTTGATGCCGACCTTGACGATGCCGCCCTTGGCCAGCTTGCCGAACAGCAATTCTTCGGCCAGTGGCCGCTTGATATGTTCCTGAATGACACGCGACAAGGGGCGTGCACCCATCCGGTCGTCGTAGCCCTTGTTCCCCAGCCATTCCGCCGCCTCAGACGTCAACTCAAAGGTCACGTTGCGATCCATCAACTGGGCTTCGAGCTGAGCGATGAACTTGTCAACGACCTTGAGGATGACATCTTTGGACAGGCTACCAAAGCTGATTACCGCGTCCAGACGGTTGCGGAACTCTGGCGTAAACGTCCGCTCGATCGCAGCAGTATCTTCACCTTCGCGACGATCACGACCAAAGCCGATAGCCGTCTTGGCCATTTCGGTGGCACCGGCATTGGTTGTCATGATCAGAATGACATTGCGAAAGTCCACCGTGCGGCCGTTATGATCTGTCAGCTTGCCGTGATCCATAACTTGCAACAGGATGTTATAGACGTCCGGGTGGGCTTTTTCGATTTCGTCCAACAGCAGCACACAATGCGGATGCTGGTCCACGCCATCAGTTAACATGCCACCCTGATCAAACCCGACATAGCCCGGAGGCGCACCGATAAGCCGCGAGATGGCGTGTTTTTCCATATACTCGGACATGTCAAACCGCAGCAGTTCCACACCCAGTGTGTCTGCCAGTTGTTTGGCAACTTCGGTTTTACCGACACCTGTCGGACCCGCGAACAGATAATTGCCGATGGGTTTTTCAGGCTCGCGCAATCCGGCACGTGACAGCTTGATTGCCGAGGACAGAGCGAGGATCGCATCATCCTGACCAAAGACCACGCGTTTGAGCGAGCTTTCCAGATCCTGCAACAGCATTGTGTCGCTGCGCGAGACGTTTTTGGGCGGGATGCGCGCGATTTTGGCAACGACGGCTTCGATCTCTTTGGTGCCGATGGTTTTGCGACGTTTGCTTTCCGGGACCAAATGTTGATAGGCACCAGCCTCGTCAATAACGTCGATGGCTTTGTCCGGCAGCTTGCGGTCGTGGATATAACGCGCCGCCAGATCGACCGCCGTTTTTATAGCGTCGCTGGTGAATTTGATTTTGTGGTGGTCTTCGAAATACGGTTTTAGGCCTTTCAGGATTTTGATCGAATCCTCGACCGAAGGCTCGACAATGTCGATCTTCTGGAACCGGCGCGACAGGGCGCGGTCCTTTTCAAAGTGTTGACGGTATTCCTTGTAAGTGGTTGATCCCATGCACCGCAACTTGCCACCCTGCAACGCAGGTTTCAGCAGATTGGACGCATCCATAGCACCACCCGAAGTCGCACCTGCACCAATAACTGTATGGATCTCGTCAATAAACAGAATCCCGTCCGCATGGTTTTCCAGCTCGGTTACGACCGCCTTTAACCGTTCTTCGAAATCACCGCGATAGCGGGTCCCCGCCAGCAGTGCCCCCATATCGAGAGAGTAGATCGTGGCACCTGCCAAAATTTCCGGCGCCGATCCGTCAACGATCTTTGCCGCCAAGCCTTCGGCGATGGCGGTTTTACCAACGCCCGGATCGCCGACCAAAATCGGATTGTTTTTGCGTCGACGGCAGAGGATCTGAATGCAGCGCTCTACTTCGTGTTCGCGTCCGATCAACGGATCAATCTCGCCATCAATCGCTTTGGCATTCAAATCGACACAGTATTTCGCCAGCGCGCTTTCCCGATTTTTGGTCTCGGAAGGACTGCCGGTCACATCTTCTATATGTTCTGCACCGCTGACAGAGCGGGTTTCGCCAAATGCGGGATCTTTGGCAACGCCATGCGATATGAAATTTACCGCGTCATACCGGGTCATATCCTGTTCTTGCAGGAAATAGGCTGCATGGCTCTCGCGCTCGGCAAAGATGGCAACCAAAACATTGGCGCCGGTCACTTCGGTCCGGCCAGAGCTTTGAACATGAATAGCGGCGCGTTGGATCACACGCTGAAACGCCGTCGTTGGCGTTGCTTCGGGATCAGTATCGTCCGATACTAAAGTGTCCAGTTCGGTGTCCAGAAAGCCGATCAGATTCGCACGCAAAGCATCCAGATCAACAAAACAGGCCCGCATCACATTTGCAGCGTCTTCTTCATCAACAAGCGCCAGCAACAGATGCTCCAGCGTTGCAAGTTCGTGATTGCGGCTGTTGGCATAGGCCAAGGCGGAATGGATTGCATTTTCCAGACTGGTCGAGAATGTTGGCATTTAGTCGGTCTTCCTTTCGATCGGGATGCAGGCATCCGCGTCTACAAATCCTCCGTACCTTAAAGTTCGCCTATAATTGAAAACCTTCAAGGGGTTTTTAAGTATTAAATCTCAAATTGGCTAAAAAAATGCAAAATATGGCGAAATCGGTGCCGCTGTGTGCTTCGAATGCCTGTTGTCAAGAGGCTATTGCAGCGAATTCACAAGCTTGCTCGGCCACGGACCCGTGATAGTTCCGGGTGCGAGCGGCGTTTCTCGGGGTGTTGCGCCGTGATATTTTGTCGAATTATTCCTGATACCCTGTTCTGTATTTTCCGATGCCAAGCTTTATATAGAGATTGTTGAACGCGTGAAAATCGCTAACAATGGCGTTAGTGGGTTCTGCACTTGCGCAGACAGGATATCTCGCCACTTTTGAAACGGACAAACCTATGCATCTGGATGTTGTCGATTTGCGGGCTTTTTATTACCGGACCCAATTGGGGCGGATCGTCCAGCGATCTCTGAACAACAAAATAGCAGAGATATGGCCCGACAGCCGTGGCCAGACCGTCGCTGGTTTCGGCTTTGCAGCACCGGTATTGCGACCCTTTCTGGCAACGGCTCGACGGGTGATGTGTTTGATGCCGGACCAACAAGGCGTAATGGCCTGGCCGGAGAATGATTTGAACAGATCTTTGCTGGTCGAGGAGACGTTCTGGCCAGTTCAAACCGGATTGATTGACAAGCTTATCGTTTTACATGGGTTGGAGACCTGCGATACGCGCGATGCATTGCTAGAGGAAATTTGGCGTGTTTTGGGACCCGGCGGCAAAGTTTTGTTTGTCGTCCCCAACCGGTCGGGTTTGTGGGCGCGACGCGCCAGGACCCCCTTTGGCTATGGTCAGCCCTATTCATTGGCCCAGTTGGAAACACAGTTGAAGAGAAACCGGTTTATGCCAGTGCGCCACTTGTCCGCGCTCTATGCTGCGCCGAGTCACCGCAAGATATCCATACGGTTTGCCAAATACATCGAACGCTTCAGTTTGCGTGTGCCGCTGCCCTTTGCGGCGGGCGTTGTCATGGTTGAGGCTACCAAGCAAGTCTATGCTCCCAACAACAAGGGATTGGGCGAAGCAGTGCGCCGGCCTCTAAGCGCATTGGAGGGAATTGCAAAACCAGGCGGAAAACCGGTTTCCGGTTTGATCGGCGGATCAGATCCCGGTGGATGACAGATTCGGCGACGGATTGGCGCAGTAAATGCCGATTGTTGGTCATGAAATTGAAATAATTTGACCTCGCTGTGTGGAATCCCGATACTTTTTTTGCGAAAGCATCGCGCAGATTGTCGCGGTAAATGTATAAGTAGTTGAAAGTATGCAATAAGTCTGTTTTTCGCTGGGCAAAGCCTTCTCTTGCACACTGGCATGGCCTTTGGTATCTACTCGCTGATCTTGGGGATAGCCGGTAGGCTCCGCAGGGGTCTGTTTAAACTCGCTGGCGCTCTGATGTGCCGATAATTCTAATTCGGAAGGCTTTCGTGTCAGAAACAGCATCCATAACTTCGGGAATTTCTTCGCGCTATGCGAAGGCGATTTTCGATCTGGCCAAAGAGGCCAAAACCCTGCCTGCTTTGGAAAAAGATCTAAACGCATTGGCGGATACACTGGAGTCTAGCGCCGAGTTCGGCGACTTGCTCTCCTCTCCTCTCTATACCCGCGAAGAGCAGGCAAATTCGATTGCCGCGATCACCAAGAAGATGGGGCTGTCGCAGCTGCTGTCGAATACTCTTGGTTTGATGGCCAACAAGCGCCGCCTGTTCGTCGTGCCCGCACTGATCACGTCTGTAAGAGAAATGATCGCGGAAGAAAAAGGCGAAGTGACTGCAGAAGTCACAGCCGCCAAGGCTTTGACCAAAGCCCAGTCAGACAATCTGGCCAAGACGCTGAAAGCGTCTGTCGGCAAGAATGTAATTGTGAATGTCGCCGTCGATGAAAGCCTCATCGGCGGTTTAATTGTTAAAGTGGGTTCGCGTATGATCGATACGTCGATCCGCTCGAAACTCTCCAATCTTCAAAATTCAATGAAAGAGGTCGGATAATGGGTATCCAAGCTGCAGAAATCTCTGCGATCCTCAAGGACCAGATCAAGAACTTTGGCCAAGAAGCCGAAGTGGCCGAAGTTGGCCGTGTTCTGTCCGTAGGTGACGGTATCGCGCGTGTGCATGGTCTGGACAATGTCCAAGCTGGTGAAATGGTTGAATTCCCCGGCGGTATTCGCGGGATGGCACTTAACCTAGAAGTTGACAACGTCGGTGTTGTTATCTTTGGATCCGACCAAGCCATTAAAGAAGGCGACACCGTCAAGCGTACAAACGCGATTGTGGACGTACCAGTTGGTCCGGAACTGCTGGGTCGTGTTGTTGACGGTCTGGGTAACCCGATTGACGGCAAAGGTCCGATCAACACCAAGCGCCGCTCGACGGCTGATGTGAAAGCTCCGGGCATCATTCCTCGGAAATCGGTTCACGAGCCAATGGCAACTGGTCTGAAATCTGTGGATGCTTTGATCCCGGTTGGCCGTGGCCAGCGCGAGTTGATCATTGGTGACCGTCAAACTGGTAAGACAGCCATCGCGCTGGATACCATTCTGAACCAAAAATCCTATAACGAAGCCGCCGGCGACGACGAGAGCAAAAAACTCTATTGTATCTATGTTGCGATCGGTCAGAAACGCTCCACTGTTGCCCAGCTGGTGAAAAAGCTGGAAGAGACAGGCGCGATTAAATATTCGATCGTGGTTGCTGCAACCGCGTCCGATCCTGCACCGATGCAGTTTCTGGCACCTTATGCTGCGACTTCCATGGGCGAGTATTTCCGTGACAACGGTATGCACGGCTTGATGATTTATGATGACTTGACCAAACAAGCGGTTGCGTATCGTCAAATGTCCCTACTGCTGCGTCGTCCACCAGGGCGTGAAGCTTACCCAGGTGACGTTTTCTATCTTCACTCTCGTTTGCTGGAGCGCTCTGCCAAACTGAACGAAGATAACGGCTCGGGTTCTTTGACTGCGCTGCCGGTTATCGAAACCCAAGGTGGTGACGTGTCCGCGTTTATTCCAACCAACGTGATCTCGATCACTGATGGTCAGATTTTCCTTGAAACCGAACTGTTCTACCAGGGCATCCGTCCTGCGTTGAACACCGGTCTGTCGGTTTCCCGCGTTGGCTCAAGTGCGCAGACAAACGCGATGAAATCGGTTGCGGGTTCGATCAAACTGGAATTGGCTCAGTACCGCGAGATGGCGGCATTTGCTCAGTTCGGTTCCGATCTGGATGCGTCGACGCAGGCCCTGTTGGCCCGCGGCGCACGTCTGACCGAGCTTTTGAAACAGGCTCAGTATTCGCCTTTGACAACAGCGGAACAGGTTATCGTTCTTTATGCTGGTACACACGGCTTTCTGGACAAGGTTGCCGTCAATGACGTCAGCCGCTTCGAAGCTGGTTTGTTGGCGCATCTTCGTGCCAACAATGCCGATGTTCTGGACTATATCACCAAAGAAGATCCAAAGATCAAAGGTGAGGCCGAGGACAAGGTCAAAGCAGCTGTGGCGTCTTTTGCAAAAGACTTCGCTTAATCTGAAGGCTAGTGGACAGGAGTTTGGTATATGCCAAATCTCAAGGACCTAAGAAACCGGATCCAGGGTGTCAAAAACACTCGTAAGATCACCAAGGCTATGCAGATGGTTGCTGCTGCCAAATTGCGCCGTGCGCAAGAGGCAGCAGAAGCCGGTCGCCCATACGCAGATCGTATGGGCGCGGTTATGGCCAATCTGTCAGGAGCAGCGGCGGGAAATGATACCGCGCCAAAGCTTTTGTCGGGAACTGGTAGTGATCAGGTACATCTATTGATCGTTGCAACCGCCGAGCGTGGTTTGTGTGGCGGTTTCAACTCTTCGATCGCCAAACTGGCGCGTGCTGCTGCGGAAGAATTGTTGGCGTCTGGAAAGACAGTCAAAATCCTGACTGTTGGCAAAAAAGGCCGCGACCAGTTGAAGCGGGGCTATGGCGATAACTTCGTCGGCCATGTTGACCACTCTGACGTCAAACGTTTGAGATATGTGAACGCATCCGCCGTTGCCAAAGATGTTCTGTCGCGTTTCGACGCCGGCGAGTTCGACGTCGCGACAATTTTCTTCAGCGAATTTCAATCCGTGGTCAATCAGATCCCGACTGAGCTGCAACTGATCCCGGCCAAGTTCGAAGCAGAAGAGGGTGCAGAAACGCCTTTTTATGAATACGAACCGGGCGAAGATGAAATATTGGCTGACTTGCTGCCGCGTGCTCTGACAACCCAAATTTTCACAGCTCTGCTGGAAAATGGCGCGTCCGAGCAAGGTGCGCGTATGTCCGCAATGGACAATGCAACGCGCAATGCTGGTGAAATGATCGACAAAATGACAATCGTGTACAACCGGTCCCGTCAAGCTGCGATTACAAACGAATTGATCGAGATTATCTCGGGCGCGGAAGCGCTTTAAAGAACTGGAGAAACCAAAATGGCTAAAGCAAAGGGCGCAACCGGCAAAATCACTCAGGTGATTGGTGCGGTTGTAGACGTGCAGTTCGAAGGCGAACTTCCCGCAATTTTGAACGCTTTGACAACTGACAACAACGGCGCAAAGCTGGTATTGGAAGTTGCGCAGCACTTGGGCGAGAACACTGTTCGAACCGTTGCGATGGATGCGACCGAAGGTCTGGTCCGTGGCGGCGCTGTTACAGACACTGATAGCCCGATCATGGTTCCCGTCGGTAATGGCACACTGGGCCGGATCATGAATGTTGTTGGCGAACCCGTTGACGAAAAGGGCCCGATTGAGTCCTCTGGTCTTCGCGGCATTCACCAGCCAGCGCCCGAGTTTTCGGAACAGTCAACCGAGTCGCTGATTTTGGTTACAGGGATCAAGGTTGTTGACCTTCTGGCCCCGTATACAAAAGGTGGTAAAATTGGTCTGTTCGGTGGTGCCGGTGTTGGTAAAACCGTTTTGATCATGGAACTGATCAACAATATCGCCAAGGTGCACTCTGGTGTGTCTGTGTTTGCCGGTGTTGGCGAGCGTACACGCGAAGGTAACGATCTGTACCACGAGATGATCGAGGGCGGCGTTATCGTTCCTGACGATCTGCAAAAATCCAAAATTGCGCTGGTATACGGCCAGATGAATGAACCTCCGGGTGCGCGTATGCGTGTGGCTCTGACCGGTCTGACGCTGGCCGAGCAGTTCCGCGATGAAACCGGTGCTGACGTTCTGTTCTTTGTTGATAACATCTTCCGCTTTACACAAGCGGGTTCCGAAGTGTCGGCGCTGTTGGGTCGTATCCCGTCCGCTGTTGGCTATCAGCCGACACTGGCCACCGACATGGGTGCGATGCAGGAACGGATTACATCGACTAAATCGGGTTCGATTACATCGGTACAAGCGGTTTACGTGCCTGCGGATGACCTTACTGACCCGGCGCCTGCAACTTCGTTTGCGCACTTGGATGCGACAACCGTTCTGGATCGTGCGATCTCGGAAAAAGGTATCTATCCTGCGGTGGACCCACTGGGTTCGACATCGCGTCTGCTGGATCCGCTGATCATTGGCGACGAGCACTACACGGTTGCAACCGACGTTCAGAAAGTTCTGCAGCGCTATAAATCCTTGCAAGATATCATCGCGATTCTTGGCATGGACGAGCTGTCAGAAGAAGACAAGCTGGCCGTGGCCCGTGCGCGTAAAATCGAGCGTTTCTTGTCGCAGCCATTCGATGTTGCGAAAGTGTTTACTGGTTCTGACGGTGTTCAGGTGCCTTTGGCAGAAACAATCGAATCGTTCAAAGCGGTTGTTGCCGGTGAGTATGATCACCTGCCAGAAGCAGCGTTCTATATGGTTGGCGGCATCAAAGAAGTGATTGCCAAAGCCGAGAAACTGGCCGCAGCAGCAGCCTAATCAAGGGGGCCCATTCACATGGCCGACACGATTAAATTCGACCTTGTTTCGCCGGAACGGAAACTGGCGTCACTGGAAGCAACCGAGATCGAGATCCCGGGCGCCGAAGGTGACTTCACCGCCATGCCCGAGCACGCACCGTTTTTGACAACGTTGCGCCCCGGTGTGTTGACGGTAAAGGCAGGATCAGACGTGACTGAATATGTGGTCACTGGCGGTTTTGTCGAGGTTTCCGGCACCAGCGCTTCTGTTTTGGCAGAGCAAGCCGTTCCCAAGGGTGAGGTTACCCGCGAGACGCTTGATGCGATGATTGCCGAAGCAGCAGAAGCTGCCGAGGGTACATCCGGTGCTGACAAGGATATGGCAGACAAACGTCTGGCGGACACCAAAGCACTTGGCGATTTGCTGGCGATCTAGGTAAAGAGACAGACTTGAAAAAGCCTCCGGTTTTCGGAGGCTTTTTTGTATCTGGACGCCTGTTTGCCGCGCTACCCCCGATCTGGTTCGGGGGTATTGCTTGGCTGTCAGGCTAGGCGCTGCGACGCGTTTGCGTATTATTATAATAGCCATCGTAGATCGGACCCAGCGTATCTTCGTCGAACAGCGACGACACTGATGTGCCGTTGGCAATGTTCAGAATGGCTTGGGCGAACATCGGCGCGGTTGGTACGATGCGGATTTTTTCGCAGGCGGCAACCTCGGGAGTTGCTTGGATCGAGTCGGTGATCACCAGTTGCTTCATACTGGATTTGTTCAGCCGGTCCACGGCCGGACCAGACAGAACGCCGTGGGTGATAAAGGAATGCACTTCTGATGCGCCGGCTTCCATCAATACGTCAGCGGCTTTGCACAGCGTGCCCGCCGTGTCGCAAATATCGTCCACGATCACACAATTGCGGCCGGTGACATCACCGATGACCGTCATCTCGGCGATTTCGCCCGGCTTGTTGCGGCGCTTGTCAACAATCGCCAGTTCGGCGCCGATCCGTTTGGCCAGTTCACGGGCACGGGCCACGCCGCCAACGTCAGGCGACACCACGGTCACCTTGTCCATGCTGCCAAAGTTGTGACGCATATCCAGCGCAAAGACCGGTGCTGCGTAAAGGTTGTCCACAGGAATATCAAAAAAGCCCTGGATCTGCGTTGCGTGCAAGTCCATGGTCAAAACCCGCTCGATACCGGCCCCGACCAGCATATTGGCCACCAGCTTGGCCGAGATCGGCGTGCGGGCCTTGGTGCGACGATCTTGGCGCGCATAGCCAAAGTAAGGGATAATTGCGGTGATGCGTTCTGCGGATGACCGGCGCAGCGCGTCGGCCATGATCAGCAATTCCATTAGATTGTCATTGGCAGGGTTTGATGTGGACTGCAGGATGAACATGTCCTCGCCCCGCACGTTCTCGTAAACTTCGACGAATATCTCGCCATCGTTAAATCGTTCGACCCGGGTATCCACCAACTTGACCGCTTTGCCACGGTGCATAGACATGCGACGTGCAATTGCTTCGGACAAATCAAGGTTGGAATTCCCTGCGATCAGCTTCGGTTCGATAAGGCTTTTCATCGATGGCGCTCCGGCTTTGTCTAAGGATATGACAGTTTTGTAACCTGTCGAGGCCTTAACATCCAAGGCAAGCTTTGCCTAGTGGTTACCGGCCTGATAGCGTTACCAAAGCAAAATAAGGAGGCCGGCTTGGCTCATATTGACTATTTCATGTTTCCCTTGTCACCATTTACCTATTTGGCCGGCAACAAGTTGGAAGAAATCGCCGCCAAACATGGCGCCACAATCGAATATAAACCCATGGTGCTGATGAAAGTGTTTGAGGCGACCGGAACGCTGCCGTTATCACAGCGCCACGAATCGCGCCGGGCGTACCGGTTGCAGGAATTGGCACGCATTTCCAGGCGAACCGGAATGCCGATCAACGCGAAGCCGACATATTTTTCAACCAATCCCGCACCTGCGTGTTTCGCAATAGTCGCGGCGCAAACCGCTGGTGGCGGCAATCTGGGCGGTTTGGTGCAAGGCCTGCTTCGGGCCTGCTGGGTCGAGCAAAAGGACATCGCGGACGAAGTTGTCATTCGTGAACAGCTGACTGAAAACGGATTTGATCCGGAGTTGGTCAACAGCGGTATGCTCAGCGGTGCGGAAACCCTGCACCGCAACACCGACGAGGCGGTCAGGCGCAATGTTTTTGGCTCGCCGAGTTATCTGGTCGGTGATCAGGTGTTTTTTGGTCAGGACAGGCTCGATTATCTGGACGACTATCTGGCCGAACCGGGCTGAGCAATCAGGTCAACAAACTGATCGACCTCTGACGTGGTGGTGGACCAGTTTGTGACCAAACGTGCGGCCATTTGGTCGCGTCCATCCCGACCCTCTATGGTATAGCTACCAAGCGGGACGTTTGCCGCGCGGGCACGGTCGTGGCCCGGGCGGTCCCAGGCGCAGAACATCATGTTTGCCTCTTGGGGATGAACAAACCACGCCCCGTCAACCGAACCGAGGCCCTTTGCCAGATAGGCGCCTTGAGCATTGGCGTTTTCCGCCAGTTCGCGCCACAGGTTGTTGCTCAAATAGGCCTCCATCTGGGCTGACAGGTATCGGTGTTTGGCAACCAGATGGCCGGCACGTTTGCGGCGCAGCTCGAATTCCCAGGCCTTGTCCGGATCGAACAGGACCACGGCTTCGACCCCCATCAGACCATTTTTGCTACCGCCGAAACTGACGACATCGACACCGGCTTTCCAGGTCATTTCCGCTGGTGTCGCACCGCTGGCGACGATGGCGTTGGAAAACCGCGCCCCGTCCAGATGCACCGGCAGATCGTGCGATTTGGCCACATCCGCCAAGGCGGATATTTCCGCTGCGCTGTAGACGGCACCAAGCTCGGTGACATTGGTCAGCGACAGAACTCCGTTCTGAATTTTGTGTACATCGCGTCGCGGTTTGACCGCGAGTTTTTCGGACAGGACGCTGGGCAAAACCTTGCCGTGTTTGCCCGGTAACAATACCAGTTTGGCACCGCCGGTGAAAAACTCTGGGCCACCGCATTCATCATCGTCGATATGCGCCAGCTCGTGACAGTAAATGGCCGACCAAGGCATTGCATAGGTCGCCAGTGCCAGGCTATTGGCCGCAGTGCCGGTGGACACCAAATAGACAGCGGCTTGCGGGGCCTCAAACATATCGCGGATCATTTCGGTTACCCGTTCCATCGACGCATCGTCGCCGTAGGCGGGAAAATTACCGGCGTTAACTGTGTGCAGTGCTTCCAGAACTTTGGGATGGGCAGGGGCCCAGGTGTCAGACGCAAAATTCATTATTGAAGCCCTTCTACGATGTGATCTTCAAGATCTTCCTCGGCGACCTCGTATTCGAATAAAACGTTGCCTTGCATGGAAATATTGGCGGTGTGCACGCTGTCGGAATTGCCGGTGATCAGCGGATGCCAGTCGGGCAGGGGGTCGCCATTTTGTAACAGGCGGTAGGCACAGGTGCCGGGCATCCAATGCGCGTTGCGTTCGATGTTTTCCGGCGTCAACACCACGCATCCGGCGACCATCTGTCGGCGCAAAGCATAGTTGCCACAGCGACAGGTTTCGGCATCAAACAGACGACAGGCAACGTTGGTATATTTCACCTCCGCTGTCTCGTGGTCCTCCAGCTTGATCATGCAACATTTGCCACAGCCGTCGCACAGGGCTTCCCATTCGGGTTTTGACAGGTCGCCTATGTCAAATTTTTTCCAGAAGTTCTTGCGCAGATTAGACCCTGTCATAAGGCCGACAGTATTTTGCGGCTTTCGATGCAATCAGCATCCATCTGCTCGATCAGGGCGTCAAGGCTGTCAAACTTCACTTCCGGTCGTTGAAACTCGACCAAGGCCACCGAGAGTGTTGCGCCATACAGATCGCCGGAAAAATCAAAGAGGAACACCTCCAGATTGGCAATATTTACGCCAAATGTCGGGCGTAAACCGATGGATGCAGCGCCGTGATAGCGCCCCTTATGGGCCCCGTCCAGAATGTCGACGACTACGGCATAAACGCCATATCTGGGTCTGTGCAGCCCATCCAGAGCCAGGTTTGCAGTCGGAAAGCCCAACTCGCGCCCGCGTTGATCGCCGTGGATGACTTGCCCCTCGATCCTGTGCAAATGGCCCAGCATTCGGGCGGCGTCTTGTGGGCGGCCGTCTGACAGGGCCGTTCTGATTGCGGTTGAGGAATAGACCTCTTTGCCGTCCCGGATCAAATCGACCACGGTCACGTCAAAGCCGTACAGCTTTCCCAGCATGACCAGCGTGTCGGCAGTGCCGCTGCGGCCTTTGCCAAAACAAAAATCAGACCCGATGACAACGTGATGCAATCCCAGACCTTGTGCAATGACGTCGCGGGCGAACTCTTCTGCACTGAGGCCGGACAGGGCTGCGTTGAAATTCAACTGATAGAGGTGCGAGACACCCAGTTTTTCCAGCCGGTTTTCTTTGGCTTCGGCATTCATCAGGCGAAACGCGGGCGCATCGGGCGCAAAATATTCACGCGGGTGTGGTTCGAACGTCAAAACGCCTAGCCTTGTGCCCGATCGAGCAGCAATGTCTGCGGTCAGGCCGATCACCGACTGATGACCCACATGAACACCGTCGAAATTTCCAATAGCGACAGTCGCACCGCGATCGGCCGGATCAACAAATTGATAGTCTCTTACGATCTGCATTTATGCTGGCCCCTGTTCGCGCTATCGCAGATGACCAATGGAATAGGTCGGTGTCAATTGCACGGCGGCAAAATAATTGGCCAGTTGGTCTGTCTGGATCGTTGCTCCAGCCATTGTTTCGCTGGCTGCCAAGCCGCTGGTGATGAATAAGCTGTCCAGATCTTCGGCAATTGCGCCTCTGATGTCTGTGTTGATCCCGTCGCCAACACACAGGATTTTTGTGTCGTCGATGATTTGTCCGGTGATAGAGGTCAACCGCTTGCGCGCCAGATCATAGATCGGCGCGTGCGGCTTGCCGAAATAATGCGCCTCGCCGCCCATATCCGTGTAGGCCTCGGCCAGCGCACCGGCGCAATAAATGCGCGTGTCACCGTGATCGACAACAATGTCCGGATTGGCACAGAGCATTTTTAGACCCAACTCTTTGGCCTTGCCGAATACGTCGGCATAATCCGCCGGCGTTTCGGTCTTGTCGTCAAACAAGCCGGTGCAAACTATACCCTCGGCTTGGTCCAACGAAACCAGCTCGACATCTATGCCCTGATAAAAGTCTTCGGTGCTTACACCTTGGAAGAAGCCAAGATCGCGTTGTGGGCCCACGTGATAAACCCGGCGGCCGAAAAGGCCTGTGGACATAGCAGAGCGTGCGGCATCACCGCTGGAGACAATGCCATGATAAAGCTCACGCGCCACCCCGATGTCATCGAGCTGGGTATAAACAGATTGTGACGGGCGCGGAGAGTTGGTCAGCAGTAATACCGTGCCGCCAGCATCGCGGAAATGCGCCAGTGCCGACACCGCATTCTCGAAGGGCCGAATGCCATTGTGCAAACACCCCCACAAATCGCAAAATACGGCGCTGTAGTGATTGGATATCTGGTCTAAACTGTTGATAATTTTTGTCATGCCCTCCTCTATCAGCCTCTCTGGTGCTTGACCAGACCGAAGGATTTTCCGGTGGATGTCCCTAGCTTTGGTGCCGGTTTCGGTCGGAATTCAACGTCTGACACGGCCACATACTGTGAGATAAAGTATTGATATTATTAGTCTTTAATCAACATGATCGGAATCATCTTGCCCAACTTGGTCTTTGTTGGCGGTAATCCCTGCCATTTACCTTGACTCCGATGGGTCGCCCCATTATTTATCCGCTGTTAGCACTCCTCGGAGGTGAGTGCTAATTTGGTTACCTAACCTCCCGAAGACTTGAAATTTAATCGTAAAAACGGAGCAATCCTAATGGCATTTACACCTCTGCACGACCGTGTACTGGTCCGTCGCCTCGAAGGCGAAGAGAAAACCGCTGGCGGTCTGATCATCCCAGAATCGGCAAAAGAAAAACCAGCCGAAGGCGAAATCATCGCTGCCGGTGAAGGCGCGCGCAAAGACAGCGGCGAGCTGATCGCTATGGCTGTTAAAGCCGGTGACAAGGTTCTGTTCGGCAAATGGTCCGGCACAGAGGTTACCATCGACGGCGAAGAGCTGTTGATCATGAAAGAATCCGACATTCTCGGCCTTCTCTAATCCACTCGTAGACGAATTAGGAGCAATCTAAAATGGCTGCAAAAGACGTAAAATTCGGCACAGAAGCACGCAACCGTATGTTGGACGGCGTGAACATTCTGGCCGACGCTGTAAAAGTTACACTGGGCCCCAAAGGCCGGAACGTTGTTCTGGACAAATCCTTTGGCGCACCGCGTATCACCAAAGACGGTGTTACCGTTGCCAAAGAGATCGAACTTGAAGGCAAGTTTGAAAACATGGGCGCGCAAATGGTCAAAGAAGTGGCCAGCCGTACAAATGACACAGCTGGTGACGGCACAACAACCGCGACAGTACTGGCCCAAGCCATCGTTCGCGAAGGCTTGAAATCGGTTGCCGCTGGCATGAACCCGATGGACCTGAAACGCGGTATCGACGTTGCTGTTTCCCAAGTTGTTGAAACAATCAAAGCAAGCTCGCGCGAAGTGAAAGACAGTGCAGAAGTCGCACAGGTCGGCACAATTTCCGCAAACGGCGAAGAAGCTATTGGCAACCAGATCGCTGATGCGATGCAAAAAGTTGGCAATGAGGGCGTTATCACTGTTGAAGAGAACAAAGGTCTGGAAACAGAAACCGATGTTGTTGAAGGCATGCAGTTCGACCGTGGCTACCTGTCGCCATATTTTGTTACCAACCCTGACAAGATGACAACAGAGCTGGAAGACTGCCTGATCCTGTTGCACGAGAAAAAACTCTCTTCGCTACAGCCAATGGTTCCGTTGTTGGAAACAGTTATCCAATCCGGTAAACCGCTGATGATCATCTCGGAAGATGTTGAAGGCGAAGCGCTGGCAACTCTGGTTGTCAACAAACTGCGTGGCGGCCTGAAAATTGCTGCTGTCAAAGCTCCTGGTTTCGGCGATCGCCGCAAAGCCATGTTGCAAGACATCGCAGTTTTGACCGGTGGTCAGGTTATCTCTGATGATCTGGGTATGAAGCTGGAATCTGTTGGCATGGAAATGCTGGGCACAGCCAAGAAAGTTTCGATCACCAAAGACGAAACAACCATCATTGATGGCGCTGGCGAAAAAGCCGAGATCGAAGCACGCGTTGCACAGATCAAGGCGCAAATCGAAGAAACTTCTTCTGATTACGACCGCGAAAAACTGCAAGAGCGTCTGGCTAAATTGGCCGGTGGTGTTGCTGTGATCCGTGTTGGCGGCGCGACAGAAACTGAAGTGAAAGAGCGCAAAGACCGCGTTGACGATGCCCTGAATGCGACCCGTGCGGCCGTTCAAGAAGGTGTTATTGTCGGTGGTGGTGTTGCACTGGTTCAGGCTGCCAAAGGTCTGATCGGCCTTGAGGGCGTGAACGCTGACCAAACTGCGGGTATTTCCATCGTGCGTCGCGCACTGGAAGCACCTCTGCGTCAGATCGCTGAAAACGCTGGTGTTGATGGTGCGGTTGTTGCGGGCAAAGTCCGCGAGAGCAGCGATTTGACTTTCGGCTTTAACGCGCAAACAGAAGAATATGGCGACATGTTCTCCTTCGGCGTTATTGACCCTGCCAAAGTTGTCCGTACAGCTCTGGAAGATGCAGCCTCTATCGCTGGCCTGTTGATCACAACAGAAGCAATGGTTGCCGACAAACCTGAAAAACCAGGTGCCGGTGGCGGTGCAATGCCTGACATGGGTGGCATGGGCGGCATGGGCGGCATGATGTAATCATCCGCGCTGTTGCGTTGAATTATCGGGGCCGCCTTGTTGGGCGGCCCCTTTTTTATTGCTTTTATTGCACAACATCCTAACCTTGGCTGATGGCCAAACTGGTATTGATTTCAAACCCTATTTCTATTTACGACGATGTTCCCGGAGATCGTTACAACTTTCCAAATCGGTCTTATCTTTCAACTATGGCCAAAGCTGTTGGTGACTGGGTTGTGCTGTACTCGGGGTTAAAATCCGGCTCTCCTGGGTTCTACGCAATTCAAAAGATTGAGAAAATTGTTCCTGATCCGGTGAATGCAGAACGAAGTTACGCCATCGTGACGCCTGGCAGCTTGTGGACGTTTGAACAAAATGTGCCGCGTGCAAGGCCGAACTGCGGACGCATTGTTGCCACCAGAAAGCGCCAAGCTGCCTTCAATTTAGCACCGCATCCCGCCTTTCTAGAGTGGCATAGAGAGAATGTTTTCAAAGGGTGAAGCCGGAAACATTTCTGGACGGGCAGCCGCTGTATTGTGAATTGGCATTCTGGGCAGTTCTGCCTAAACTGGCTCAAAATAGGAGTGCTCGTGTCTATTCGCCTCAAAGGTCTTACTGTTTTCAGCCGGCTGTTTTTAAAGCCGGTTTTACAACGTTCAGAAAATCCGATTGCCCTGCGCGACATGTTTGAAACAACCAGCCGGTGGTTTCTCGCGCCGCATGGATTTTGGACAAGTCCGGCGACATATACTGTGGACGGGGTGACAATCAGAGGTCTGTGGACTGGTACACAACACAGCAGGTCCGATCGGGTGGTGCTGTTTCTGCATGGTGGCGGTTTCGTTGCCGGCAGTTCGCAGTCTTATGCAAAACTGGCGGCGCGCGTGGCGGGGCAGCTGGATGCGCAGGCATTTGTTCCGGACTATCGCTTGGCGCCGGAGCATCCGTTTCCCGCTGCCTGCGATGATGTTCTGGCATGCTATCGGGGCTTGTTGGCCGTCGGATACAACGCTGATCAGATCATTTTGGCGGGTGACAGCGCCGGCGGAAATCTGGCGCTTGGTCTGTTGTCGCAAGTTATTGAACAGGGGCTGCCCAAACCAGCGGTTGCTGTGTTGATGTCGCCAGTTGTTGATTTAACCTACAGTGGCACGTCGTTTGGATATAATGCATCGCGTGATCCTGTGTTGCCTTCTGGGCAGGCGGATATGCTCAACGAGATTTATCTGGAAGGGGCCGATCCGGCTCTGCCGCTTGCCTCGCCGCTATTTGCCAAACTGGCTGGCTGTCCGCCGGTTCTGATACAGGCAGGCAGTACCGAAATTTTGCTTAGCGACGCCGAGCGGATCGAAGAGAAGCTTCGAATTGTTGGCGTCGAGACCGAGCTACAAGTTTTTTCCGACTGTTCGCATGTTTGGCATCTGCTGGCCGGATATCTGCCCGAGGCAGACGGTGCCATCGCCCAGATTGCGACATTCTGCAAGCGTCATCTGGCAGACTAGGCGACACGGTTTGGCTGCGACTCACATTTTGTGATAGTCTGGTTTCATGTTTATCCGTCTTGCACAGCCTCGTGACAGGGATAGAGCGGCCAATTTGATTGATGCAGCGTTCGGCCGCCATGACGAAGCTTTGCTTGTTGCCTCGCTTCGCAAAGAAAAGCGAATAGCCTATGAATGGGTCGCAACTTTGTTTGACGAACTTGTCGGGCATCTGGTGATGTCGCGGCTCATCAAGCCTGCGAACTGTTTGGCTTTGGCCCCGGTGTCAGTTGTACCCGGCCATCAGGGCGAGGGCGTCGGTTCGGCCCTAATCCATACGGCATTGGAAGAGGCCGAAGAGGCAGGTTGGACAGCTGCATTTGTTTTGGGCGATCCCAACTATTATAATCGCTTTGGCTTTGACGTGTCGGCGGCCAGCGATTTTTCGACGCCATACGCATCAGAATTTACAGCCGCTTCAGTTTTCGACATCGGAGGTTTTTCGATGCTCTCAAGGGAAATTGAATATGCAAAGGCATTTGCGGTGATATAGAGGCGGCATTGCCCTCTGAATGGAACTCGAATGCGCCTTTTTCTCTTAGTTGTTTTAACAATGATTGCCTTTGCCGCAAATTCTGTTTTGAACCGAATTGCCCTGTCAGACCAGTGGATCGGACCGGCAAGCTTTGCCACGATCCGGCTTGGTTCCGGGGCGCTGGTGTTGGGGATATTGTTGCAGTTCAGGCGCGACCAGAGCGACGCTATTAAAACACACTGGGTGGCAGTATTTAGTCTGTTGGCCTATGTGGTCGGGTTTTCCTATGCTTACCTGTGGCTTGATACCGGCATTGGCGCGCTGATCATGTTTGGTGGTGTTCAGATGACAATGTTTGCGGGCGCCGTGTATCAGGGACAGCGACCTGTGGCGCTGCAATGGGTCGGGTCGGCGCTGGCGTTTGGCGGGCTTGTGTATCTGTTGTTACCCGGTGCCGCGGCGCCCGACATTGGCGGTGCGGCCTTGATGATCGTCGCCGCACTCGGATGGGGTGTATATTCGCTGGTGGGGCGCGGCGTTCGCGATCCTCTGGCGGCAACGGCGCGAAACTTTTTGCTCGCGTTGCCGTTTTCAGTGGCGATATTAGCCGGTGCAGTGGTGTTTTCGAACGGTGAAACAGTCACCGTGCAAGGCGTGCTGTTGGCCTGTCTGTCGGGGGCGGTGACGTCTGGACTGGGCTATGCGTTGTGGTATCATGTGTTGCCGATGCTCCAGACAAGTATTGCCGCAGTGTCGCAACTCACGGTTCCGCTGATTGCGATGTTAGGCGGGTGGGCATTTCTGGGTGAGCCAGTTACCAATGCGTTTCTTGTGTCGGCGACTTTGGTTGTGGTGGGTGTTGGCCTGTCAATTTGGGCCGGTGCGCAACGTAATGCCTAGTAATTAGACCAAAAGGACCTACTTTGAAGTTATGAAGAGATTGTTGATCCCCATACTGCTGTCAACGGCACCGCCTGTGCAGGCGGATGATTGTGTGATTATCCTGCATGGTCTTGCCCGCAGTGCCTTGTCGATGGAAGTGCTGGCAACCCGTCTGGATATTGATGGCTTTACCGTCGTAAACAAGGACTACCCGTCGAAAAAGACGAGCATCCGCACTCTTGCACATGACATTTTGCCAGCGGCCGTTGCGGACTGTGCTGGTGCGCGTCGGGTGCATTTCGTGACCCATTCAATGGGGGGATTGCTGGTGCGACAATACCTCAAAGACGCAGACCTTCCCAATTTGGGCCATGTTGTGATGATGGGGCCACCCAATCACGGCTCGCCGATCGTCGACGAATTCAAGGATGTTCCCGGTTTCGATGTGTTCAACGGAATTGCCGGAGCCCAATTGGGTACCGATCCGAACTCTATTCCCAATCAAATGGGCCCGGTTAATTTTTCCTTGGGTGTTATAGCCGGAACACAGCACATTATGCCGTCAATGACCAACAAGTTTGGCGGTCCTCACGACGGTAAAGTTTCCGTCGAAAGCACCAAGGTCGAGGGTATGACCGACCATATTACCTTGCCGGTGACCCATACGTTCATGATGAACAATCCCAAGGTCTATGATCAGGTCGTTGCGTTTCTTAAGACCGGTCGCTTTATCCGTTAGGGTATTATAGCCTTCGGGCGAACACCGGGCTGGCTGGATCGCGTTGGCGCTGTTAGCGTTCAATGCGGCGGTGGCGCGGATCGGACCATCCAAAACGATATATTTCCTACATCTTATGCCAGTGTTTGGTGCGGTTTTTTCGTTCGTCTTTCTGGGCGAGCGTCTGGCGATCTATCACCTGGTGGGCTTTCCGATTGCGCTGGGAGGCGTGCTGTTGGCGACGATGATCTCCGACACCAAGCCCGTTACTAATCCCTAGGCCGCGCCGGTGATCTTGTTGATATGGCCCATCTTTCGGCCCGATTTGGCTTCGGCCTTGCCGTAAAGATGAATGCCAATAGAAGCATCTTTTGCCAGCGCCCCGACGTTGTTTGCCTCTGTCCCGATCAGGTTTGTCATCACTGTATTGGAATGGCGTTTGCCGTCACCCAAGGGCCAGCCCGCCACGGCGCGTATATGTTGTTCAAACTGGTCGATCACACAGCCGTTTTGTGTCCAGTGACCGGAATTGTGCACTCGCGGCGCAATCTCGTTTATGATCAAACCCTGCGGCGTTACAAACAACTCGACCCCCATGACGCCAACATAGTCCAGCGCGTTCAGAATTTGACCGGTCAGGATCACCGCGTCCATGCGTTGGCCAGATTTCAGCGATGCCGGGACAGTGGTCATGTGCAGAATGCCGTTGCGATGCACATTTTCACCGGGATCAAAACACACCACTTCGCCAGATTTCGACCGGGCACCGATGACCGAAACCTCGCGCCCGAAATCAACAAAACCTTCCAGCACGCAGGGCGTATTGCCCAGTGCGTCCCATGCCGATTGCGCGTCGGCGGTGTTTTTCAAGCGCGCCTGACCTTTGCCATCATAGCCAAAACGGCGGGTCTTCAGGATCGATGGAACACCAACAGTTTCAATGGCATAGGACAGATTTTCGGAAGTCTCTACATTGGCAAAGGGCGCGACCTTCAGGCCCAGATCTGTCAGAAATTTTTTCTCGACGATCCGGTCTTGCGACGTCGACAGAGCACGGCGATTTGGCAGAACCGGACAAAGCGTTTCCAGCACGTCCAGCGCCTCGGCCGGAATATTCTCGAACTCGAAGGTGATAATGTCGACACGGGTTGCAAACCGGCGCAGCGCATCGTGATCGTCATAGGGCGCGGTGGTCACCGCATCGGCGACTTGACCGGCAGGCGGGTTGGCACCGGGCTCAAAAATATGGGTTTTCAGGCCAAGACGCGCCGCTGCAACAGACAGCATTCGGCCCAATTGGCCACCGCCCAGAATACCGATGGTCGAGCCGGGCAGCAGCGGGCTAGTCATTGGTTGGCTCATCCGCAATAGAGTTCGACAAGGCGGCACGCCATGCGTCCAGACGGCCAGCCAGTGCCGGATCGGAATTTGCCAGAATGGCAGCTGCCATCAGGCCGGCATTCGCGGCCCCCGCAGCCCCAATGGCCATGGTTCCAACCGGAAAGCCTTTGGGCATTTGAACAATGGAATAGAGGCTGTCGACACCCGACAGCGCCCGCGTTTGTATCGGTACGCCCAGAACCGGAACCCGGGTTTTAGACGCCATCATTCCGGGCAGGTGGGCCGCACCGCCAGCGCCTGCAATAATCACCTGAAGCCCGCGATCAACGGCGGCTTTCCCATAAGACCACAGCCGGTCGGGCGTGCGATGGGCCGAAACGATCTTGACCTCGTGCGGGACGTTCAATTCGGTCAGGATGTCCGCGGCCAGCTTCATCGTCGGCCAGTCGGACTGACTTCCCATAATAATTCCAACTTTGATGTTGTCGCTCATCGCTATGGCCCTTTTTGGCGTCAGAAAGAGCGCAATATACCAAAAATCGGCCCGCTTACAACGGTCAATCTATGCAATAATATCCGGTGTTATTTCGTCTTCGAGCCGGCGTATCTGATCCTTTAGCGCCAGTTTTTGACGTTTGAGCCGCTGCATGCGCAGTAAATCCGGATACAGGGTTCCATGCAGGGCGGCAATTGCCTCGTCCAGATCCTGATGTTCCATTTTCAAGGTTGCCAGTTCAACGCGCAAAACTTCTTTGCGGTTCATTTGGCCGTCCATTTTTGGTGATTTGTTCATTTTCGCCCGTTATCGCCCTATTTTCCGGCATTTTAACACACTGAACCGTTTCCGAAAGGTTTAAGCCGACAATGGACCTTGAGAATTCGGCAATTAGCCCCCATATTCTATTCAGGTCGCCAATGATGGGGCCGAATACTGCAAGTCGCTTCTCAAAGGGCTTTACTATGAGCAAAATATCTTTCGCCTCGCACCCGTTTCTATTGGGTTTTGAACAGCTGGACCGTCTGGTCGAGCGGACCGCAAAAACCGGGAATGAAGGTTATCCACCCTACAATATCGAACAAAGTTCGGAAGCGTCTTATCGTATTACGCTGGCCGTGGCCGGTTTTCGCGAAGAGGATCTGTCGATCACGCTGGAAAACAGCCAGCTGGTGATCCGAGGACGGCAAGTCGACGATCTGGACGGGCGCGTGTTTCTGCACCGTGGCATTGCCGCGCGACAGTTCCAGCGCACCTTTGTGCTGGCCGATGGTGTAGAGGTTGGCGGCGCGTCCATGGAAAACGGGCTGCTGCATGTGGATCTTGACCGAGCCATTCCCGAGACCGTCGTTCAAAACATACAAATCAAGCAGAGCTAGGGGCATATCGTGGATACCAAAGTTGAAATTCTCGACGATCTGGAAGACCGGATTGTCTATGTACGTTCCGTTCCGCGGGCAGAGCTGCCCGATGATATCAAAGCCAAAGTTGGGCGTCGTGCGATCCTGTACGCCATTCACGATGAAAGCGGCGAGCGTCTGGCGCTGGTCAAAGACCGCGCCATGGCATTTGCTGTCGCCCGGACCAACAATTTTGAACCGGTGAGCGTGCATTAGGATAAAGACGTCAGGATCAGGTGGTGAAGACGGCAGCTAGGTCACAAAACCCCAGATCCCGAGCACGCGTGGCAATTGCTTTCGTCATTGCGCCGATGGTTTTTCCGATCCTGGCAGTGGTTTTTCGCTATGCGTTCTGGGACATTGATTTCTTGGGGGTCTTTTTTGGTCTCGGACTGTTGGTGGGATATGGATCGGCGGTCGTGCTCGGCATTCCGGCGTATATCTTGTTTCAAAAGCCGACGAGTGTGGTCAGATTTTTGCCCTACCTCGGCTTTGCATTGGTCTGCACGGTGCTTCAGTTCGTTGTGACGGGTGTGGTTCTCTATGTACTGGATGGAGGACTAGCGTTGAATGACGATCACTTGTGGTTGCTGACCATGGCATTCCTAGTCTGCGCAATCCTCTCCGTTTCCCTGTTCTATTTGATTAGCCAATTTCCATTTAGCCGTGGCTTTGGTGATACTCGCGAATAGGGGCAGAATTAAAAAGGCCCAACACGGATGTCGGACCGTTATCTCGTCTATTGCTAGCTGCGCGCACCTAGCCCGCAATCAACCCCATGCTTTCGAGCTTCAGGATCACCTGATGGGCACAGTTATCGACGTCGACATTCTCGGTGTCGATGCTCAGTTCTGGATCGGCGGGAACATCATAGGGGTCTGAAATCCCTGTGAATTCCTTGATCTTTCCGGCGCGCGCCTGTTTGTACAGCCCCTTGCGGTCGCGGCGTTCGCATTCCTCGATGCTGGTTGCGACATGGACCTCGATAAAGGCGCCAAAGGCCTCGACATCTTGGCGCACAGCGCGTCGTGTGGTGGCGTAGGGCGCGATCGGCGCGCAGATGGCGATGCCGCCGTTTTTGGTAATTTCAGAGGCCACATAGCCGATGCGGCGGATGTTCAGGTCGCGGTGCTCTTTGGAAAACCCCAGCTCGGACGACAGATTTTTGCGCACAATATCGCCGTCCAGCAGGGTCACAGGGCGGCCGCCCATTTCCATCAGCTTGACCATCAACGCATTGGCTATGGTGGATTTGCCAGATCCGGAAAAACCGGTGAAAAACACCGAAAAACCTTGTTTTGACCGTGGCGGACGGGTGCGTCGCAGCTCTTTGACCACTTCGGGAAAGGAAAACCAATCCGGAATTTCCAGACCCTCGGCCAAGCGGCGGCGTAGTTCGGTTCCTGAGATATTTAGCACCGATACGCCGTCTTCAATCTCGTCGGCAGGTTCGTACTGGGCGCGTTCCTGCACATAGACCATGTGTTTGAAGTCGACCATTTCGATGCCCATTTCGTCCTGATGTTCGCGAAACAGGACCTGCGCATCATACGCACCATAAAAATCGTCGCCGGCAGAGTTCTGGCCCGGGCCGGCGTGATCGCGACCGACAATCATATGCGTACAGCCGTGGTTCTTGCGGATCAAACCGTGCCAGACTGCCTCGCGCGGGCCGGCCATGCGCATGGCAAGGTTCAGCAGGCTCATCGTCGTGGTTGACTGGGGGTATTTGTCCAGAACCGCCTCGTAACAGCGCACGCGGGTAAAATGGTCGACGTCGCCGGGCTTGGTCAGACCCACAACCGGATGGATCAACAGGTTGGCCTGTGCTTCTTTGGCAGCGCGAAACGTCAGTTCCTGATGGGCGCGGTGCAGCGGATTGCGGGTTTGAAAGGCGACAATGCGCCGCCAACCGACTTTACGGAAATAGGACCGCAGCTCGTTCGGGCTGTCGCGACGGGCGCGAAAATCATAGTGTACCGCTTGTTGGATGCCGGTGATTTTGCCGCCCAGATAAACGGCGCCTGCGACATTGTGCAAATAGTTCACTGCCGGATGGGTCTGGTCGTTGGAGCCAAACACCTGTTCTGCTTCGCGGGTCTTGTCCGGTGAATACGCATCCGAGATTTCCAGCGTCGCCAGAATGACACCTTCTTGGTCGCGCAGGGCAATCTTGTCGCCGGACTTTACCCCGTCGGCAAAATCCTGTGACACATCCAAGGTAATCGGCATCGGCCACAATGCGCCATCCGCCAACCGCATGTTTTCAACGACGCTAACATAGTCGTCTTGGCCCAAAAATCCCTTCAGCGGATAAAACCCGCCGTTCATCAACAGCTCCAGATCACAGATTTGGCGCGCGGTCATATCCCAACTTGGCAGGTCTGCGGCTTCGGATTTCAGCCGACCCGCTTGGTCAAAGGCTGCATAGAGTTCGGGAACAGGCAGAAGGTTATCAGCAATCATGGCGCTCTCTTGGCGTTTGGGAATTCTCTTCCCCGAATACAGTTTGTTCCAAGAAAAGCAAGATAGCGCTGTTAAAAGGGGACGGTTTTGTCAGAAAATGAGACTGGCTGGAAAATTATTCTTCATCCGCCAGAAACCGTTCTGCTTCGAGTGCCGCCATACAGCCCATTCCGGCCGAGGTAACCGCCTGGCGGTATTTGTGATCGGTCAGATCGCCGGCAGCAAAAACGCCGGCAATGGATGTGGCGGTACTGTCGGGCTTGGTGACGACATAGCCGCCCATATGGGTTTCCAGCTGATCAATGACCAGCTCGTTTGCCGGAGCGTGGCCAATTGCGACAAAAACGCCCTTGCAGGGAATTTCCGTGATCTCGCCTGTTTTGGTGTGTTTTACCCGCACACCGGTTACGCCAAGCGGATCTCTGTCGCCGACAACTTCGACCAGTTCGTGGAACCAAAGCGGCTCGATTTTTTCGTGGTTCAAAAGCCTGTGCTCAAGGATCTTCTCTGCGCGCAATTCGTCACGGCGGTGGATCAGCGTGACTTTGGAGGCAAAATTCGTCAGGAACAGGGCTTCTTCTACGGCTGTATTGCCGCCGCCGATAACCACAATTTCTGCACCGCGATAGAAAAATCCGTCGCACGTTGCACAGGCCGACACGCCAAAGCCCTTGAATTTTTCCTCAGATTCCAGCCCCAGCCATTTGGCGCGTGCCCCGGTGGCCAGAATAACCGCGTCGGCAGTATAGGTCGTGCCGCTGTCACCCTTGGCCGTAAACGGGCGTTTGGACAGGTCCAGATCGGCAATGATGTCGCCGACAATCTCGGTTCCCATTGCCTTGGCGTGGGCTTCCATGCGGATCATCAAGTCAGGGCCCTGGACTTCGGTATCGCCGGGCCAGTTCTCGACCTCGGTGGTCGTTGTCAGCTGGCCACCGGGCTCTATGCCTTGGACCAACAACGGCTCTACCATTGCGCGGCTGGCGTAAATACCGGCTGTATAACCGGCGGGGCCGGAGCCAATAATAAGAACACGGGTGTGGCGAGTGTCGGACATGATCGGGGTCTCTTATGAAATTTCGGTCGCATCTGTATAGTGAGGCTTGCGCCCGAGGGAAACCCGAACAGGGGTCCAAGTGACAAAAAGTTGATCTGCCTTGGAGACAGGCTTGTGTCGGATACTTTCTTGCGCAGTTGTGAAATATTGTTGCGCAACTTGGCGCGATACAGTAGCTTGTTTGCTGCAAGGAACATTTTATGGCAACCGTTAAACTTGACGCGATAGATCGCAAAATTCTGGCAGAGCTACAGGCGAGTGGCCGTATGACCAACGTCGATCTGGCCAAGGTTGTAGGGATTTCCGCGCCGCCCTGTTTGCGCCGTGTCCGCGCATTGGAAGAAAAAGGCTTGATCCAGAACTATCACGCCGTCGTCGACGAGACCGAACTCGGTTTCGAGGTAAAGGTCTTTGCCATGGTTGGGCTGAGTTCGCAGGCCGAGTCGGATTTGTCGGCTTTTGAAGAAAAATGCCGGCAATGGCCGTTGGTTCGCGAATGCCACATGCTGAATGGCGAAATTGATTTTATTCTAAAATGTGTTTCACCGGATTTGTCGACGTTTCAAAGTTTTCTAACAGAAGAGCTGACCTCTGCCGACAATGTTGCCAGTGTGAAAACCTCGCTGGTAATCCGTAAGTCCAAGGATGAACCAGGAATTCCGTTTGATGTGCTGGAAGCGCGTGCGCTGCGCGACTAAACTTGCAAGCGCGTGCGCTGTGCCACTAAACGTCGAGTGATATGCCAGAAATCAACCGGCCATAGTCGGCTTCTTTCAAGTGGGTCGCGCGTCGGTAGGAATAGAAACGGTCGGGGTCGGCATATGTGCAGTGACCGGTCCAGTTGGCGCTGCCAACATTGGCATCGCGCAGTTGTTGCAGGCAAAATGACGGCAGATCGAATTGAAAATGGTCGTTTTTTCCCTGCGCAAAAAACCGCGCAAAACCCGTGTCCTGGGCCGTGAAATTGTCAAAGAATTCCGGCCCGACTTCGTAGTTGCGCTGACTGATGCACGGGCCAATGGTCGCCGATATGTCTTCGCGGTGTCCACCCAGCGTCTCCATTGCGTCAATGGTCGCTGCGATCACTCCGGATAAGGCGCCTTTCCAACCTGCATGCGCCGTGCCCACGACGCCGGCTTTGGCATCGGCAAACAAAATAGGAGCGCAATCCGCGGTCAGGATTGACAGGGCGATACCCCGGGTTGCGGTGACCATGGCGTCGGCGCGCGGCGGCGGGCGTGTCGATGGCCCCTCGACCACAACAACATCACTTGAATGGATCTGATGCACCGACATTAATCTGTCGGCAGTTGTGCTCATAGCTTCGGCCACCAGCGCCCGGTTCAAAAGTACGACGTCCTTTTGATCGCTAGATCCCAGCCCGCAATTCAGGCCCTTGAAAACGCCGGATGATACGCCGCCGCGTCTGGTAAAGAACCCGTGGCGCGTTGGCGCAAGCGTGTCAGAGGTCAGGATCTCGAGTGTCATGTGTAAATCCTGGTGGCGGCATGCCGTGTTGAGGAAAAATTGAAATTGCTTTGAAAAGCTGCCCCATTTGGTCGGCATCGGTCAAGCGTTGAAATGCGGCGACATGCTTTTCTTCTTGCGATTGATCCATTTCGACCGCCAGTGCCTGTGCTCTGTGAACAATGCCGAGTGCTGCCAACAGGCTGGCTTGATCGGTCAATTCGGAAACGGCGGCAAAAGGTTGGGCGGCATTCGCCAGCTCTGAAAAACTGACATGGGCAGTCAGGTCCGAGCGTCCCGGATGATCAAGGGCCCCGACTTTCTTGTGCGCTTTGACTGCCTGTAGCGTGTCGCTGCTGCTGTCCCAGTCGCCATAGTCGACGATAATCGCAGCCCCTGCCGACCTGCCGATACGTCGCGCGATGTCCTCGGCCACGGCGGCGCTGGCAGCACTGGTTTCGATCATCGACCCCGGTGCCAGCTTGCGTGCGCGGTCTGGAACTGCTTGATCGGGCAGTGGCCGTCCCAGCATAAACCCAAGTGCGCCGTCCTTGGCCGTGATCATTTGTTCCTGCCAACCCAGTTCTGTGCGGCGATACTGACGTATTGGCATGCAGTCGAAAAACTCGTTGGCGATCAGAAACAGCGGCCCGTCCGGAACGGCGTCAAGGCTGTCGGCCCAATGTAGGTTTGGATGATGTTCGGCCAGATGCGCGCGTTGTGTGTCTTGCAGAGCCGGACTTGCCTCGACCAGCCAGATATCGGCGGCCTCTTGAAATCCAGATACGGATTTGGTCGCGCGGAGCACATCGGACATCAACGTGCCGCGCCCGGGACCAAGTTCGGCCAGTATAAACGGTGCAGGTGCACCTTGGTCCAGCCAGCTTTGAGCAAGTGCCAATCCCAGCAATTCGCCGAACATCTGGCTCACTTCCGGGGCGGTAACAAAATCGCCGCTGCTGCCAAAGGGTTGTTGCCGCGTATAATAACCGTGTTTCGGGTCGAGCAGGCAAATCGTCATGTATTCTGCAATAGACAGGGCACCGGATTTTTCTACCTGCGATATCAACCGTTTGGTCAACAATGTCATCTTGCGTTCCACCGCGCCGCGATTAATCCCAGCCCGATCAAAACCATCGGGATCGACAGAACCTGACCCATGGTCAAGCCGGCGCTGGTCCATTCCGCTCCAAACCGGATCACATGCCCCATAGGATTGCCGGCCTCGACATATTGTGCGTCCGCCTGACGATAGGTCTCGACAATCACGCGCGCCAATCCATACCCGGCAAAAAATACACCGATAATCACACCGGGACGTTTCAGAGCCCGAAAGGTGAACGCCAAAGTCAGCATGATGCCGAACAGGACAAGCCCCTCGAGCAAGGCTTCGTAGAGCTGGGACGGGTGGCGGCTGCAGTGTTCCTCTAACCACCAGATCGGACAGTTTTGCGCCGCCTGAGTTGGAAAAACCACAGCCCAAGGCACATCTGTCGGACGGCCCCATAATTCGGCGTTGATGAAATTTGCGATCCGGCCCAGAAACAGCCCGAACGGCGCCGCAAAGGCAATCGCATCCCCCACGGACCAAGCCGACAGAGATTTCAGCCGGCAATAGAGCAAGCTGGTTAGAATCACCCCGATAAATCCACCGTGGAAGGACATGCCGCCTTCCCACACGCGGATTATTCCAGCTGGGTCGCCTAAAATCATATCGGGTCGATAGAACAGGACATAGCCAATCCGGCCACCCAAAATTGTGCCGATGATCATCCATGACAGCAGATCTTCAACCTGTTCGGGTTGCATTGGCGCGTTGTTGTTTGGCCAAAGCGTTTGGCGCCGCATCAATCGCACCATCCAGCGCCATGCCAGAATGAAACCGGCAATATAAGCCAGCGCATACCACCGAATGGCCAGCGTAAAGCCAAAAACCTCTACCGCGAATAGTACGGGATCAATGTCGGGAAACGGAAGCAGTGCAGTCATTTGTCGCGCCTTTTGGTTGATCTCTTCCTTCTATCTGCAGTGCTATTTGTCAACACCCGCCTTGGCAAATGTCATGGGAGTGTCCATATAGAGGATACAACTTGTAACGGAGCCGAAAATGCAAACGCGCAATAAAATCATGGAAGACATCTCTCAGCTGATGACCAATGCAATGGGCGTGGCTCAGGGTGCCAAAGGCGAAGCAGAGACTGCTTTCAACGGGATGATAGAGCGCTGGTTGGCAGATCGCGATTTCGTGGCACGCGAAGAATTCGACGCCGTTTTGGCGATGGCCCAGAAAGCCCGCGAAGAAAATGCGGCCCTGTTGGCCCGGATTGAAGCACTTGAAGCCAAGTCCAAACCGGCCAGAAAACCAGCGGCCAAAAAAGCATCCCCGAAGCCTGCCGACAAAAAATAGCAGGCCGGGCGGCCGCGCATCCAGAGTATTTGAGTGAAACGCGTCGCCAGCCCGAGGGGTTGGTGCCGCATCGTGCCAAATGCGTTCCGGAAATTGCTAGTAGACATCGCGCGCAAGTGCCGCCGGTCAAGTCTTTTGGTTTGATCCAGTATGGCGCGCAAATGACCCAAATCACCGGCTTCTTGTGGATAAAATGCAATTTCCTGTGGGTAAGATTGTACTTTAAGAATAATTTCCTTTACAGAAATCCCGTTTGGGCACACCATATGTTGTAAGGGGTTGGTGATAAAACCCCGACACCTAGCGGGGCGCCCATATATAATGGGTCCGAGCCGTCTCGCCTAGACAGATTGAGGGCACAGGCATGGCGAATACAGAACATTTTTTGACGTCCGCAGATATCCACCCCATCGACATCGTAGAAAACCTGGCAGAAAGCCGCGATTGGGCATTTGATCGCGTCGCAGATGACCAGATCGCAATGGCGGTCGAGGGGTCGTGGCGGACATACTCTATAACGTTGGCTTGGTCCGGGTTTGATGAAACCTTGCGTATGATTTGTACATTTGAAATGGAGCCTCCCAAAGACCGGATGCCGGCATTGTACGAGCTCATAAACCTGGCGAATGATAAATGCTGGGCCGGCGCATTTACCTTTTGGACAGATCAACAGTTGATGGTCTATCGCTATGGATTGGTGCTGGCGGGCGGCGCCCATGCCGGACCCGAACAGATCGACCAATTGCTTGGATCAGGTGTTACAGCTTGCGAACGGTTTTATCCGGCCTTCCAACTGGCTTGCTGGGGCGATCAAAGCCCGCAAGAGTCAATTCAGATTGCCATGTCCGAGGCCTACGGCCGGGCTTGATTTCTCTGCCTTTTATCCCGATGGTGCGGGACAGGAGGTTGGCGCATGCAATTGTCACATATCAATGAAAATGGTCTGGTTTTGCTGGGTTGCGGAAAAATGGGCTCGGCAATGCTGCAAGGCTGGTTGGCTGATGGCGTGATACCATCTGCCGTTACCATTCTTGACCCTTATCCGTCGGACTGGGTCAAGGCACGCGTGACCGAAGGTGTTCGCTTGAATGTCGAACTGCCACCGGCACCGGCCATTTGCGTTGTGGCAGTAAAACCCCAAATGATGGGCGACGCGCTGCCGGCCTTGCGGGCATTGGGGAACGGCTCGACCGTGTTCCTGTCAATCGCAGCAGGCACCACGCTATCGATCTTTGAGGATGCGTTTGGCGCCGACAGCCCGATTATCCGTGCCATGCCGAACACACCAGCGGCTGTGGGTCGCGGTATAACGGCACTGGTTGGCAACGACCGGATCACGCCGGACCAAATGGCAATGGCAGACCGGCTGTTGCAAGCGGTCGGTCAAACTGTCCACCTGACGTCCGAGCGTGATATGGATGCGGTGACTGCCGTATCGGGGTCTGGACCTGCCTATGTATTTCTCCTGATTGAAACGCTTGCTGCTGCTGGTGAGGCACAGGGGCTGACACCCGATTTGGCACTGGCCTTGGCCAAGGCTACAGTGGCAGGTTCTGGTGCATTGGCCGAAGTTGCCGACGAAACACCGTCGCAGCTGCGGGTCAATGTGACATCGCCAAACGGGACAACACAAGCAGCACTCGACGTCCTGATGGACGCGGATACCGGCCTGTCACAGTTGATGGCCCGCGCGGTCAAGGCCGCAGCCGACCGCAGCCGCGAATTGGCGGGCTGATATGGACCAGATTACCTTCGACGATTTTATGAAGGTCGACATTCGGGTCGGACAGATTGTCCGCGCCGAAGACTTCCCCGAGGCGCGTAAACCGGCCTACAAGCTCTGGGTGGATTTTGGCCCCGAGATCGGGCAAAAGAAGTCGTCGGCCCAGATCACCGAGCATTACGCACGCGCGGATTTGGTGGGACGGCGGGTTTTGGCGGTCGTCAATTTTCCGCCGCGACAAATTGGGCCGGTGAAATCAGAAGTTCTGGTTCTGGGCGTGATGGACGCGGATAACAAAGTGGTTCTATTGGGACCAGACAAAGACGCCCCTTTGGGCGCGCGCATGTGTTAGGACGAATATGACCCCCAAAATCTTTGTATCACGCCCCTTGCAATCCACTGTTCTGGACGCCGCGCGCCGGATCGGTACTGTCGATGTGCGGGTCGAAACCGAGCCGATGACTTTGGCCGAAACGCAGGCCGCTTTGGCCGGGTATGACGCGGTTTTGCCGACACTGGGCGATCCGTTGAGCGCGGCGGCATTTTCCGGATCTGTGCGATGCAAACTTTTGGCCAATTTTGGAGTTGGCTACAATCATATCGATGTGGCCGCCGCCCGAGCGGCCGGCGTAGCGGTGACAAATACGCCAGGCTCGGTTACCGATGCCACGGCTGATATTGCCGTTATGTTGATGCTCATGGCCGCCCGAGGTGCCAGCGCCGCCGAGCAGGTGCTGCGCCAAGGGACTTGGCAGGGGTGGCATCCGACACAGTTCTTGGGCCATCAGGTCACCGGCAAAACGCTGGGCATTGTCGGGATGGGGGCAATTGGTCAGGCCACGGCGCGCAGATGCCACTTTGGCTTTGGCATGGATGTGGTGTTTTACAATCGATCTGTGGTTACGGACTGTGGTGTTCCGGGGGCGAAACAACTGAACAGCGTGGCCGAGGTGGCGGCGGTGGCGGATTTTCTGTCGTTGCATGTGCCAGGTGGGCCGGCAACGCAGCATTTGATCGACAAGGATGTCTTGGCCCAGATGAAGCCCAACAGTTTTTTGATCAATACAGCGCGCGGAAACGTGGTGGACGAGGCGGCGCTGGCGGCTGCACTTCTGGCGCGCCAGATTGCCGGTGCCGGTCTGGATGTCTACGAACACGAGCCCCGCGTCACATCGGCCTTGCTGGATATGCCTAACGTGACCTTGTTGCCGCATCTGGGCACAGCGGCCCATTCGGTGCGCGAAAATATGGGGATGATGGCCGTGGACAACCTGAGAGCTTTCTTTGCCAATGAGCCGCTGCCAAATCCAGTATCGTCCTAACAGTCACCAACCGCGTCGCGCCAATGTTTGCGGCACAGCGAAACATAGGTTTCATTGCCACCGATCTGGACTTGGTCACCCTGTGTCTGAACATTTCCATCCTCGTCCTGTCGCACGACCATGGTGGCTTTTTTTCCGCAAAAACAAATAGTTCTGACCTCGCGCATTTCGTCGGCCAAGGCCAGTAATGCCGCAGAACCGGGAAATGTATGTCCTTGAAAATCAACCCGCAGCCCATAGCACATAATAGGCACGCCCAGATCATCAACTGCGCGGGCCAATTGCCAAACTTGATCGGGTGTCAGGAATTGCGCCTCGTCGATGAATACACAAGCCAGGGTTGTAGATTTTAATCGCTTTTCGACCACATCAAACAGTTTGGTTTTCGGTGTGAAAATCTCGGCCTTTTGGTCGATGCCAATTCGCGACGATATCTGTCCCTGCCCAGTTTGATCATCATGCGACGCGGTGAGCAACAATGTTTCCATCCCGCGTTCACGATAATTGTGCGAGGCCTGTAAAAGCGCCGTCGATTTGCCTGCGTTCATCGTCGAATATTGGAAATAGAGTTTGGCCATGAGAATCCATCTTTGCTTTGTGCCAATGGTCGCGCGATGGGCACAAATTTTCAAGTGCTTTGATCAGGATTGCGGGTAAAACCGGGATCGGGTCAAATTGTTTAAACTTGGAATTATTTCATTCACTGTTTGTAAATTGTTAATCAATTTTTGGCGAACTGGGTGAAACAGCATTCTGATTGGATCAATATGATTTATCCGGTAATTCTATGTGGTGGGTCTGGCACGCGGCTTTGGCCGATGTCGCGGCGCAGTTATCCAAAACAGTTCAGCAAGGTTTTTGGCGACAAAACCATGTTCCAAGACAGCATCCTTCGTTTTGAAGGCCCCGGATTTGCGGCACCACTGGTTCTGGCAAACAATGATTTCCGGTTCATCGTTGGCGAACAGATGGCCACGCTCGGGGTTGCTCCTACTGCGCTGGTGGTCGAGGCTACGGCCAAGGATACGGCCCCGGCTATTCTGGCGGCTGCGATGTATCTGGAACAGATTGATCCCGACGCGCTTCTGTTGATTTCGCCCAGCGATCACAGCGTTCCTGATGCGGCAAGGTTTCGAGATGTCATTGCACGCGGCGTACCTGCGGCGCGGGCTGGCAAAATTGTTCTGTTCGGCGTGCAACCGGATCGCCCGGAAACCGGCTATGGGTATCTTGAATTGGATGTCGGGGGTGATGCGGGACTTGATGCGGCGACTGGTGCGCCGGTTGCCCTGCGCTCCTTCATCGAAAAGCCGGTGATCGAGGACGCCGAAAACTATAGTGTGTCAGGCCGGCACCTGTGGAATTCTGGCGTGTTCCTGTTCACGGCTCGAACAATCATTGCCGCCTTTCAATGTCTGGCGCCTCAAATCCCGCCTTTAGTTCAGCGCGCGGTATCACTGGCCAAGAGAGATCTGGATTTTATACGGTTGGATCGTGAAAATTGGGATGAAGTTCCTGCTATTTCAATTGATTACGCAATCATGGAACCGTCGCAGAATCTGGTGGTACTTCCCTATGATGGCAAATGGTCCGATATGGGAAGCTGGCAGGCGATCTGGCGCGAAGCCCCCCGCGACGCCGACGATGTCGCCACATTTGGCTCGGCGACAGCCGTCCAATGCCACGACACCGTATTGCGCTGTGACACTCCCGGCCAAGAGCTGGTGGGATTTGGCTTGGACAATATTTGCGCCGTTGCAATGCCAGACGCAGTTCTGGTCGCCGATATGTCGAAATCACAAGACGTCGGTAAGTTGGTCGAAATTATGCAGGCCAAGGGGGCTGCACAAGCGACCGAGTTTCCGCGCGATCATCGGCCATGGGGATGGTTCGAACGCGTGTCATTGGGGCAGAATTTCCAGGTCAAACGGATCATGGTCAAACCTGGTGCCGCTTTGAGTTTACAAAGCCATCAGCACCGGGCCGAACACTGGGTTGTTGTGCGTGGAACCGCACTGGTGACAGTGCGCGACAAAGTCTTTCGTTTGGGGCAAAACCAATCGGTGTACATCCCGGTCCAAGCCCGTCACAGATTGGAAAATACCAGCCCGGAAAACCTGCACCTGATCGAGGTGCAGACCGGTACGTATCTGGGTGAGGATGATATCACCAGATATGAAGATGTTTATGCAAGGGCCTGAGGTTGTCCGATTGCACCTTTGGGTCAGGCGGTAGGGCGCCTGACCCTAATAAGTTTGCAGCGCCCGAACCTCGATCTCGCCTTCGCGCATATTCCGGATCGCTTTGGCCGCCGCGTTTGAACCGGCTGCTGTGGTGAAATAGGCAATTTTGCCATAGAGCGCTGCTGCGCGAATATCGCGACTGTCTTCGATGCTCTGCGTGCCGGCGGTAGTGTTGAACACCAAATTAACACCGCCGTCCTTGAGCACATCAACAACGTTCGGCCGACCCTCATAGACTTTCAGCACGATCTCGTTGGAAATTCCGGCTTCGGTCAACCAGTCTGAAGTGCCGCGCGTTGCCACAATCTTGAACCCGAGGTCGGACATTATTTGCGTCGCCTCAATCATCTGCGCTGTTTTGTCGTCGTCTTTGATGGACACAAAAACTGTGCCTGACGCCGGCAGATTGGTTCCTGCGCCCATTTGTGCTTTTAGAAAAGCGCGCTCAAAACTGGCATCCAACCCCATAACTTCGCCGGTCGACCGCATTTCTGGGCCCAGCAGCGTGTCAACACCGGGGAAACGGGCAAACGGCAGGACCGCCTCTTTGACCGCAAAGTGATCCGGTTGCGGAGATTTCAGGGTAAAGTCACCAAGTTTTTCGCCCGCCATGATCCGGGCCGCAATAGCGGCAATCGGCGAGTTGATTGCTTTTGCCACAAACGGCACGGTCCGAGAGGCGCGCGGGTTGACTTCGAGCACAAAGATTTCGCCATCTTTTATGGCAAACTGCACATTCATCAGGCCAACCACGTTCAACTCCAGAGCCATAGCCTCGGTTTGACGTTTCAACTCTTCGATTGTGTCGTTTGACAGGGTATAGGGCGGCAGCGAACAGGCGCTGTCACCGGAATGGACGCCGGCCTCTTCGATATGTTCCATGATGCCGGCGACATGTACGGATTTTCCGTCGCACAGCGCGTCCACGTCAATCTCGACCGCGCCAACCAAATAGCTGTCCAGCAACACAGGGCTGTCACCGGATACAACAACTGCCTCTTTGATATAGCGCTCTAGCTGGGCATCATCGCGAATGATTTCCATCGCCCGACCGCCCAGAACATAGGATGGACGGATTACCAGTGGATAGCCAACATCCTTTGCAATAACAAAGGCTTGTTCGCCGGAATGTGCAATCCCGTTGTAGGGCTGTTTGAGCTTGAGCGTGTGCAACAATTGTTGGAACCGTTCCCGGTCCTCGGCCAAGTCGATTGCGTCAGGCGTCGTTCCAAGGATCGGTATGCCTTCGGCCTCCAACGCATTGGCCAGCTTCAATGGTGTTTGGCCGCCGAACTGAACGATCACACCGTGCAGCGTGCCATTTTCCTGCTCGACGCGCAGGATTTCCAGCACATGTTCCAGTGTCAGAGGTTCGAAATACAACCGGTCGGAGGTGTCATAATCGGTAGACACGGTTTCGGGGTTGCAGTTGATCATGATGGTTTCATAACCCGCTTCGGTCAGCGCGTAACAGGCGTGACAACAGCAGTAATCGAACTCGATCCCTTGACCGATCCGGTTCGGACCGCCACCCAGAATAACGACTTTCTTTTTGTCCGTAGGCCGCGCTTCGCATTCGACCTCGCCCATGGCATCGGCCTCGTAGGTCGAATACATATAAGGTGTTTGTGCCTCGAACTCGGCCGCACAGGTGTCGATGCGTTTGAACACAGCGTTTACACCGGCCAGCCGGCGGGTGCGGCGCACTTCGCGTTCCGACATGCCGGTCAGCTTGGCCAGACGTATGTCGGTAAAGCCCAGCATTTTGATCCGGCGCAGGCTTTTTGCGTCCGTTGGCAGGTCGGCGCTGCGCAATTCGGCCTCGGCGTCGACAATCTCGCGGATACGATCCAGAAACCACGGATCAAAGGACGTAACAGCATTGATCTCGTCGTTGCTCAGACCTTCGCGCATAGCTTGCGCGATCAACAACAGGCGATCGGGGGTTTGGGGCGAGATAGCTTTGATTACAGCAGCCTTGTCCGGCGCGCCTTCGATCTCGATCTCGTCAAAGCCCGACAAACCGGTTTCCAGCGACGTCAGCCCTTTTTGCAGGCTCTCGTGGATGGTCCGGCCGATGGCCATGGCTTCACCCACAGATTTCATTGCCGTATTCAATGTGGCCTCGGCACCGGGGAATTTTTCAAAGGTAAAACGCGGGAACTTGGTGACAACATAGTCGATGGTCGGCTCGAAAGACGCCGGTGTCACCTTGGTGATGTCATTGTCCAGCTCGTCCAGCGTATAGCCCACAGCCAGTTTTGCCGCGATCTTGGCAATCGGAAATCCGGTTGCCTTGGACGCAAGCGCTGACGAGCGCGACACCCGCGGGTTCATCTCGATCACGATCATCCGGCCGTCAGCGGGATTCACAGCCCATTGCACGTTCGATCCGCCGGTTTCGACGCCGATTTCGCGCAGGACGTTGATCGAATGGGTCCGCATCAACTGAAACTCTTTGTCAGTCAGCGTCAACGATGGCGCAACCGTGATACTGTCGCCGGTATGCACACCCATGGGATCGATGTTTTCAATGGTACAGACGATGATGGCGTTGTCGGCCTTGTCGCGCACAACCTCCATCTCGAATTCTTTCCAACCCAGCAAGCTCTCGTCGATCAGGATCTGGCTCGCGGGTGACGCATCCAGCCCGGTGGTACAATAATGCTCGTAATCGTCGCGGTTATAAGCAATGCCGCCACCGGTGCCACCCATAGTGAAAGCCGGGCGGATGATCGCGGGCAGGCCGACACTGTCCAGTTCGGCCATCGCCTCTTCGATTGTGTTGGCAATCGCGGCGCGCGGATTCTCAATTCCCAACCGGTCCATGGCTTCGCGGAACAGTTTGCGGTCTTCGGCCATTTCGATGGCGTTGCGATCAGCACCGATCAACTCGACGTTATATTTTGCCAGCGTGCCGTCTTCGTCCAGTGCCAGCGCCGTGTTCAGACCTGTCTGCCCGCCCATTGTCGGCAACAGGGCATCGGGGCGTTCTTTGGCGATGATCTTGGCAACGACTTCGGGCGTTATCGGCTCGATGTATGTTGCGTCGGCCATGTCGGGGTCGGTCATGATGGTTGCAGGATTGGAATTTACCAGAACGACGCGATATCCCTCTTCACGCAGCGCCTTGCAGGCCTGAGCACCGGAATAATCGAACTCGCAGGCCTGACCAATAATAATAGGACCGGCACCGATGATCATGATGGACGAAATATCGGTTCTTTTTGGCATGACGCTTTGGGCCCCTTTACGGTGCAGACAGTGGAGTCGTCTGATGTTTTGCAAATTGTCGTGGGTGTAAGGTTTCGGGGCCGTAGGTGCAAGGGCAGATGTGCCAAAAGATACCGGACATCGACCAAAGGATGGGCTGGACCGCCTGTTTGTCGGTTTGTATGTCCCGGAATAAATCTCGGACCGACAGATGTCGGCCCAAACAGTGTCGTCTAACAGCGCTGACCAGCCGTGGCAGCTAAAGGTCGACCCGATATTCCTCAATCAGGTGATGAACCACGGCACACAACGCCGCATCCTTGTCAGAGCCTGCGTCGCGGGCTGCCTGATAGACGTTTCTCTGCCGGTCAGAACTGGTGCCGGTCACAAGGATATCGCGCATGGCGTTGACCTCGGCGGTCGAGCCCAATGCCTCGGCGTCCTCTTCGATCAGACCCAGTAATTCGTTCAACAGTTCGGGAAAGGGCACAATCTTGCGCTGGCCGAAATCGATCAGCCCTTCGGTGATACCATAGCGTTGCGCCCGCCAGCGGTTCTCGGCCAGTAGAAAGTTATCATAAACCCGCCAGCGTTGGTTGACCCGTGACAGCCGCCACAGCATCCGCAACAGACATTGGATCAGCGCCGCCAGTCCCAGCGTTGTTTCCAGCCGGGGTGACGCATCGCAAATACGGGTTTCCAGTGTCGGATATTTTGACGAGGGTCGCAAATCCCACCAGATTTTGGAGCTGTCCTGTATTGTGCCCATCTCGATCAACGCGTCCACCGACCGCTCAAACGAACCCCAACCGTCCAGTTGCGGCGGCAGACCGGTGCGCGGCAGATTGTCAAAAATCGTCAACCGGTAGGAATTCAGCCCTGTGTCATCTCCGCACCAAAACGGCGACGACCCTGACAAGGCCAACAGATGCGGCAGAAAATAGGCCAATTGGTTCATCAGGTCGATGCGCATATTGCGCTCGGGGATGCCCACATGAACATGCATGCCGCAAATCAACATGCGCTGGGCGACGCTGCCCAGATCGCGGCGCAGCGTGTTGTAGCGCTCTTTGTCGGTGTGATGCTGTGACCGCCAATCGGCGAACGGGTGGCAGGACGCGGAAATTGGCGCAAGCCCGAAATCGTTTGCAACCCGGGCGATTGTAGACCGCAAATGCTTCAAATCTTCGCGGGCCTCGGTGATATCTTTGCACACGCCGGAGCCGATTTCGACCTGACAGTTCAGAAACTCGGGGCTAACTTTGTCATGCAGCTCGGCAGTGCAGCGGTCCATAAATTCTGTGGGCGCATCAACCAAGGCACAGCTGTCGGGATCGACTAGCAAGTATTCTTCTTCAATTCCAAGTGAAAATTCTGGCTCGGGCTGGCTCAATTTCTGTCCTTTCGCGACTTGGCGGTGCAATGAGGCGATTTCAGCACAAAACTATCAGTTGGTGCAATGTTTGAATTTCAGCAGTTGATTTAAGGTGGTGCTTGTTTCGTACAATCGGTACAGAGACGCGAATGCACGGCGCTAATGTTGCAACACAGGTGACTGGTTTGGCCAAAGGGTACATTCTGTTTGATCAAGGTCCGGATGGCGGGGCGCAGGCCTTTGCCGATCCGATGTCTGTGATTGTTGCCTGGGAACCGGCTGATGTTGATCTTGCACTTCTGGCGATGCAAGAGGCCCGCGCGGCCGGTCATTGGTTGGCCGGTTTTACAAGCTATGAGCTTGGCTATCATCTGGAACCAAAGCTGTCAGCGCTTATGCCGGATGGTCGGCGCACGCCGTTGCTGTGTTTTGGCGTTTTCGCGCGCCCGAACCCGTCAGAGGCCCGCAGTCTGATCCATCAGGGCCGTCTGGCAGAGGCCAGCGCAACGCTGGCGCCGCCTGTGCCTGTTTGGACCCAGGCCGACTATGCCCGCGCCTTTGCCACCGTGCACGATTATATCGCCGCCGGTGACATTTATCAGACCAATCTGACATTTCCGATGACCAGCCGATATACCGGATCGCCTCTGGGCCTGTATTCGGCATTACGGCGCAGACAACCGGTCAAGCATGGTGCGTTGGTCAATCTGGGGCAGGGTCCGATTATCTTGTCGCGGTCGCCGGAGTTGTTTTTCAAAGTCGACGCACAGGGCATGATTGAAACGCGCCCGATGAAAGGCACAGTGCCGCGCGGTGACAACCCGCAACACGATGCCGAGCTGATTAATTTTTTGCGTAACGATGCGAAAAACCGGGCCGAGAACCTGATGATCGTCGACTTATTGCGCAACGATATCTCGCGCATATCCGAATTGGGTACTGTTGTTGTGCCCGAGCTGTATTCGGTTGAAACCTATGCAACGGTGCATCAGATGACATCGCGTGTTCAGGCGCAAATGATCCCCGAGACCACAATACCGGAAATCTTTGCAGCGCTCTTTCCGTGTGGTTCGGTCACCGGTGCGCCCAAGGTGCGCGCGATGGAAGTGATCCGCGAACTGGAACCGGCACCGCGCGATATCTATTGCGGATCAATCGGTTGGCTGGCACCCAGCGGCGCGGCCAGTTTTAATGTCGCGATAAGGACACTATCGCTCTATGATGCGGGTCAAGTCATCCTGAACGTTGGCGGCGGCATTGTTTATGACAGCACCGCCGGATCCGAATATGAGGAAGCCCTGTGGAAAGCCCGCTACACGAAATTGTTGACCCGGACCTGAAGGTCATTGAAACCCTGCGGTTCGATCCGCACGACGGCTTTGTGCGACTGGATATGCACCTGGCCCGTGCCGCGCGAACCTGTACCAGATTGCGGTTTCCTTTTGACGCCGATGCCGTGCGGCGCCAACTGGACGCGGCGGTGGGCGATGCGCCAAAACGCTGTCGCTTTACCGTGGACAAAGCAGGGGCGGTTGAAACCACTTTGGCGGAATTGCCACCTGATCCGGCGCTTTGGACAGTGGCCTTGTCGCCTTACCGGTTGACCAGCAATGATCCCTGGTTGGCCCTTAAGACAACCCGGCGCACGCGTCACGATCTGGCTCGGGCCGAAATGGCTGCGGGTATCGACGAGGTCGTGTTGCTCAATGAATTCGACGCTCTGTGCGAAGGAACAATCAGCAGCATATTTTTGCAGTCCGATGGTGTTCTGCTGACGCCGGCACTGGCTTGTGGGCTGCTGCCCGGTGTTTTGCGGCAGCAACTGTTGGAAACAGGGCAAGCCCGCGAGGCGCATCTGACATTGCAAGATATGCTAGATGCGCCCTCGATTTACATGGGGAACTCGTTGCGCGGGCTGATCGAGGCTAATTTTGTTTGATTTTTTGTCGCCGACCGATATTTTGTCGGAGTTGTAGTAATTTAGGAGTGGCGTTGGTATGCGAAGTTTACATCGATCTGGACTATTTCAGTGCATTTTTGTGGCCTGTGTCTGTTTGGCACAGCAATCCATAGCGGCAGACACAAATCGCGGCGCGGATATGTTGCGCTTGTTGGGGTTTGACGTGGCAGTCGGCAGCTACGCAGATCAGGTCAAAATTTCACCCACCGGTGTCGAGGGACAAGATAGCGGTTTTGATGCGGCTCGAAATGCATTGGCCGACCAGATATTTCAAGCTGACAAACTGTTCGCCGATGTCGCTGACCGCGTAGATGGTGCCTTTGATGCGGCTGATTATGATGCGCTGGAGGCTTATTTTTCCCAAGGTGTCGGGCTGCGCGTGACCGAGGCCGAAAAATATGCGCAGTCTCAACCAAATGATGAAGCCAAAGAGGGCGCCCGGTTGATCGCCATCGAGGAATTGCTGGAAAATGACCCCGAGCGGCTGGATCAGATAAGCCAGATGATCATATCGATGGATCTGGTGGGATCGGGAACATCTATGGCGATGAACCTTGGCTATGCGATGATTTCGGGCATGGCCAGTACCGGACAATTGCCCGGTGATCCGTCGGATGATCGCATTCTGGGCATTTTGAATTCCCAGCGGGGTCAGATCGAGAGCCAGATATTCGACAGTTCAGTCGAGAGTGCCGCCTACACATACAAGGATATTTCGCATCGCGACATGCAAGACTACATAGAGTTTCTAGAGAGCGATTTGGGCCAGAAGCTGTACAATGTGCTCAACCGGGCGCTGGTTGATGTTCTGACAACTGCCACACGAAAGTTTGGCCACGATCTTATGATACGCAGTGGTGTCCGAGAGTTATAGTCGCACTCCTGACCCGATGACCAAATCACGGCTGGGATTTGAGCTGGTGTTATTGTTTGTCGGTGTCCCCCTGCTGCTGGCGCTTTTACTGCCGCCACGGGCGCTCTACCCCGTCTTGATCTGTGCGACGGGCCTCGGAATTATCTTGCTGCACCGGACCCGCGGGTTTCGCTGGGCATCGCTGCGCGGACCGATTTTTTGGCCGCCGGTGATCTGGCTGTCGGTCATCACATGCGCGATTGCGTCAGGCCTGACGCTCTGGCTGTTGCCGGACCGGTTTCTGGGCATGGTGCGACAAGCGCCGATGACGATTCTGCTGATCGCGTTCTTTTACCCCGTTGTCCTGGTGATCCCGCAAGAACTGGTGTTTCGACCGTTGTTTTTTATCCGCTACGGCGGGCTGTTTGCAAGCCGGACGACGGCGATTTTTGCCAATGCCTGTTTGTTCAGTCTGGCTCACCTTATGTACTGGCATTGGGTCGTGTTGGGGCTGGCTTTTTGTGGCAGCCTTATTTTTTCCTGGGCTTACGTGATGCGGCACAGCTTTCCATTGGCGGTTGTTTTGCACTCGGTTGCCGGCATCATCATATTTGCCAGTGGGCTTGGCTGGTTGTTTTATTCCGGTGGAAATGTGGTGCACGGGGGATAAACCTTGGGTCTAAACACGTTGATTAGACCTCGGGTCCAATGGATTTTTGTCAAATTATCCTGAATATTGGCGTTCTGTGGCTGTTTCGGACATAATGTTCCCTGTTAGGTCGGTCCTAAGCCCGAATAAGCCAAAGGACTTGACGCGAAACTTGCGGGCCTTTGTGCAACTGCAATCTTGGATGTGAAATAGAAATTGACGACGGGCGGACGATCAAAATGCGACTTAGGGTGAACATGAAGCACTCGGTCAAAACAGTGACGATTGTGGCGTTTCTTTGTCTGGCTCTGCCCGACGCGGCGGCGGCTGCCAATTTTGTTGTCAGCGTCAAACAGCAACTGGTGCAGCAGGGCTACAAGGTTGACAGGGTTCAGAAAACCTTTCTGGGCCGGGTCAAGATTGTCTCCAGTAACAGCACCCAAAGCCGTACGATCATACTTAATCCGAACACCGGAGAAGTGCTGCGGGATCTGACCATACTGCTGCGCGATGCGTCGGTGAGCGGCGAGAGCCTGCCGCGGATCGGGACCGTAAATTTGAACGTGCCGGGGTCGAACACCGCCGAAGACGATGATGATGGTGATGATGGTGACGATGGTGATGATAGTGACGATAGTGACGATAGTGACGATAGTGACGATAGTGACGATAGCGATGATAGCGATGATGGTGATGAACCCGATGAACCCGATGACTGATATAACTGTGAATCATAAGCGCATGTGGCCGCGGTGGTGCGCGGGACAAGTGCAGATCGTAATCCAACAATGAGGCGCAGGCGCAGTGTTCACATCGGGTAAAGCCTTATTTCGTGCAGTTGTCGTTTTGGTCGCCGTACAGGTGATCTTCTCGGGACTGTTCTTGTATGATCTGTTGTCCTCACTGTTCAGCTTTCGATCAGAGCCCTTGTCATGGGAAGTGCACGAGGCATTGGAAGCCGCCGGAGTTGTCGGATTGGGTCTTGGTTTTATTCTGGGGCTGATCGTATTGCGAAACCTGCAGCGTGATTTGACGCGGATGAATTCGCGGCTCCGTGTTGCATCGGACGGCTTTTCCGAACTGGTGCACGACGAGTTCCAATGCTGGGGGCTGAGCCCTGCAGAACAAGATGTTGCGCTGTTTATGCTCAAGGGGCTCAGCAACCCTGAAATCGCCGAGGTTACAGGCAAAAAACTAGGCACGGTAAAGGCACAGTGCAACGCGGTATTTCGCAAAACCGGCCTGGCCAACCGCAATCAACTGTCGAGCTATTTCATCGAAGTGTTGATGCAGGAACCCCTGATGGAAACAAAGCATTAAGCGCAAGAAACGGGTGGTTCCAAAACGCTGTGCGGCTAGTGTCATTCGAACCACAGAAAGGTGCGCTATGACATTTCAGATCACGGGTTTGGCTCCCGAACCATTTACTGCTTATTTTAACATGACCGATAACGCGCTGCGGGCAGTGGGCGCTTGTCGGATGCTGGTTACAGAATATCCCGGCACGCCTTGCCGTGTCAGTCTGGAAGATGCACAGCTAGGCGAGACGGTGTTGTTGGTAAACCATATCCATCAGCCCGCGCCCACACCCTACCAAGCCAGTCATGCGATCTTTGTTCGCCAGGGTGTGAGCCAGCATCAGCCGGGTATCGACGAAGTCCCCGAAGTTCTTTCGCGCAGATTGATTTCGATACGGGCGTTTGACCGCGATCACATGATGGTCAATGCAGATGTGGTTGCGGGCGGAAATCTACCCGAAGCGATCAAAGAATTCTTTGTGGATACTCTGGTGGACTACTTACATCTGCACAACGCAAAACAGGGCTGTTACGCAGCCAAGGTCCAGCGCGCCTGATATCCTTGGGGCAATAGGGCGTTTTCTGGGGGTTGTCTGGCCCGTGGGCTTGACAATGCGGCGTCAAACGAGTGTATCGGCTCCAGAGAATGAAACCCCCTGAAAGGGCCGGAAAATGCACAGCTATCGCAGCCACACTTGCGCCGCACTCAATGCCACTAACGTCGGCGACACCGTTCGTCTGTCTGGATGGGTCCACCGTGTTCGCGATCATGGCGGTATCTTGTTCATCGATCTGCGCGATCATTATGGCATGACACAGGTTCTGGCCGATCCCGATAGCCCGGTTTTTTCCCAGATGGAGAAAGTCCGGTCCGAATGGGTGATCCGCATTGATGGCGAGGTCAAAGCCCGCGCGCCCGAGCTGATCAACAGCAAAATCCCAACCGGCGAAGTTGAAATTTTTGTTCGCGACATCGAAGTGTTGGGCGCCTCCGAAGAGCTGCCCTTGCCGGTGTTCGGCGAACAGGAATACCCCGAAGAAACCCGTCTGAAATACCGGTTCCTTGATCTGCGCCGCGAAGGTCTGCACAACAAGATGATGCTGCGCTCGAACGTGGTGAAATCGATCCGAGACCGGATGTTCGCCAAGGGCTTTAATGAATTCCAGACCCCGATCATCACCGCCAGCAGCCCCGAAGGCGCCCGCGATTTTCTGGTGCCGTCGCGTCTGCACCCGGGCAAGTTCTATGCGCTGCCGCAAGCCCCGCAACAGTTCAAACAGCTGATCATGGTTGCCGGTTTTGACAAGTACTTTCAGATCGCTCCGTGTTTTCGCGACGAAGACCCGCGTGCCGACCGCTCGCCAACCGATTTTTATCAGCTCGACATGGAGATGTCCTTCGTAGAGCAGCAGGATATCTTTGACACCATCGAGCCGGTGCTGAAAGGCGTTTTTGAAGAGTTCGGCAAGGGTCGTCCGGTCAATCAGGAATGGCCACAGATATCCTACAAGGATGCGGCCCTGTGGTATGGCACCGACAAGCCGGACCTGCGCAATCCGATTAAAATGCAAGTGGTTAGCGAGCATTTCAAGGGCTCCGGCTTCAAGATTTTTGCGTCGCTGTTGGAAAACGCAGGCACGCAAATCCGCGCCATTCCGGCGCCCACGGGTGGCAGCCGCAAGTTCTGTGACCGCATGAACGCCTTTGCCCAGAAAGAGGGCCTGCCGGGCATGGGCTATATTCTGTGGCGCGAAGGTGCCGACGGAATGGAAGCCGCCGGTCCCGTGGCCAAAAACATCGGACCGGAACGGACCGAAGCTATCCGTCAGCAACTGGGTCTGGGTGTCGGCGATGCGGCGTTCTTCCTGGGTGGCAAACCGTCGTCGTTTGAATCTGTTGCAGGTCGTGCGCGCACCGAGATCGGCACGCAGCTGAAACTGATCAACACCGATGCGTTCGAGTTTTGCTGGATCGTTGATTTCCCGATGTACGAGGCGCATGAAGAGACCGGAAAAATCGATTTCTCGCACAACCCGTTTTCCATGCCCCAAGGCGGCATCGAGGCGCTGGACGGCGATCCGTTGAACTGTCTGGGCTATCAATATGACCTTGCCTGTAACGGCTACGAGCTGATTTCCGGTGCGATCCGGAACCACCAGCCCGAGATCATGTTCAAAGCCTTTGGTATTGCCGGATATCCCAAAGAAGAAGTCGAAAAACGCTTTGGCGGCATGGTCCGCGCCTTCACTTATGGCGCACCACCCCACGGTGGTTGTGCCGC
>CAXMUJ010000214.1:0-33099 GCA_964196455.1 uncultured Myxococcota bacterium | reverse complement strand
CCACCACCAGCTGAAGCTGGTGGGATCAACAGAGGCAGTTGAAACTGCCTTTTCTTAACTGAGCGCCTCCGGCGCACCTTTGAATTTCTTTGTCCGTCTGGAAGACGGAGGGTTTAAACCAAATGGTGGAAACTAAAATTCGGGCAGCGATGCTGGCCCTGTGCTGTTGTGCGACACCAGACCGGTCGGGAACGGCAACCGTGATTGACGGTGACACGCTGGATTTGAACGGAAAACGGTACCGGTTGCACGGCATAGATGCCCCCGAGCGGGCGCAGAAATGTAAAACCTCGTCTGGAACGACTTGGTCTTGTGGACGGGCCGCAACCCGGGCCTTGGTCGCTTTAATCGGGACGTCTGACATCACATGCCTGACCCATGACGTTGACAAATACAACCGCGATATAGCGACCTGTCATGCCAATGGTCAGGATCTGGGGCGACAATTGGTGTCGGGCGGAATGGCTTGGGCCTTCGTCAAGTATTCCGAGCGTTACACAGCCGAGCAATCCCGCGCCAAAGCGGCTGGCATTGGCATCTGGCAAGGTCCGGCGGAACCGGCATGGCAATTCCGCCAAAAGTCTTGAACCAAAGCCAGCAAATCCGATACCAAGGGATGCCCGATAAAGGGAAACATCTCGGCCAATGGGCGCATCTACCACACACCTTGGTCCAAATGGTATAGCCGCACCAGGATCAACACCGCAAAAGGCGAACGCTGGTTTTGCACCGAGGCAGAGGCGCTACAAGCCGGCTGGCGCGCCGCGCGTTAAGCTGGATCGGCGACCGCGGGTCTGGCCTTGTATCGCTCGCGGTAAAACACCACGAGGCCGGCCACCACAATCAGGATCGATCCCGCAAGCGTTGCAAAGTCGGGCCGTTCACCCAAAAGGACGTAGGCAAAGACAAAGGCGGCAACCAGCCTGCTATAGCGAAACGGCGCAATGGTCGAAACCTCGCCAACCCGCATCGCCAGAACGATGGCAAAATAGGAAATCGCACCGGTAAGCCCCGAAAGCAGCAAAAGTACGACTGTTTGCGGCTGCAAATCCAATGTGCTGTGTGACACCAAATGCAGACCAACCCCCGCCGGTATGATGGCCAATGTCGCAACAGCCGCGACGACCAGCGTCGAATGGCTGCTGTCCAGAACGCGTGTACAGAGATCGCGCAGCGTCAACCCAATGACGCCGACAAGCACCAGCAAAGACGCACTGTTGAACCCGTCGGTACCAGGTCTAATTATTATGAGCGCCCCGACAAATCCCAAGGCAATTGCCCCCCAGCGAAACCAACTGACCTGCTCGCGCAGAAACAAAATTGCCGCGATTGTCAGAAACAACGGTTGAATTTGCATAATTGCCGAAATTGTTCCCAGCGTCATGAACCTGAACGATGACATGATACAGACAATCGCCAATAAATCCCCGCAAACACGCCACAGAACCATCTTGTCCAACAGCAATTTTCGGGTGAACCACTCGCCGGACCGAAGCAGCATGAATACAAAGACTAACGATCCAACAACGCCCTGAAAAATAATGATCTGGCCGGCACCGGCGCTGTCCGAGACCATCTTGATGATCGCATCGGTGAATGCAAAACCGGCCATCGAGGCCACCATCAGCAAAATAGCCCGAAAGTTTTCCGCCTGCTCGGTACTTTGCTGGGTTGTGGACATTCAAATACTCTTTGTTTGTCAGCGTTTGAAGCTGCGGTTTTCGAATGGGTTAGCTGTTATCACGCCACCGGTTGGCAATCGGATAGCGCCGATCCAGCCAAAAGGCCTTGTGCGTCAGGCGTGGACCCGGTGCGGACTGAAAGCGTTTGTATTCGGAGATATAGACCAGATGTTCGATACGTTTTACAGTGGCGCGGTCGTAACCGGCAGCCACGACTTGTGCAACTGATTTGTCCTGATCGACCAGCATATCAAGAATGGCGTCCAGAACCTCGTAAGGGGGCAGGCTGTCACTGTCTTTTTGGTCGTCGCGCAGCTCGGCACTGGGTGGCTTTTCAATAATGCTTTCGGGAATGACCAGTCCTTTTGGCCCCATCATCCAGTCGCGGTGATTGCGGTTACGCCAACGACAGCTTTCAAACACCCGCATTTTATACAAGTCCTTGATCGGGTTATATCCGCCATTCATATCCCCATAAATGGTTGCATAACCCACTGCGACTTCTGATTTATTGCCAGTCGTCAACAACATCTCGCCAAACTTGTTCGACATCGCCATCAACAAAACCCCGCGCAAACGCGACTGGATATTCTCTTCGGTCAGATCTTCGTCCAATCCGGTAAAAACCGGTGCCAGCGTTTCTGTCACTGCGGCACGGCTGGCCGCAATCGACACGGTGTCATAATGCACCCCCAGAGTGTTCGCGACCACAGCAGCATCGTCCAACGAGGATTGCGCGGTATATTCAGACGGCAGCATAACGCAGCGTACATTTTGCGCCCCCAACGCATCAACAGCAATGGTCGCAACAATGGCGCTGTCGATACCGCCCGACAGGCCAAGCAGGACCTTTTTGAACCCGGTCTTGCCCATATAATCACGCAAACCCTGCACCATAACGCGGTAATCTTGTTCCCATTCGTCGACGTGGGAAATTTTTTCACCATGTTCGGCGGCCCAGCCACCGTCCTGTGTCCGGGTGAAATCCACATGCGCAATAGCCTCGTCGAACAACGGCATCTGCATCGCTAACTCGCCACCTCTGTTGAGCACGAAAGACCCGCCATCAAACACCTGGTCATCCTGGCCCCCGACCATATTGAGGTAAACCAAAGGCATATCGTTTTCGATCACGCGCGCCACCATGTGATTAATCCGGCGGTCAAACTTGCCGCGGTAATACGGCGATCCATTTGGCACAACCAGTATTTCGGCCCCGGCTTCGGCCATTGTCTCCGAAACTTCCGCGTGCCAACTGTCTTCGCAAATCGGTGTGCCAATGCGGACCCCCGACAGGTTATAGGGGCCAGAAATGGGCCCGTGGTCAAACAAGCGTCGTTCATCAAAAACATGGGTATTGGGCAATTCATGCTTGCGCATCTTTGCGATAATCTTGCCGCCTTTTAAAATGAAATAGGCGTTGTACAATTTGCGGTCTTCCAACAGCGGACCGCCAACGCCAATTGTCGGGCCATCTGCACAAGCAACCGCCAGTTCTTGAACATGAGCCATCGCATCGAGCACAAACGCATCGCGCAACACCATATCTTGCGCCTGATATCCGGTCACGAACATCTCTGGCAGAACCAACATGTCTGCGTCGGCTCGGGCGGCTTCGGCATGGGCCTGTTGCGCTTTGGCAATATTTCCCGCGAAATCGCCCACGGTGGGGTTCAATTGCGCCAAAGTTAATCGCAATTTATTGCTCATGGGATGTCCTTTGTTTATCCGGTATTAACGACACTTTTACACGGCTTGTACCAGATGTGGACATATTGAAAAGCTAAGCTGTTGAAAAACATTGAATGGCCGGAGACGAGCGCGTAACGTTTACCGCAAACCAACGGCCAAATTGGTCACGGAATTTAGGGAGCCGGACGCAAAGCGGGCCGGAGATATCAGTGAACGCAAAATCTACAACTTTCGCAATCGGCCTTTCAGGCTTACTTCTGATGGCTCCAGTCACAACTTCTGCCCAAATTTCCGGTGAAATTATCACCAAGCAGTATGAAACCGGTGGCATCTACGAAGGCACGATGCAAGACGGCAAACGTCACGGTATCGGCAAATATACCCTGCCCAGCGGATATGAGTATCTGGGTCAATGGGTAGATGGCGAAATTCTGGGCGAAGGCGTGGCGCGTTTTGCAAATGGCTCTGTTTTTGAGGGGTCCTTTGTCGATGGCAAACCGCAGGGGCGTGGCAAAATCACTTTTGCCGACAGTGGCACGTACGACGGCGATTGGGATCAGGGCAAAATGACTGGTCGCGGCCAGGTCAACTATGCCAGCGGTGTGATCTATGAGGGTGGATTTCAAGAGGCCGATCACCACGGCACTGGAACTATGACCAGCCCGAACGGCTATATCTATGACGGCACTTGGGAGGCCGGCAAGAAAACCGGTGTCGCCACGATCACCTATCCTGACGGCAGCCTGTATGAAGGTGCTGTTGTCGACGGCGAACGTCAGGGACAGGGCAAGTTGGTGATGACCGACGGTCTGGTCTACGAAGGCGGCTGGAACACCGGCGAACTGTCCGGAACTGGCAATCTGGCCTATACCAATGGCGACCAATACGACGGCGCCTTTGCCAAGGGAAAGCGCAACGGCAAGGGTATGTTGACCAAGGCAAACGGCGACGTCTATGACGGGAATTTCGCCAATGACATGCGAAACGGTTCTGGAAAATTCAGCACCAACGACGGCTACATCTATGCCGGTGATTGGGTGGACGACCGGATCGAAGGCGACGGGGAAATGACCTATCCAGACGGATCTGTCTATGTAGGCCAGTTCCTGAAAGACGTGCCCTCCGGCAAAGGCAAGATCAGCTATGCGACCGGTGGCAGCTATGAGGGTGACTGGCTCAACAGCGTCATCGAGGGCAAGGGCATCGCGCGCTATGCCAATGGATCAGTCTATGAGGGCAGTTTCAAAAATGCCAGCAACCACGGAACCGGAACGATCCAGTACGCCAACGGATTTCGCTACGAGGGCGACTGGTCAGAAGGCATGCGCACCGGCAATGGCATGGCATTTTATTCTGACGGAACAATCTATAACGGAGAGTTTCTGGAAGGACGCCGCCACGGCACAGGGCGTATCGATATGACCAACGGCTTTGTCTATGAAGGCGAGTGGACGGACGGTAAAATAACCGGTCACGGCATGGCCAAAGACGCGGACAATGTCACCTATCTTGGCGGATTTCGGGACGGCGAGCGGCACGGCAAAGGTGTTTTGACCAATGCAGACGGCACCAAATTTGCCGGCAAATGGGACAATGGCGTTTTGACTTCGCAAGAAGGTGCAGAGGTAACGATTGATCCGACACTGACCAACCAAGAGCTTCTGACGCTGGAGCAGTAGGTCCACGAGAACAACTTTGGTAGGGGGGGCGGACAATTGCGAGCTGTCCCGGCCATATCGTTGAAACCCTCTAGGTTTTTTTGCCGCGCACAAAAATATACAGACCTGACGCAACAACCAGCCCCACGCCCACAAGCGTCATGGCATCCAACGTCTCGCCAAACAAGATAACTCCGGACGCCATACCAAAGAGCAGACGCGTGTACCTGAAGGGTGTAACAACCGACACTTCGCCGATCCGCATTGCGTTCATCAATCCGGCATAGCCCAGCGCCCCCCAAAAGACCGCCCCCATGACCGATGCAAACGCAGCAACACTCGGCACAATAAATGCTGTGCTGTCCCACTGGGCATAGAGACCGCCCGCGACGACCACCGCCAGAAACCCGTAAACCCCAATGCCGATGTGCTCAAAGCCTGCGGTGCGGCTCTGCTGGCCAAATCCCTGCCGGCAAACCCGAACATACCAAGGACCGCGAAGACCGAGTAGAGCGTAAAACTTTCCGCGCCCGGACGCAGAATGATCAAAACCCCAAGCAGACCAACAACAACAGATATCCATCGGTGCGCGCCGACCTTCTCGCCAAAGAAAATCGCGGCTCCGGCCACGACAACAATCGGCGCGGCTTGCAAGATGGCCGTTGCAGAAGACAGCGGCGCAAGTGCTATCGCCAGTACGTAAAACAAGCGCCCGAACACTTCGAAACCGGCGCGGACAACCATGGGACGCGAGAGAACCGCTGGCGTCAACAGAGCGTCCCCCTTGACCAAAGCCAGCACTGCAAACGCCAACATTCCACCGATACCGAACAGAATTAGGACTTCGCCTATTGGAAGTGTCGTTGCCGCTTTTTTGAGAAAGGTATCCTCGATCGCGAACCCCGCCATCGAGGCAATCATCCAAAGGCTGCCTTTGACGTTGGAACGCCGGTCAGTGGCGATAACAGGTTTCATATAGACGGGTCTCCAAAGCGGGCGCAGGCTCTGGTGTGATCTGTAGAGCTTTGTTCGCCGGGAACAAGATCAATAACGGGTATTGTGAAATCACATTTTAAAACTTTCGGAAACGGAAAAGGCGACCCATGGGCCGCCTTTCCAAACGTGTCAAATCATCAGGTTCTAGTGTTTGAACTTTTTGATTTCGCCAGATTTGATCCGGCTCATAAAGCTCTCCAGCTCGCGTTTCACAACTGGCATCAGGAAGTACAGCGCCGTGATGTTCACAACTGCCATCGCAAAGATCGCCGCATCAGAGAAGTCGATAACCGGACCAAGATTGGCCGCCGCACCGATAACAACGAAGATACAGAAGATAATCTTGAAGGTTAGTTCTTTTCCTTGCCCTTCGCCGAACAGGTATGTCCAGGCTTTCAGACCGTAGTATGACCAAGAGATCATCGTCGAGAAAGCAAACAGGATTACCGCGATTGCCAGAACGAACGGGAACCAGCTGAAGCCTGTGGCGAATGCCGCAGAGGTCAGACCAACACCCGATACATCACCAACTGTCGCAATGGCAGAACCTGCTTCATTCAGCATGTAGTTGCCTGTTGCAGGATCAACAATCAGTGCGCCGGAAATGGTGATGACCAAAGCCGTCATTGTACAGATCACAACCGTATCGATGAAAGGTTCGAGCAAGGATACCAGACCCTCGGTAATAGGCTCTTTCGTCCGCACAGCAGCGTGGGCAATAGCCGCAGAACCAACACCGGCTTCGTTCGAGAACGCCGCCCGTTTGAAGCCCTGGATCAGCGCACCGACCATACCACCAGCAACACCCAGTCCGGTAAACGCACCGTTAAAGATTTGACCAATGGCCCAACCGATTTGATCTGCATTGACGATCAGGATGATCAGCGCCGCACCAACATACATAACGCCCATGAACGGCACGACTTTTTCAGTCACCCGTGCAATAGACTTAATGCCGCCGACGATCACTGCAAAAACAACACCGGCAAATATGACGCCTGTGATCCAGCCCGGGTATTCACCCAAAACGCCGGAAATCTGTGCGTGGGCCTGATTGGCCTGGAACATATTGCCACCGCCCAGTGCACCCAGAATACAGAAGATCGAGAACAAAACAGCCATGAACTTGCCGCCCGGAACGCCCCGTTCAGCAAACCCCTTGGAGATATAGTACATTGGTCCACCGGAAACGGTACCGTCTGCGTATTCGTTCCGGTATTTCACACCCAGCGTACACTCGGTGAATTTGGACGCCATGCCCAAAAGTCCAGCCAAGATCATCCAGAATGTGGCACCCGGACCACCGATACCGACCGCGACCGCCACACCGGCAATGTTACCAAGGCCAACTGTGCCCGACAACGCCGTTGCCAGCGCTTGGAAGTGGCTGACCTCGCCCGCATCATTGGGGTCGGAATAGTCCCCCTTGACGATACTGATCGACAAGCGAAAAGCCCGGAACTGAATAAAAGCGAAATAGACAGAAAATACTGTCGCCGCCACGACCAGCCAACCAACGATCCAAGGAAAATTGGTGCCCGGAAATGGTGAGAAGATCAGGCTGACAAACGGGCCTGTTACTTTGGCAAACGCGGCGTTGACGCTTTCGTCAATACCGGCAAATGCGGCGGGTGCCGACATAAGCGCCGTTAGCCCTGTCAGGGCCGCTAGTTTATAATTTTTCATGATTTTCCCCTATGCCACGACTGTGACTGGCAATTGCGCGTGCATCACAAGATTGCTGGTTGCAGACCCGAATACCCGTTGTTTAATACCATGCTCGGAAGAACGGCCGACAACAATCTGGCTGGCGTCTTCGCCAACTGCGACTTCATTCAGCAATGTTGCAACGTCCCCGTGCAGCACCACACCTTTGGCTTTGAAACCATCGCTCTGGACGGCCGCAACCGCAGGGTCGATAACCCGCGAATGCGCAAGCGCAATCTCTTCTTCGCGGCGACCATGACGCTTGGCGTTTTCTTCGGGCGTTTGGAATGTATACGGTGACCATTCGATCACATAGACAAGGATCAATTCGCAAGAACCAACCAGCTTTGCCATTCTTTTGGCGTGATCCAGAGCGCGATTCCCCGAACCGCTGCCATCTAGGCCAACTACTATTTTAAGTGACACATGTTTCTCCTCTGATGTGAACGTGTTTCAGCCGTTGTTGGCCATTATCTTTTTAAACTTGGTGTTCACGTAATCCGAAGTATTGCCCGAGTTTTGAGGTCTGTCAAATTTTGCATAAAACATCTTAATATTCATTTTTCTCGCATTTTATCAATTTGTTACGAATGAAACTTAAGGTCAGTCTACTGCACTAATTCCTGTACAGTTCCGGCAAGATTGCTGGTTTGAGGGCAAAAAAAACAGAATACAATTGCATACAGTGCTGATATCGCCTCGCGTGATTCTCATATTTCACGGCGTTCTTTTGACCCCGGGCTGCCTGTATCGCGTCCGGTTTTCAGGTTTGCCAGCCCGACACCCCGTGCAGGCCCGGACAAGACAGAACCAAAATTTTCGACGCGAGGTTCACACTCGCTCCGGGAACAGGTCGAAAACTGGCCCGGAAACATTTTCGTGAAAAGGCCCATATCTGCCCTTTTCTTTCAAAAAAATCCGGTTATAAGTTTAGCCATGACGACAAGCGCACATATTTCCATTGCACAGGCTCCTTTGGGCCTGTCTGCTGCTGCGCTGCTCCTACTTAGCTGCCTCTGAGCGTGTCGGGAACGGCGCGTACGCTCAGGGGAGTTTAATGCGCGCCACATCACCCGAAAGCTAAGTTAAAAGAGATTTCAAAATGACACAGACACCTGACCAAGATCGCGTAGTGATCTTTGACACCACGTTGCGTGACGGCGAACAAAGCCCGGGCGCGACTATGAGCCACGCCGAAAAAATCGAAATTGCCGAGCTGTTGGATGACATGGGCGTCGATATTATCGAAGCCGGTTTTCCGATTGCATCCGAAGGTGATTTCAAGGCGGTTTCCGAAATCGCCGAGCGGTCCAAGAACGCGATGATTTGCGGGCTGGCGCGCGCCAATTTCAAGGACATCGATCGGTGTTGGGATGCCGTGAAATCCGCAGCCCAACCGCGCATTCACACCTTTATCGGCACCTCGCCCCTGCACCGCGAGATCACAGCACTCGATCAAGAGCAGATGGTGACGCGGATCCACGACACAGTAACCCATGCCCGAAACCTTTGTGACAATGTGCAATGGTCACCGATGGATGCCACGCGTACCGAAGACGATTACCTCAAGCGTGTCGTCGAAGTCGCCATCAAAGCCGGCGCCACAACGATCAACATTCCCGACACGGTCGGATACACGGCACCCCGTGAAAGCGCCGAAATTATCAGAATGTTGATCAACGACGTCCCCGGCGCGGACGAAATTATATTTGCCACCCATTGCCACAATGATCTGGGCATGGCGACGGCAAACTCGTTGGCTGCGGTTGAGGGTGGCGCGCGCCAGATCGAGTGCACGATCAACGGTCTGGGCGAGCGGGCCGGCAACACCGCATTGGAAGAGGTGGTAATGGCCCTGCGCGTACGCAACGACATTATGCCCTACCGTACAGGCATCGACACAACCAAAATTATGAATATCAGCCGTCGCGTCGCCGCTGTATCCGGTTTCGCAGTGCAATATAACAAGGCTATCGTTGGCAAAAATGCCTTTGCCCATGAAAGCGGCATTCATCAGGATGGCATGCTCAAAAACGCAGAAACTTTCGAGATTATGCGCCCGACCGACATCGGCCTGAAAGAAACAAACATTGTAATGGGTAAACATTCGGGGCGCGCAGCTTTGCGCTCCAAGCTCAAAGATCTCGGGTTTGATCTGGGCGACAATCAGTTAAGGGACGTTTTTGTGCGGTTCAAGGAATTGGCCGATCGCAAAAAAGAGGTCTATGACGACGATCTGGTTGCCTTGATGACTGACAGCGCGTCAGATGCCGGCAGCGATCAAATCAAGGTCAAGTTCTTGCGTGTGATTTGTGGCACAGAGGCGCCACAATCCGCCGATCTGACGCTTACGATCAACGGGGTAGATAAACAGGTCACAGCCCAAGGTGACGGCCCTGTAGACGCTGTGTTCAATGCGGTAAAGGCTCTGTTTCCGCACGACGCGCGCTTGCAGTTGTATCAGGTGCACGCCGTAACCGAGGGTACGGATGCACAAGCAACAGTCAGCGTTCGTATGGAAGAGAACGGACGAATCGTCACCGGACAATCCGCAGATACCGACACTGTCGTTGCCAGTGCCAAGGCATATGTCCATGCATTGAACAAATTGCTGGTTCGGCGCGAAAAACCTGTGCTGAATCCTCAAATGTCTTGACCAGATCACGCCCCTTGCAAGGGGCGTGAGCGCGGGCAAGCGCCGCTTTTTTACGGGTTAGGCCGGAAACAGGACAAATTGGCGGGAATACGCCGAGTTTTATTGCCTTACCCCCCTTTACCAGAACAACCTATCGGGCCTATATAAATTTTGTTAAACGAAGACTGGTAGAAGCGTATTCTGCTACAATAAGGGTTATTAAATGCTAGGCGCTTTGACAGGCTTATTTTCCGCGGAAATGGCAATCGATTTAGGCACAGCGAACACACTGGTCTATATCAAGGGGAAGGGCATCGTTTTGAACGAACCTTCCGTGGTTGCCTATAGCATCAAGGATGGTCGCAAACAGGTTTTGGCCGTCGGCGAAGATGCCAAATTGATGCTGGGCCGCACACCGGGTTCAATCGAGGCAATTCGCCCGATGCGCGACGGTGTCATTGCCGATTTTGATGTCGCCGAAGAAATGATCAAACATTTTATTCGCAAAGTGCACAGCCGGTCCTGGATGTCGAAACCCCGGGTTGTTGTCTGTGTGCCGCATGGTGCCACGCCGGTTGAAAAACGCGCGATCCGACAGTCTGTTCTATCCGCCGGTGCCCGCAAGGCAGGTTTGATTGCAGAACCGATTGCGGCCGCCATTGGCGCCGGCATGCCAATTACAGAACCCACCGGTTCCATGGTGGTGGATATCGGCGGTGGCACTACCGAAGTTGCGGTGATCTCGCTGGGCGACATTGTATATGCCCGATCCGTACGGGTCGGTGGCGACCGTATGGACGAGGCGATCATCTCGTACCTGCGACGTCAGCAAAACCTGCTGGTCGGCGAAGCGACTGCAGAACGGATCAAAACCACCATTGGCACCGCCCGTATGCCAGACGATGGCAAGGGTATGGTCGCAGATATTCGCGGTCGTGACCTGCTCAACGGTGTTCCAAAAGAAATTTCAATAACACAGGTTATGGTGGCCGACGCACTTGCCGAAACTGTGCAACAGATTTGCGATGCAGTTATGGTGGCCCTTGAATCGACGCCACCCGATCTGGCCGCTGATATCGTGGACCGTGGTGTGATGTTGACCGGTGGCGGTGCTTTGCTGGGTGATCTGGATCTGGCGCTTCGTGAAAAAACCGGTCTGGCAATCTCGGTGGCGGATCAGCCACTGGATTGTGTAGCACTGGGCACTGGCAAGTCGTTGGAATACCAAAAACAGCTGCAACATATCATTGACTTTGACAGCTAGGTCGCACCCCCTACCTTGAGGGAGAGAAGTGGCAAAAAGAGACGAAAATGACCCGAGCTTCGCCAAATCCTTTCGGCGGCTTGGCCTGTTTTTGCTTCTCATGTTCCTGTCGGGTTTGGTCTTGTTGTGGCGGATCGACAATCCGCGTGCCGAACGCGTCCGAATAGCCGTGATCGACAAGTTTGTTCCCAACATGGAGTGGGCGCTAAAGCCGGTGACAAAGCTGTCTCAAATGGCAGCGGATTTCCAAACCTATAGCCGCATATATCAGCAAAATCAGGATCTGCGCCGTGAATTGCAACAGATGAAAGCATGGCGCGAAGCGGCGCTGCAACTGGAACAAAAGAACGCCAAACTATTGGACCTCAACAATGTGCGGCTCAATCCCAAGCTCAGCTATTTAACCGGTGTTGTCCTGACGGATGCCGGCAGTCCGTTCCGGCAATCGGCCTTGATCAATATTGGCAAACGCGACGGTGTCAAAGACGGCTGGCCCGCGATGGACGGGCTGGGGCTGGTTGGTCGAATTTCCGGGGTTGGCAACAACAGCAGTCGGGTTATTTTTGTAACAGACACCAACAGCCACATTCCGGTACAGATCAAACCGTTCGATCAACACGCGATTTTGACAGGTGACAACAGCTTGCTACCGCCTTTGGATTTCGTTGAAAATTTTGATCGGGTGCGTCCGGGCGACCGCGTGGTCACATCCGGCGATGGCGGTGTTTTTCCCAATGGCCTGTTGATCGGTCAAGTCACGCAAGGCGCGCAGGGACGTTTGCGGGTAAAGCTGTCTGCCGACTATCGCAGGCTGGAATTTCTGCGTGTCATCCGGTTTGAACCGACGGCCCCCATCAATGATCCCGACCGCCTGATCGGGCCGGTATTTCCGACGGCCACACAGCCGTTGACCGCACAACGGTTGGTCGATGCACAAAACAGCAATGCATCCGAGAAAGAGGTGGGAAATGATTAAATCCCGTCGCCTGAAATCGCTGCAAGTGGCGATCGTGTTTTCGCTAAGCTGCGCGGTAATCTTGTTCGTGAAACTGATCCCGCTGGACCTGTTGCCGGGCCGTATTGCACCACCGGATATAATGTTTTGTCTGGCGGTTGCCCTGTTAATCCGGCGGCCCGGTGCCCTGCCAATGTGGCTGGTTGCGTTGGTATTTCTGCTCAATGACATATTGCTGTCGCAGCCATTGGGCCTGTGGGCGCTGATTGTGTTGGCGACGTCCGAAGTGGTGCGCGGCACACGTTCAAACGTGCGCGAGATGTTGTTCCTGTCAGAGTGGTTCTGGTTCGCAGGTTTGTATGTGGCCGCCACTGTTGCTTTGTTCGTGCTAAAATTTCTGCTGTTTATCCCGCGCGAGCCATTGACCATGATATTGCCGATGCTGGTCTTTACGGTCGCCTGTTATCCTGTGGTGGTTTTGTATTTGAACTATGTCGTCAAAGTCGCGAAGTCAATTCGAGCCGACTATACCGGGATCGGGGCACGCGGATGAAAAAAACCGAAGCCGCGGCTCATAATTTACGCAAAAGTTTGAACCGGCGCAGCCTTTTCTTTTTCAGCGGTCAGTTGGCACTGGTAGGGGTATTGGGTTGGCGGATGCGGCAGCTGGGTGTAGAGCAGGCAGAACAATTTCGGTTGCTGGCAGAAGAGAACCGCATAAATATGCGACTTTTGCCGCCGACACGCGGCTTGATTTTTGACCGGCGCGGCAATCCAATCGCCATTAACACGTCGGTCTATAAAATCGAAATGGTGCGTGAACAGGCCGGAAATGCCAAAGAAGTTCTGGACCGGCTGGCAACAATTGTGCCAATTTCCGAAAAAGAAATTGCCGCCGCGCTGAAAGAGATGTCCAAACGCCGCGGCTTTGTGCCGGTCACGGTGGCCAGCGGGCTCGAATGGGAACATATCGCCGCCGTTTCGGCAAATGCACCGGTTTTGCCCGGTGTGCTGCCGGCAGAAGGTCAGTTTCGCAAATACCCCAAGGGCGCGGATTTCGCACATATCGTCGGCTATGTTGGTCCGGTCAGTGATTACGATCTCGAACGCACGGATGACGATGACCCGCTGTTGACCATTCCAAAATTCCAGATCGGCAAGAACGGCATCGAGGTTAAACTCGACAAGGATTTACGCGGTGGAGCAGGCGTCAAACGGATCGAGGTCAACGCGGTTGGCAGGGTCATTCGGGAACTGGATAGGGAAGAGAGCGAGCAAGGGTCAAATATTCAGCTAACAATTGATGCACAGCTGCAATCTGCCGCGTTGCGCAGATTGGGAACAGACAGCGCTGCTGCAGTTGTAATTGACGTGCGCAACGGCGACCTGATGGCTTTGGCCTCGGCGCCCAGTTTTGACCCGAATAAATTCGTAAATGGCATTTCGGTCGCTGACTGGCGTGCGTTGAACGAAAACAAGTTTCGCCCGATGGCCAACAAGACTGTATCGGGGACCTACCCGCCCGGTTCGACCTTCAAAATGGTTGTCGCACTGGCCGCATTGGAAGCCGGCGTCATTGGGCCCAAGGAGAAAGTCTTTTGCCCCGGCTTCATGGTTCTGGGAAATCAGCGTTTTCATTGTTGGCGACGCGGTGGTCACGGACACATGCACATGCAGCAAGGCTTGCAGCAATCCTGCGACGTGTATTTCTACGAGACAGCCCAACGTGTTGGCGTCGACAAAATCACTAATATGGCGAACCGGCTTGGGCTGGGTGTCCGCCATGATCTGCCCCTGCCCGCCATTCGCGAAGGTCTGACCCCCACCAAGGACTGGAAATTGTCTCGTCGGGGGGAAACCTGGCAGCGGGGCGACACTCTGAACATCGGTATTGGTCAGGGGTTTATGCTGGCGTCCCCCTTGCAACTGGCCATCATGGCGGCGCGTATCGCCTCGGGTACCGATGTATCGCCGCGTTTGGTACATACCCAGCTGGGAAACGCCGGGCAAACCGGTCTTCCAGAGACAATTGATGTTAACCCCGAGCATTTAGCCTTGGTGCGTCAGGGTATGTTCGATGTGTCAAACAGTCCGCGCGGCACGGCGTATCGGTCACGCCTTAAACGCGACGATGCCCAAATGGCCGGCAAAACCGGCACCAGTCAAGTCCGCCGGATTTCGACCGAAGAGCGCGCGCGCGGTGTCTTTCGAAACGCGGACCTGCCGTGGGAACGCCGCGACCACGCTCTGTTCGTCGGCTTTGCCCCGTTTGACGCGCCCAAATATGCGATCTCGGTCATCGTTGAACATGGCGGTGGCGGATCGGCGGCGGCGGCGCCTATCGCCAAAGATATCATGAACGCAGCGCTGGATCTGGGCGATACAAACTATGGCCCGATGCCAACAACTGACCGGCCAAAACGCGCCAACACCCAAGCAAACCCAAAAAAGAGCCGCGCATGAGCTATTTGGAAAACAGCATTCATCGCGTCCCGACCGGGCTGTCAAAGATTTTGTATTTTCACTGGCCACTGGCGCTATTGCTATCGGCGGTCAGCGCAGCCGGGTTCCTGATGCTTTATTCTGTTGCTGGCGGCGACCTGTATCGCTGGGCCTATCCCCAGATGATCCGCTTTGGCGCGGGCATGATTGTTCTGGTTGTGTTTGCCTTTATTCCACTGAAATTTTGGCAGAGCGTGTCATTGTTGGCCTATCTCGTCTCGTTGGCGTTGTTGGTGATGGTCGATGTGATGGGCGAAATGGGCATGGGTGCCCAACGCTGGATCGACCTCAAATTCATCAGGCTTCAGCCCTCCGAGCTGATGAAAATCGGCTTGGTTATGGTCTTGGCCGCCTATTATGACTGGTTGGATGACGCGCGACTTTCGCGACCCGTCTGGGTGATCATTCCATTGTTTCTGATCGCGCTACCGGTGATGCTGGTTTTACGCCAACCCGATCTTGGCACCGCTATTCTGCTGGTGGCCGGTGGCGGCGTGATGATGTTTGTCGCAGGTGTCAGTTGGTGGTATTTTGCCACCGCGCTGGTGTCGGGCATTGGGACTGTTGTCGCGGTTATGCAGTCCAAGGGCACGGAATTCCAGTTGCTCAAGGACTATCAATACCGGCGAATATCGACCTTTCTCGACCCGTCAATAGACCCGTTGGGTGCCGGATATCATATTACGCAATCAAAAATTGCGCTTGGGTCCGGCGGTGTGTCCGGTCGTGGCTTTATGCAGGGCACACAAAGCCGTTTGAACTTTTTGCCCGAAAAACATACGGATTTCATCTTCACCACATTGGCAGAAGAATTCGGTTTTGTCGGCAGCATCACACTCTTGTCGCTGTACCTGTTAATCGTCATTTTCTGTGTAGCCTCGGCGCTGGGCAACCGAAACCGTTTTGGCGCGTTGTTGACTGTTGGCATAGCTGCGGCTTTCTTTTTCTATTTTGCCGTCAATATGTCGATGGTTATGGGTTTGGCACCGGTTGTCGGCGTGCCTTTGCCGTTGGTAAGTTATGGCGGCTCTGCCATGATGGTTTTGCTGGCCGGTTTCGGGCTGGTTCAAAGTGCACATATTCACAGGCCGAGGTGACGCGATGATCAACGTATTGTGGGCCGGGACAGAGCGTAATTGGTCGCTGTTTGAACCGGATTTGAAGGCCGGGTTTCAACGGGCCGGTCTTGACGTAGACCTAAGAACCGCTTTTGCCGATCCGGCACAGGTGGACTATTTGATTTTTTCTCCCGACGGGCCACTGAGTGACTTGTCAGCTTTTGAAAACGTAAAACTGGTTCAAAGCACATGGGCCGGCGTCGAGGCGATTGTGACCAACAAAACCCTGACCCAACCGCTGGCCCGCATGGTGGATCACGGGCTGAGCGAGGGGATGCGCGACTATGTGGTTGGCAACGTCATGCGCCACCATTTGAACACAGACCGGTTTGCAACTGCCAAGCCCGGCGAATGGCTGAGTGATCTGTGTCCACCCTTGGCCCGCGACACAACTGTTGGCTTTCTGGGGCTGGGTGCTCTTGGTCTGGCTTGCGCAAATACCATCGCATATCTCGGTTTCAACACATTGGGCTGGAGCCGGCGCGAGAAATCTGTTGCGACGTTTCAATGCCTGCACGGCGATGCCGGTTTACAGCAGGTTTTGAAACAGGCGGATATTGTGGTTACGCTGCTGCCCCTTACAACCGACACCGAAAATTTATTGAACGCCGATGCGCTCTCAAAAATGAAACGCGGCGCCTCGATCATTAATCCCGGCCGCGGCCCCTTGATCGATGACGACGCTTTAATTTCGGCCCTGAAGTCCGGTCAGATATCGCAAGCCACATTGGATGTGTTTCGAACAGAGCCACTGCCAGCTGACCACCCCTATTGGCAGATGCCAAATGTGCTGGTGACCCCCCATGTCGCGGCGGACACACGGGCAAAAACCGCGTCACAAGTTGTCGTCGAGAACATCCGGCGATCCGAGGCCGGTGATCCGGTACTCTATTTGGTGGATCGCACCTCGGGCTATTGAGAAAATTGCGCACGAAACGGGTGGCGTGTGATCGCGGTCGCGTTAGACCATGGCAAAAACCAAAGGTCGCGCCATGTCCCAAACAATTGCCGCTTTGTTAGTATTCCTGTTTCCGCTGGCCTACAGCCCGGGTCCGGGAAACCTGTTTTTTGCCGCCAACGGAGCCCGTTTCGGCGTGCGGGCGACCTTGCCTGCAAATTTTGGCTATCACGGGGCGACGTGGATAGTGACCGCCGGTCTAGGATATGGTTTTATTGCCGCGCTGGACAGGTTCCCAGCCGCATTCTGGGGGCTGAAAATCACGGGATCGTTCTATGTGCTTTTTCTGGCATGGCGGATTTTTAGGGCCAACGGCGGATCGAAATTGCAAACAGCCCAGACCGCTGGTGTGTTTGACGGCGTGGTTTTATTGCTATTGAACCCCAAGGCATTGATCATTATCGGCCTTATGTTTACCCAGTTTTTGAGAAAAACAAGCTTCGGCAACACCGCTGAAATTCTGATCATTACGACCGTCTTTACCTTGAACAATTTCGTTGCATTTTTGGTCTGGACGGTGGCCGGCGACAGGATTGCGTACAGTCTGCGCAAACCCAATTCTGCGATCTGGACCAACCGGATTTTCGGGTTGATACTGGCGGCGGTTGCGCTTTGGATGCTGTTGGCCTAGCGCAGCTTGGGCGGGTTGTCGGGATCCATGCCGGGGGCTGTTATTGTTCGGGTTTTGGGATGTTCAATTTCCGGCAGATCGAACCGCAACGCAACCCGTGACAGCGGTAGGCAAATCTTGTCCGCAGCTTTTAGAAATAGAATATCGAGCGAGGCGGCTTCGATGCCGCTGAAGGTCAGCGCCTCTGAAACCGCCGCAGCCATCGACGGCTTTGCCTCATCCAGGGCATCTACAAACGCAATGACATGATTTCGGGGGCGCTCCTTGTATTCAAACTCTGCCAGATAAGCCGCACGGGCCAGTCCCGCCATTGTCGACAATTTCATGTCTATCGCGGCGACAAGGGCCTCGGGGACATTGCTTGGCGGGTGCACGTCCGTGGGTGTGGCACGCTCTTCTTGCAAGGGCGCGCCCAGCGTATTTTTAAGCCAAACCAGCGCCTCGGGCGGCAGCAGCATTGACGACGGCGCAACGGCGGGGTTCACGGCCAGTCCAATATCCTGACCGGCCAGCATGTCGACAATATTTCGGCCAGACAGGGCAACAAAGGGTGCGGCGGCCTCTGTAAAGTTGACCAAGCGTTCCTCGGTGTCGAAAACCAGTGCAAAACTGCTGCCCTCGACCTCAAAAACCACGGGCAAGACTGTCTCTCCGGCGGCCTCGGTTTCCAGCGCCAGAAACAGTTCCGCATCGGCCAGCCGTTCGTAAAACCGCAATCGGGCCGTGTCGTCGGTTGGTGCGTCTTCCATTTGGGCGTGGGCGTGGTCAAGCGGGGTCATGCGCCAACTCCTTGGCTATTGTGCGGTGCAACGATGGGATAAGTTCAGCGTCAAACCACGGATTTTTCCCAAGCCATGCTGTATTGCGCCAAGACGGGTGCGGCAAGGGAAATGTCGCTCGGTGCGACAGACACACATCCGGGTTGGGTGCGTGTGCGGCAATCGTTTGCGCAAACACTGGCGCCCAGAGCCCGCACTCCGAAATCTGTTTTTCAAACAACTGAAGTTTCATGCCCCAACCTAACATACTTTCATGATTGTCGAAATAAAACTTGCATTACTTCTATAATTGTAGAAATATAGAAATATGAAAAAATTCGATGATACCGCCCTGTCCTTAATCCAAGCTGCCAGCGCCTTTGCCGCACTTGGGTCCGAACAACGTCTGGCCATTTTGCAAACTTTGGTTCGCGCCGGTCCCCAAGGATATTCCATGGGTGTGCTTGGCGATAAAACCGGTGTGACCGGTTCCACTCTGACCCACCATCTGAAGTTCTTGACTGCTGCCGGTTTGGTCGAACAGGCCAAACAAGGGCGGACGATCATTTGCTCCTCGGTTGCCTATGAGCGCGTCGAGGCCTTGTCTGCATTCCTGCTGCAAAACTGCTGCGTGGACAGCCAGACCACACCCGACGCCGGAGGCCACAGTCATGACTGACACCTCCTCGACCGGCGCGAACAGTCCAAATAAACCGCACTCGCACGAGCCAAAGACAGGTATTTTTGCCCGACTGGATGCGGCTTGGACCTTGTTCTTTGCTGTCCTCGCTGCGATAGCAGTACTGGCCCCGACCGAAGTCATCCCGTCGCTGCGCTCGATGCTGGGCAATCTGTCCCAAACTGGCGTATTTATTGCCTTTGCGGTATTTCTTATCGCCTATTTGCGGGCGTCTGGTGCCGAAGCCGTGGTTGGCAAGGCGTTTCAGGGCCGCGAATCCCGAATGATTGTTCTGGCCGCTGTGGTTGGCGGTTTGGCGCCGTTTTGCTCTTGCGAAGTTATCCCCTTTGTTGCGGCGCTGCTGGCAATGGGAACACCACTGTCCGCAGTTATGGCGTTTTGGCTGTCGTCACCGATTATGGACCCGCCGATGTTTGTGATTACAACCTCGGCACTGGGTATTGATTTTGCCATCGCCAAAACCGTGGCGGCCGTTTGTTTCGGGCTGTTTGGCGGTTTCGGGGTCAAGGCTTTGTCCGGTACCCGCATCTTTGCCGACCCGCTGCGCGTCACTTCGGTAAAGAGCTGTGGATGTGGTGGTTCTAATCCCTTTGGCGACACCGCTGTCTGGCGGTTTTGGACCGAGCCCGCACGGATGAAGTCGTTTCGGGACACAGCGCTTCAAAACGCCGTGTTTCTGGTCAAGTGGTTGGCGCTTGCGTATTTGATAGAGGCCGTAATGATCCGGTTTGTGCCCGCTGAATGGATCGCCGGTGCTTTGGGCGGTGACGGGTTTCAACCGATCCTTTTGGGCGCGGTATTGGGTGCACCTGCTTATCTGAACGGCTATGCCGCGGCGCCTCTGGTCGGAGGATTGATGGATCAGGGCATGAGTGCAGGTGCCGCGATGTCCTTTATGATGGCAGGGTCTGTTTCGTGCATACCGGCGGCGATAGCGGTTTGGGCCTTGGTCAAACCCCGCATCTTTGCTGCGTATATCGGATTTGGTTTTGCAGGTTCACTGGTGGCCGGAATGATCTGGGCGGTGATTGCCGCCTAGATCCCACGATCAGCCGGCGAAATTTACCAACAGGGTCGCTCCCAGCAGCAAGGCGATGGACAAAACCATCGCGCCCGTGGGCCAATTGCGTGCCATCCGGCCTTCTGGCCCATGCGACCGGTAAAGCCTTGCTTTCATATTGTTCGCACGGCGAAACAAGAAGCCCAGAATATTATCGTATGTTTTAGACACAAAGGCGGCCACCAAAAACAAGATGCTGGGCGCGGCTTTGCGGTAAGCCCAGTCACTGTCCAGATTAACCGCCCGTTTTTCTGGTGGGTGAATGCCGGTTCGATACAAGATCACAAAAGCCAAAAGCGCGAAGAGCAACAGCTGCAACTGTCCGACGACATGGCTCATAGTGTACGGCATATACACAACTTCGTAAGGCAGGATTGCATAGAGTGTGCTGGGGAAAACACCAATAAAGACGCACAGAAACGCGGTGATACCCATTGCGACCAACATATGGTTTGGGGCTTCGGCGGGTCGTTTACCACTGTCATGGGCGAAGAAGGTAAAGAACGGGATTTTAATGCCCGAATGCGACAGAACACCGGCAGAAGCAAAAACCAACGCAAGCCAGACAAACTGATAATGCGCTTTGGCGGTTTCATCCAGGATCAAGGATTTGGTCACAAAGCCCGAAAACAACGGGAAGGCCGAAATTGAGGCAGCCCCCACCAAACAAAAACAGGCTGTTAGTGGCATTGTACGGTACAAGCCGCCCAATTCAGAGGCCTTGGCCGTGCCGGTGCGGAACATCACCGCACCCACAGACATAAACAACAACGCCTTATAAAGAATATGCGCAAAAGCATGGCTGGCCGTGCCATTCAGCGCCATTTCGGTGCCGATACCAACACCGACGACCATAAACCCAAGTTGATTGTTCAGCGAATAGGCCAGAACCCGGCGCAAATCGTTTTCAATTTCGGCAAAGAATATCGGAAACAACGTCATGATTACGCCGATGTAGATCAGAATTTCCGTACCCGCGAACCCACGCGCCAGCGCGTACACTGCCAATTTCGTGGTGAATGCGGACAAGATCACAGTCCCAGTAACAGTTGCGGCCGGATAGCTGTCTTGCAGCCAGTTGTGCAGCAAAGGAAACGCGCATTTTATGCCAAAGGACAAAAAGATCAGCCATGTCGCCAACGAGCCCAATTCCATGTGTTCAAAGGCAATTGACCCGGTGTCGTGGTACCAGAGCGCAACACCGGCCAACAAGATCACACCCGATCCGACCTGAATGATCAGATAGCGCATACCCGTCCAATAGGCCGCTTCTGTTCCACGGGCCCAGATCAGGAAAACCGACGCGATTGCCGTGCCTTCCCAATAGAAAAACAGGGTGATCAGATCACCCGCCAGCGTCGCTCCTATGGCAGAACCGGCATACAGCAGAGCGGCCACTTGCTGCACTGTATCTTTGACATGCCACGCGTACAGGTTGCCCAAAAACGCGGCCAGACAAAAAACCATCACAAATATCCGGCTCAGACTGTCAAGGCGCATCAGTTCCAACTCGAAGCCAAAGAACCCGATCTGCGCAAAGTTTCCCAGCCCGGCGTTCCAGACCAGTGCGGCCGCCAGAATTGGGGTGATCATGGACAAAATCGGCCGAAGCGGCCCCTTGGGCAAAACCATCAGGATCAAGCCGGCTGCGAAAAACAGAAAGGCGGTTGGGATCACACTAATCATCGGAATGATCCTTCAGTTCGATTTGATCTTCGGGGTAGCTCTCTTCTTGGTCTACGGCTTTGGTGCCATAGTAATCCTCGGCAACCCCCACCAAAACACGCAACCCGCGCGCCCCAAGGATCACTGCCGTAAAGGCCAAAAACCCGAACACGCCAAAGAAACCCTCGACCTCTTCTTCGGCAAAGTGGCCGTGCTTGGTATAGGTCAGATCAAGCAAGGCAACCACAGCGCAGGCCGCGCAGAGCAAGACGATAAGTTTGGTCACCGATCCCGGTTTCTCGATCCAGGTCATTGCCTGCCCGAGGGGCGTCAGTTTTATTGGATCATCTTTGGATTTTTTAGCCATGATGCCTCCTTAGTTGATCGCCGCAATCGGTGCGAGGAAAGTTTGAATATGACCGGCGTAAAAGAACAGAACGATACAGCCCCCAGCAGTGATTGCCGGTGGCAACCAACACATCCAGGGCGCTTCGTTTACCGGTTTGCCTGCGGTGTCGCCCAGAAAAAAGCCGCGCGCCACAACCGGCAACAAATAGGCCACGTTCAAGAGCGAACTTATCATCAACACGGCGATCATTATCTGGTGACCCGCATCAGCGGACCCGACAACCAAAAGCCACTTTGACCAGCTGCCGCCCAGCGGTGGCAGCCCGATAATCGACAAGGCACCAATTAGAAAAGAGAAGAAAGTGATCGGCATAATGCGCCCGAGCCCGGTCATCTGGCTGATCTCGGTCTTGTGATAGGCGACATAAATTGAACCGGCACACATAAACAGTGTGATCTTGCCCATCGCATGCATCGCGATATGCATACCGCCGCCGATTGCGCCCATTTGCGTCGCCAGCGCCATGCCCAGCGTGATATAGGACAGTTGCGACACCGTGGAATAGGCCAGCCGTGATTTCAGGTTGTCTTTGGTAAGTGCAACAACTGACGCGGCCAATATTGAATAGGCCGCCAGCCACATAAGCCATTCAGACGCGCCGGTATCGGCCAGAAAATCAATGCCAAAAATATAGATGCCAACCTTGAGCATCGTAAACACACCGGCTTTGACCACCGCAACAGCGTGCAGCAGAGCCGACACCGGCGTCGGCGCAACCATCGCCGCCGGCAGCCATCGGTGGAACGGCATAAGTGCCGCCTTGCCAATCCCGAATGCATAGAGCCCCAGCAACAGCGGCACCATGAAGCCTTCGACATTACCACGCAGAATTCCACCGATTTTAAAGTCGAGCGTACCGGCCAGTGTAAATGTCCAGATAATCGCGGTCAGTTGCAGCGCAATTGATGTGCCGATCAAGATCGACAGATACGTGCGTGCGCCGCGGATCGCTTCGGGTGTCCCCTTGTGGGCCACCAGCGGATACGTGGATATGGTGAGGATTTCATAGAACAGAAACAGCGTAAACATATTGGATGAAAACGCGATCCCCATAACAGAGGCTATGGCCACAGCAAAGCAGGCAAAGAAACGCGCGTGGTGGTTTTCATCATTCGCGCGCATATAGCCCACGCCATACACATGGGTCAAAATCCACAGGCCCGATGCAACGATGGCAAACAACAGGCCCAATGGTTCGACGTTAAAGGCGATGTCGACGCCCGGAAAAACCTCGAACAGTGAAATCGGGATCGTTGTTCCACTGCCGACATTCGACAGCACGGTCAGAACGCAGGCAAAGGTCAGCAAGGAACAAACAAAAGTCAATCCGTCGCGAAAATTGTCATAGTTCTTGAAGACTAGATTGCCAAATGCGGCAACTGTTGGGATCAGCATCGACAGGAATATTGCGGTTGAGGTTTCCATATCCGTTCCTAATGCGCTGCGGCTACTGATGGCATCATGCCAAAAGAACCGTTCAACAGGTTTTCTGCCGCAGTGCTGGCCGCGCCAATCGTCAAGCGCGTATCAATACCGAACCAAAGACACGCCGCCGCAAGCACTATCATCGGCACGATCATCGCCAATGGCGGGTCGCCTCGGGGCGCATCCTCGGCGGGTTCACACAGATACAGCACCTCGAACACCCGCCAGACATAGGCCACCGCAAGCAAGGAAGACAGAACAACCAAGATGGCAAGCCACCATAAATCTTTCTCGAAGGCCGCTTGGACCAGCATCCATTTCGACACGAAACCGGCAGTCCCGGGCACACCGATCAGGCTCAGGCCACCGACTACAATCGCAGCCCCCGTAAGCGGCATTCGTCGGCCCATACCTTCGATGGAATTGTAAAAAGACCCACCTGTTCGCAGGACCAGCGCCCCGACCCCCATAAACAGCACACCCTTGGTGATACCGTGGTTGAACAGGTGCACAAGTGAGGCCGTCAAGCCACTGGTGTTCAATATCGCAATCCCCAACAGCATATATCCGATCTGTGCAATCGAAGAATAGGCCAGCATACGCTTGAAATCAGACTGAAAAATCGCCACGAAACTGGCGCCAAACATCGCCAGCAAAGCAAACGGGATAAAGATCAAGTTGAGTGTTTGGACCTCGAACACAAACGGCGGCTGATAGACCGAGAACATAAACCGCAACAGCACGTAAACCGCAGCCTTGGTCGCTGTCGACGCCAGAAACACGGTGACCGCAGAGGGCGCGAACGTATAGGCGTTTGGCAACCACAAATGCAAAGGCACCATCGCCACCTTCAGCGAGATACCGACAACAATAAAGGCAAAAGCCGCCTGAACCGTTCGGTTGGCCCCCTGATCTGCAATCCTGTCGGCCAGATCAGCCATGTTCAACGTGCCTGTGGACATATATAGCATGCCCAATCCAATCACGAAAAATGTGGCCCCGATTGTGCCCAGTATCAAATAATCATAAGCAGCCGTCAGCGCGCGTTTGTCCCGCTCTGCCCCCATCGCCACCAGCACATAGGTAGACAAAGACGAGATTTCCAAGAAAACAAAAACGTTAAACGCATCGCCTGTAATGACGACACCCAACAGGCCAGTGAAACACAGCATATAACACGCATAAAACAACGTGTGGTGTCGACTTGATATCTCTGCTTTCACCGATATGTAGGCGTAGGGCAATACCAGTGTGCTGATCCCTGAAATCAAGAATAGCAGAATGGCGTTTGCGGCATCAACTCGGTACTCGATGCCCAATGGCGGTGCCCAGCCCCCGATGGCATAGGAGATAAATCCGCCATCCTTGACTTCTAGCAGCAGGATGATCGAGATCAAAAAGGCAATCGCGCTGGTCACAAATGCGATTGGCCATGCCAGCGCCCTGCCGCCCAAAACCACGATGAGCGGGGCTGCCAGAAACGGCACCAAAACCTGCAAAACAGGCAAGTGATCCGACAACGTCCGGGCGACGTGATGGACTTCGACAGCCGTTGCCATTACGCGCGTCCACCCATTGCTGGTCCGTGTTCACGGTTGTCGGCGGCGGTCAGCCTGTGTTCGATTTTCAACAGGTCATCTTCCTCAATTGTATCAAATTCTTCGCGGATACGGACAATCAACGCCAAACCCAGTGATGTCGTTGCAACGCCAACAACAATGGCCGTCAGGATCAGCACATGTGGCAAAGGATTGGAATACACCACATCGGGGTCCACATTCATATCAATCGGAAAAATTGGAGCGGTGCCGCCGGTAACTTTGCCGATGGATATATAAAGCATGAAAACCGCAACCTGAAAAATGTTCAGCCCGACAATCTTTTTCACCAGATTTCCCCGTGCCACAACAATATACAGGCCGGTCATCATCAACACGATGAACAGCCAGTAGTTGGCGTGACCGAAAACGAAATCCCAGTCAAAAATCTGGGGAACGCCCTCATGCGCAGTGGCGGTCTGTGTGCCGTGATCTGCCGTCGAACCTGTTGTTGTGCTTGCCATCTCGCCCTACCAGTCTTCGTCGCTCATTTGCGGCGAACGACCGGCAAACGCATAATAAATTGCGACCATCACGCCGGTCACAGTCACGCCAACGCCCAATTCAACCCACAAGATCCCGTTGTGCTGGCCGTGGCTGGGGTGGTGGGGATCAAAGGCGTTATAATCCAGAAAATCATACCCCAAAAACAAACTCAAAATTCCGGTGAAAGCATAGATCAATACGCCCAGTGCCGCCAGTTTGTGAACGAGCCAAGGTGGGAACACGATCTTTGCCTTGTCCAAACCAAAAACCAGACCATAAAAAATAAAAGCCGACGCCATGATCACACCGGCCTGAAACCCGCCGCCGGGGGAATAGTCGCCGTGAAACTGTACATAGAAAGCAAACAGGATAATGGTTGAAATCAACAGTTTGGCAATGACACGCAGGATAAGATGGTGATGCATTAACTATCCTCCTCCTCATCTTCTTCGCGGCGGCGGCCCAGACCACTGATCAGCAACAAAACGCCAATACCGGCCGTAAACACAACCGCGGTTTCGCCCAGAGTATCAAAGCCGCGATAGCTGGCCAATATCGATGTAACCACATTCGGAACGTCAATTTCCTCGATTGAATTATGCAAGTATTGGGGTGCGACATGAACCTGTGCCGGTGCGTTCGGGTCGCCGAAATTCGGCATGTCCAACGTCCCATAAATTAGGGCCGCGCCGGTGACCGCCACAACAAAAAAGGGCAAGATACCTGACCGCGTCGGTTTTTTTTCTGTTCTCGACGTCAGGGCAATTGTGCCAAGCATCAAAACCGTGGACATGCCGGCGCCAACGGCTGCTTCTGTAAACGCGACGTCCACTGCGTCGAGCGTGACAAACAACAAAGCTGTCAACAGGCTGAACACGCTGGCCAACATAACCACAGCAAACAGCCGCCGCACGCGCACAATTGCCAGCGCTGTCAAAACCAGCATGGCGAACAGAATGAAGTTGATAATTGTGACGATCATTTACCGGGCACCTTTGAATGCGGCGTAACTTTGCGCTTGCGCCCCTTGCGTTTGAGCGATGACGGCTTCAAGCCAGAGACAAGGGCGGCATTTGCAACGGCATGGGTTGCCGTTGAGCCGGTAATAAACAGAAAAACACCAATGGCCACCAACTTCACAGTGATCAGAGTTGGACCGGTCTGCAAAATCATGCCGGCGATCAACAAAATAACACCCGCCGAGTCAGACACCGATGCGGCGTGCAAACGAGACCAGAAATCCGGAAACCGAAGCTGACCGACCGCGCCGATGATGCTGAATGCACCGCCCGTCAAGATCAGGATCCAGCTCAGGAAATCGATTATGATTTCAAACATTGTCGCGCTTCCCTTCTTTTGACGGGGACCGCAAGCTATCACCCAACGAGCGGTAGCGGAAGAATTTCAGGATCGCGATCGTGCCGATGAAATTGATCAGCGCATAGAGCAGGGCAATGTCCAGAAAATCCGGACGACCTGTTAAAAAACCCAAGACGCCGATAAACAGGACCGTCTGCGTACCAAAGGCGTTGGTTGCCAGAACCCGGTCGTACACTGTTGGGCCGACGTATAGGCGGACAAGCAACAACACCATAGAGATCAGCAAGGCTGCGGCAGCAATAACAAACATCATTTTGCACCTCGGCTTTCAAAGCCGGTAACCCGTCGGTCCATTTCGGCAAGCGCGCCCATATCGTCATCTGAATAGTTCAGCGCGTGCACGATAAAATGGTCCGGCTCAACCTCGACGGTGATCGTTCCCGGTGTCAGAGTAATCGAATTGGCAAATACGGTCTGGGCCAAGGGCGATTTCTGGGTGTAAGGGACTTCAAAAATATGTTGACGGAGCCGTATTTTGGGCGTCATCACCAATTTGGTTACGGCCCAGTTTGATTTGGCTATTTCAATCGTCAACCAAGCCAAGTAGCCAAAGAATTTCGCAACGTTCACATGGAATTCGATATGTTGGTTGTCAATCGCATCCATGCGTCGTGAAATCAAAACGGCAATAATCGATGATGCGGCCCCAAATCCAATGACTAGGGGTTTGTCGTAAATACCCGACATGAGCAGCCAAAGCGAAAACAGAAAAATAGCGGTAAATATAGCTCTCAAGTCTCTTCCCCGGTTCCCGATCACCAATAGTTAGCGGCTTGGCCGAAAGAGTGCAAGCAAGTCTCTGTTAACTAATTGTACATCTAATCCGTTAACGATGATGACAGCCTCGAAACGCCTGTGTACGGGGCTGTTCAAAGGGCCATAACATGATCCAATTTCGAAATGTAAGCAAAACCTATGCAACGCGCACCGGTCGCAAAATTATTCTCGAAAACGCATCTTTCACTGTCAAAAGTGGCCAGAAACTTGGGATATTAGCGGCTGGCGGAACTGGCAAGTCAACCTTGGCCAACTTAATCTCAGGCGCGACACCTGTCGACAGCGGTCGAATATATCGTGCGGGCGCATTTGTTTCCCTCTGGGGTCCATGTCAAGTCTGGATATTAAACTCAGCGCCGTTGAAAACATCCGCCACATCGCACACCTCTATCAACAGGACGCAGACTTTACAGAATCTCTCTGCCGATATTTAACCGGCACGGACTCATCATTCAAACTGCCGCTGGGCTTGTGTTCTTCGACCTTTCGGGCGCGGTTTTCGCTCGCGGTTACATATGCCCTACCTTTCGACATCTATGTCATCGACGACAACCTACCCAGATCAAACGATGTAGAGTTCATGCAACGGGCATTGCCTATATTTCAACACCGGATTGCACAGGCCACAGTGATTGTTGTATCCAGCAAGCCGTCTGTTCTCCAACTTCTATGCCGGGAATTCGCCGTCCTAACCAAGGGTAGCCTGACTTGCTTTGACACTTTGGACAAGGCGGGCGAGGTCTTTGATTATGCCTCCTGACCCAAATGCACCTAAAAAACCTACCGTGGAGCCGGGGCAGTTCATGCCAGAGCCGGAACCGCGCCTGTCGCGTTTCCTGTCCCGTATCTCGGAAAAAACCGCCGAACAGTTAAACCCGCAACAAATTCGGACAGCACGCAGGCTGGCTGACAAGCGCGGGCTCAAACGTGAAAATGACCAAGATACGCTTGAAGTGCTGAAAACGTTGGTCGAGACGGGTCGCACGCCGGCACACCACAATCCCGACCCCGACGTCCGGGCCCGGCGCCCAAGCGGTATAATTCCGCGCGCCGAGCCATTCGCCGATATCTCGACGCTATTCGAGATCGAAGCAAGACTGATCCATCGGCGGCAGCGGCGCATGCGCGGCCTGATTGTGCGACTGGCCTTCTTTGTCCTGTTTCCGGCACTGGTTCTGAGCGGATATTTTTTGTTTTGGGCAACGCCGCATTTCGCGAGTTATACCGAACTGGTTATTCAGCGCGCGGATGCTTCAGTGGGGGGTCAAGTTGGATTGTTGGGCGCCTTTCAACTCCCCATGACAACCGAAGCCGCCTCTGTGCAAGGCTACCTGACGTCGCGCGATGCCATGGCCAAATTAATTGCCAAAAATGGGTATCGGAGCGCAATCAGCGATCCCCAGATCGACCGTTTTCAGCGGTTGTCCGCAACAGCAGGAAACGAGAAGGCCTTTAAAACATTCCAAAAACAAATCCGAATCGGGTTTGAACCCACCGACAACGTCATAAAAATGGAAGTGATCTCGGCCACACCCGAAAACAGCCTCGTTTTCGCCAATGCCCTCATTGATCTGGCCGAGGCAAAAGTTGATCAAATGTCGCAACGGTTGCGAACAGATCCTCTGCGAGGTGCACATGACAGCTATGATTTGGCCGAGTCCAAGCTGGCCCAAGCACAGGCCAATGTTCTAACACTCCAGCACAAACGCGGCGTTCTAAGCACAGAATTGGAGGCCAGCTCCCAGATGGCTCAAATCAGCGCTTTGCAAACGTCGCTGCAACGCAATCAACTGGAATTGGCGGAGCTGCGCGATAACTTGCGGCCAAACCCGACCCGCGAGGCGGTACTGGTTAAATCCATCGAACGACATCACGATTTGATTGTTAATTTACGAGCGTCACTGACATCGGACAGCTTGGGCAATGCGTCGCTGGCACGTATTGACGCCGAACCAATCAGAGCTGCAACTGCGACAGGAAATGGTATCACAGACAATGAGCCTGATGGAGTCCGCGCGCATAGAGGTCAACCGGCAGTCGATTTATCTGGCGACCAGTGTGGAACCGGTTCTGCCTGACGAGGCCGCTTATCCCAAAGTCTTTACCAACGTCGTTTTGGCCTTTCTGGGATTTGGCGGGCTCTATCTGTTGGCGTCACTGACCGGTGCTATCCTGCGCGAACAAGTGAGCTTCGCATGAGACCAATCAGCCCGTGGAGTGCCCAGCGCATTGCCGCCAGCGGCTTTCGCGAATACGACGCCTGTTGGCGCTATCCAGAAGAGATCAATCTGTCTGGAATTACCCGGTTGGGCATCGGCATAGGCACCCAAATACACGCCGCAGGCATCGCGCCCACGATTGTCGTTGGCCACGACTATCGTGCCTATTCTGCGCAAGTAAAATCCGCTCTTGTCGCGGGTTTGGTCCAAGCCGGCATCAGCGTCCATGATATTGGCTTGTCTGTGTCACCTATGGCCTATTTCGCGCAGTTTCACCTCGACATAGCGGCTGTTGCAATGGTGACGGCAAGCCACAATCCCAATGGCTGGACTGGCGTAAAAATCGGATTTGAACGCCCCCTGACCCATGGCCCCGACCAAATGGCTGCGCTGCGCGATATTGTGTTGGGTGACGCCGGTATCCAACGCAGCGGCGGACGTGTGATCAGCGTGACCGGTGTAAGGGACGCCTATCTGGATGATCTGTGCCGAACCGTAAAGCTGTCGCGAAAGCTCCGAATTGTGCGCGCCACAGGCAACGGGACCGCAGGATATTTTGCCCCCGAAATATTGCGCCGGATCGGGGCCGAAGTCATCCCCTTGCACTGCGAACTTGATCACAGCTTTCCAAATTACAATCCCAATCCGGAAACGCTTGAAATGTTGAATGACATGTCGGCCAAGGTGCTGGAAACCGGCGCTGATCTGGCGCTTGGCTTTGATGGTGATGGTGATGGTGATCGTTGCGGCGTTGTCGGTCCCGACGGACAAGAGATTTTTGCAGACAAGGTTGGTTTGATATTGGCCCGAGATTACAGCCGGCAATTTCCCGACGCAAAATTTGTTGTCGATGTGAAATCCACCGGTCTTTTTGCAACTGATCCGGTTTTGTCCAGAAACCATGCGACAACTGAATATTGGCGAACCGGACATTCCCACATGAAACGACGTGTGTTCAAGACCGGTGCGATCGCCGGGTTTGAAAAATCAGGACACTTTATTTTAGCCCCGCCCATAGGCAAGGGATACGACTGCGCTATGCGCGTGGCCGTTGAAATTTGTCGGCTTTTGGATCGACATGCAACCCGGTCAATTGCACAGCTGCGCGATGAATTGCCCAAGAGCTTTGCCATGCCAGCGCTCTCGCCATATTGCTCTGACGCCGAAAAATATCAGGTGATCGACAGCCTGGTCGATAAACTGCATCAGATGCGAACCTCGGGCACGCCGTTCGCAAACCACAGCATAAATGACATTCTGACGATAAATGGCGCGCGTATTACTTTGGACAACGGCGCCTGGGCGCTTGTCCGTGCGTCCAGCAACACCCCAAACCTTGTTGTGGTCTGCGAAAGCCCCGACAGCAGCAGCGACCTGTTGCATATTTTTTGGGCAATGCAGGCGTTGATCCACACCGAACCTGCTGTTGGCGCCTATGACCGGCCATTCAAAGCAGTGGTCTAGACCACCTGCCCTGCCGCCCAACCTGACGACCAAGCCCATTGAAAATTATATCCGCCCAACCAGCCGGTAACATCCACCACCTCGCCGATAAAGAACAATCCCGGCTGCGCCTTGACCTGCATGGTCTTTGCGTCCAGCGCATCGGTATCCACGCCCCCCAACGTCACCTCAGCGGTCCGGTAACCTTCACTGCCGGCCGGCTTGAGCGTCCAGCGATGGACCGCATCTGCCAATAGATCCAAGGCCGCGTCTGACTGATCGGCCAGATTGCCCGTCAACTTGGCACGCCTCACAGCATCAGCCGCCACGGCCTTGGGCAGAAAGGCTGACAGCGCCGTTGATATTGCCTTCCTGCCAGAAACCTGCCGCGCCTTGGCAAGCTCTGATTTTACGTCCGCATTCAGGGCCAAATCCACTGATATTTCTTGGCCGTCGCGCCAGTAGGACGAAATTTGCAAAATCGACGGCCCCGACAGGCCACGATGCGTGAACAGCATTCCCTCGTCGAACGTGGTTTTGCCGCAGCTAACCGACGCAAAAACCGAGGTCCCGGCCAATAGTTTTATCGGAGCCAGATCCTGCTCGGCAAAGGTCAAGGGAACCAGCGCCGGGCGTGTTTCAACGACCGGCACGCCAAATTGCGTCGCGACGCGATAGCCAAAATCTGTCGCCCCCATTTTCGGAATGGACTTGCCACCGGTCGCTATAACGACGCTCTGGGCGTCTATATCTTCGCCACCGATCAATAGCCTGTAAGAGCCATCATGGCTCAAACGCTCGACCGACGTGTTCAAACGCAACGTGACACCCGCATCGTGCATATCGCGCAATAACATGTCGATAATCTGTTGCGATCTTCCGTCACAAAACAACTGTCCCAAGGTCTTTTCGTGATACTCAATACCGGCGCCCGCCACTCTGCCAATAAAATCCCATTGACTGAAACGCGCCAGAGCGGACAGGGCAAACCATTGGTTTTGCGATAAAAATTTCTCGGAGGCTATGTGAAGATTGGTAAAATTACACCGCCCCCCGCCAGAGATACGGATCTTGTCCCCCGCAGCCTTGGCATGATCGACCAGCAGCACCCGCCGTCCCCGTCGACCGGCCTCGATGGCGCACATCATACCGGCAGCCCCGGCTCCGATGACAACTGTATCATAGTTTTGCATAGGCTCAGCGCATAGGCCTTGTGAAAGCGCAAGACAAGTCCAATTCGGGGTCATTTTCCGCTTGCAGTGTCAAGAACTCCGGCGTAAATAGTCGCTCACTGATGGGTCGTAGCATAATGGCAATGCACCGCTTTTTGGTAGCGTAGACTGTAGGTTCGAATCCTACCGACCCAGCCACCACCACTAAC
>CAXMUJ010000213.1:0-2697 GCA_964196455.1 uncultured Myxococcota bacterium | reverse complement strand
TTTCCACCATTTGGTTTAAACCCTCCGTCTTCCAGACGGACAAAGAAATTCAAAGGTGCGCCGGAGGCGCTCAGTTAAGAAAAGGCAGTTTCAACTGCCTCTGTTGATCCCACCAGCTTCAGCTGGTGGTGGTTCAGTTTGTCCGGGTTAAGCTGGACACGGAATGCCGGTTTGATGCCGCGCTTTCAGATGCTCAGGGGCATATCAAGATCATCCCTCAGATAGTCTAGTTTCTGGTCTTTACATGATTTTTATTGCATGCGGCGGTGGGCTGCGCCATGTATCGTGAAATCACAAAGAGGGTTGGACAGATGTCACTTAGGGTAGCCATTCAGATGGATCCGATCGCCGCGATCGATATCAACGCGGACACCACGTTTCGCATTGCCGAAGAAGCACAGGCCCGCGGCCATGATCTGTTTTACTACACGCCTGACAAACTGGCCTATCAAGAGGGTCGCGTGACAGCACGCGGATGGCCGCTTCAGGTTCAGCGTCAAGCGGGCAATCATTTTTTCCTCGGCGAAGAAACCGAAGTTGATCTGTCTACATTTGACGTTGTCTGGCTCAGACAGGACCCGCCGTTTGACATGGGCTATATAACGACCACGCATATTTTGGAAATGATCCATCCGGAAACGTTGGTCGTCAATGATCCCAACTGGGTGCGAAACTATCCGGAAAAACTGTTGGTTTTGCAATTTCCGGACCTGACGCCACCGACAACCATCGCCCGTGATTTGCAAACGTTGAAAGCGTTCAAAGACAGGCACAGCGATATCATTCTAAAACCGCTTTACGGCAACGGCGGGGCTGGCGTCTTTCGTCTGGACGCCAACGACCGGAACCTGAGTTCGCTGCACGAGTTGTTTATCGGGATTAACAACGAGCCGCTGATTGCGCAGAAATTCCTGCCTGACGTCAGCAAGGGCGACAAGCGCGTCATCTTGGTGGATGGCGAGCCGGTTGGCGCGATCAACCGGGTTCCAGCCAAAGGCGAAACGCGGTCCAATATGCATGTGGGCGGACGGCCGGAGAAGGTTGATCTGACAGACCGAGATTTGGAAATTTGTGCAGCCATCGGGCCGTTGCTGCGTGAAAAAGGCCAAATTTTCGTCGGCATCGACGTAATCGGCGGCAGCTTGACAGAAATCAACGTCACCTCGCCGACCGGGATACAGGAATTGGAGCGGTTTGACGGCATCAACGTCGCCGAAAAAATCTGGCAAGCAATCGAGGCACGCCGAGCGGCGTAATGTCAGCCGGTGCGAAGGGCGGGCGCAATGCGATAGCTCAGAGCCTCGGCTATATGGCGCGCGTGGACAGTCTTGGATCCGCCCAGATCGGCAATTGTGCGCGACACACGCAACACGCGGTAATAGCCCCGCGCGGTTAACCTGAATTTGTTCGCGGCGCGTGTCAGCAATTCGGCACCCTCGGTGTCGGGTTTGGCAATCTGGTCCAGAACAGCGCCTTCGGCATCTGCGTTCAGCCGCGCGGTCGGATGGTCGGCAAAGCGGTGGCGTTGGTCCTGCCACGCCTTGGCGACACGGGCGGCAATCGTGGCGCTGGTTTCGCCGGTTGCGGGGAGGTCCAGGTCCTGCATGGCCACCGGAGGCACCTCTACCCTAAGGTCAAACCGGTCCCAGAGCGGGCCTGAAATCCGGCCCAGATAGTCCTGTCCGCAGATCGGCACACGGGCGCAGGCGCGGGTGGGGTCGGTCAGATAGCCACAGCGACAGGGGTTGGCTGCGGCAATCAGCAAAAAACGACACGGATATGACACATGGGCGTTGGCGCGCGCCACCATGATACGGCCGGTTTCCAGCGGCTGGCGCAGGGTCTCCAGAACGGTGCGGTTGTATTCGGGAAATTCGTCCATAAACAGCACGCCATTGTGGGCCAGAGATATCTCGCCTGGTCGAACTGACCTGCCGCCGCCGACGATTGCCGGCATAGATGCGGTGTGATGCGGATCCCGAAATGGCCGGGTTTTGGATATACCGCCCTTGGTCAGCAGGCCGGACAGAGAGTGCACCATTGATGTTTCCAACGCCTCTTCGGCATCCATTGGCGGCATCAAACCGGCCATACGCGAGGCCATCATCGATTTTCCTAACCCCGGCTCGCCAACAAAGAACCAAGTTTTGCAAGGTGTAGTCCATTAACCCTGCGTTCAGCTTCACGCCACCCAGATTGAACAAGTCGTTCACACGGCCAGTCACAAAAAATATTCCGTCAGTCATCCATCGAGCGATATCACCAGGATAAAAATAGCCATCCTTAAAAAAAGTCTTGTTGGCTTGGATATTGTCTAAGTAATTGTTGACAACACGCAGGCCCTTTAGGCGAACAATACCTTCTTCACCTTCTTCACCTTCTTCACCTTCTTCACCTTCTTTAACTTGCTTATCCTCATGATCGACAAGTTCTATTGTTGTGTCCCGGAAAACTGTCTTGTGAATAGCCCCTAGATTTGTAGTCTGTCCGTAGTCAGATGAAGTTAGACATTTGAGCGTTTAAATTACTTGAGGCTCTGGTTCGTCTTCTTGGCTTGATTATGCAGCTTGTTTTTGGTGTTGCAAGCGGCGTTTCTGGATTGTCTGTTTCTTGATTTTCTTCCTTTCTCTGATGATGGATTTGTCACGCCCGAAGTAAACATCGGCTGGCGTGACGTTGTTGAGACTCTCGTGGTAT
>CAXMUJ010000212.1:0-9601 GCA_964196455.1 uncultured Myxococcota bacterium | reverse complement strand
GATATGCCCCAGCCGGTCCTTGCCGCCTGACGAGTTCTGTCGCGGCACCAGCCCAAGATAGGCCGCGAACTGGCGCCCGGATTTGAACACGGTCGGATCGGTGATACTGGCGACCAGTGCGGTGGCGGTGATGAGCCCCACTCCCGGGATGGTCTCAAGCCGCTGGCTGGTCGCATCCGTCCGGTGCCAGGCTCTGAGTTGCCGCTCAATGCCGCCAATCTCGCCGGCCAAGGCCTCAAGATGTGCCCCCAACGCCAGCAGAGCTGTCCGGGCAATATCGGGAAGCCCGAGATCTTCATCGCTTCTGAGCCTCTGGATCAAACCCATGACCTGGCGCGGCCCCTGCGCTGCGATAATGCCGAATTCGGCGAAGTGTGCCCGGGTGGCGTTGAGGATCATGGTGCGTTGGCGCATCAGCAGATCGCGCGACCGGTGCAAGACAAGAACGCCCTGCTGCTCGGTGCTCTTGACCGGCACGAAACGCATGTTGGGTCGTGTCACGGCTTCACAAATGGCCTCCGCGTCGGCCGCATCATTCTTCTGGCGCTTCACATAAGGCTTTACATAGGCTGGAGGGATAAGTTTCACCTCATGGCCAAGCTTAGCAATCTCACGCGCCCAGTGATGGGATGTCGCGCAGGCCTCGATGCCGATCAGGCAGGGTCCAGTTTTCCCAAGAAAGTCGAGCACGGCTCCTCGTCGTAGTTTCTTTTGCAAAACGACGGTGCCATCGGCGTCAACACCGTGAAGTTGAAAAACAGACTTTGCGATATCGATCCCGAGTGTTGTAATGTCCATTTGGATGGTCCCTTCTTTGCTCTTGGTTAAAAACAGCACCAATATAGCACAGTGCGATGTCGGTGGGTGGAGCCGTCCACACCATCAGACTAATTCGAACTAGTCTCAGTTTCTCGCAATTTGCAGGTACTTATACGTCAACAATTGTGGTCCCTGAACCAGACCTGCCAAGGTCGTTGCAATCAGGTGGGGTCCAAATATGTCACCCATGACACCACCGTTCTGACCAAGCTTACGGGGTCAAGACCAATTGTGCACTTTCCTTTCCTGTCATCCCATGCGCTCAGACGCGTACGATCCCGGCGACGCTGGAAAGACGACCGTCTTGTTGCCATCAGGGAAGACGCGACCGTGAATATGCGCATGGATCGCACGAGCTAGGACCTGCGCTTCGACGTCGCGGCCGAGAGACACATAGTCCTCGGGGCTCTGTGCGTGCGTAACGCGCACGATATCCTGTTCGATGATCGGTCCTTCATCGAGGTCCGCCGTCACGTAATGGGATGTCGCCCCTATCAGCTTTACCCCGCGTTCGAAGGCCTGCTTGTAGGGGTTCGCGCCCTTAAACGATGGCAGGAATGAGTGATGGATGTTGATGATCCGGCCCGACATCTTCCGGCACATCTCGTCCGACAGGATCTGCATGTAGCGGGCCAGCACGATCAGTTCCGCGCCGGTGTCCTCGACCACTTGCATGATCTGCGCTTCGGCCTGCGGTTTGTTTGCCTTGGTGACCTTGATGCAGTGGAATGGAATGTCGTGGTTCACCACCAGATTCTGGTAATCCATGTGGTTCGAGATTACCGCCACGATGTCGATCGGCAGAGCCCCGATCCGCCAGCGGTACAGAAGGTCGTTCAGGCAGTGGCCGAAACGCGAGACCATGAAAATGACCTTTTGCTTGACCGCCTCTTCGAAGAACTCGGTCTCCATGGCGAATTTTTCGGCAATGCCGGTAAAGGACTCGGCCAGATTTTCGCGAGTGCGACCCTCTTCGGACTGAAAGCTTATCCGCATGAAGAAATTGCCGGTGTCAACGTCGTCGAACTGGGCGCTGTCTGTGATGTTGCAGCCATGCTCGGCCAGGAAACTGGACACGGCGGCCACGATCCCGCGGGTCGAGCGGCATTGAACGCGAAGGGCAAGGGAAGTCATCGAGTTATCTTTCTGATTTCTGGGAGCAGGTGGACCGGCCGCCTGCCCGCTTCAATCAGGTTTCCTCTGACAATGCCCGACCAGGTACTAGAACCGACTGCCGCCCGATACAGGCGATAGTCAACCAATTTTAAAGAATGCCGGGCAGGTTCAGCCCGTTTTCGCGGGCACAATCTTTGGCTATATCGTATCCCGCATCTGCGTGGCGCATGACACCCGTTGCCGGATCATTCCACAACACGCGCGCAATGCGACGATCTGCGTCCTCGGTTCCGTCGCAACAGATAACCATTCCAGAATGCTGAGAAAAGCCCATGCCAACGCCGCCGCCGTGGTGCAGCGATACCCAAGTAGCCCCAGACGCGGTGTTCAGCAGAGCGTTTAGGAGCGGCCAGTCCGATACCGCATCTGATCCGTCTTTCATCGATTCAGTTTCGCGATTGGGTGAGGCAACGGAGCCTGAGTCCAGATGGTCGCGGCCGATGACGATTGGAGCGGATAGCTCTCCATTTCGAACCATTTCGTTAAAGGCGAGCCCAAGCTTGTGGCGGACACCTAAACCAACCCAACAGATACGTGCTGGAAGGCCCTGGAATGCGATCCGCTCGCGAGCCATATCTAGCCAATTGTGCAGGTGCGTGTCCTCTGACAGGATTTCTTTCACCTTAGCATCCGTTTTGTATATATCTTCGGGATCGCCGGACAAAGCGACCCAGCGGAAGGGGCCGATACCGCGGCAAAAAAGCGGACGTATGTATGCAGGCACAAACCCCGGGAATTCAAAGGCGTCTTCAAATCCTTCGTCCAATGCGACCTGACGGATGTTGTTTCCGTAATCGACCGTTGGGACACCTGCACGGTGAAAGCTGACCATTGCCTCGACATGGGTGCGCATTGAGGCGCAGGCAGCTTTTGCGACCTCTTTGGGTGCGCTTTCGCGTTTCTCTTTCCACTGCGCCATCGTCCAGCCTTGTGGCAGATATCCGTTTATTGGATCATGTGCAGATGTCTGGTCAGTCACAATATCGGGGCGGACACCGCGTTTGTATAGCTCTGGAAAAATATCTGCTGCGTTGCCTAGCAATGCAACGGACTTGGCCTCGCCAGCAGCGGTCCATCGGGCTATCATTGAAAGTGCTTCGTCGATGTTGTCAGTCTTTTCGTCGACATAGCGGGTGCGGAGGCGGAAATCGATGCTGTCAGGGTTGCACTCCACTGCCAGACAACAGGCCCCGGCCATGACTGCGGCCAAAGGCTGTGCTCCGCCCATGCCACCGAGACCGCCAGTTAGGATCCATTTACCGGTAAGGTCACCGTTGTAGTGTTGGCGTCCAGCCTCGACAAAGGTTTCATAAGTTCCCTGAACGATGCCTTGGGACCCAATGTAGATCCAGCTACCGGCGGTCATCTGACCGTACATCGCGAGGCCCTTTTTATCGAGCTCGTTAAAGTGATCCCAATTCGCCCAATGCGGTACAAGGTTTGAATTGGCGATGAGCACTCGAGGCGCGTCTTTATGGGTTTGGAACACGCCGACAGGCTTGCCAGACTGGACAACAAGTGTCTGATCTTCTTCCAGATTTTTTAGACTTTCGACGATTAAATCGAAATCTTTCCATGTTCGCGCGGCACGACCGATACCACCATAAACAACCAGCTCGTGCGGGTTCTCGGCTACATCGGGATGCAGGTTGTTCATCAGCATCCGCATTGGTGCTTCTGTTAGCCAGCTTTTGGCCGTAATCTCGCTACCAGTTGCCGGGTAAATGTCGCGCGTGTTTTTGCGTGGATCGCTCATGGTTTGCCTCCAAGGGTCGGGGCCATTTCGGCCAATGTTGTTAAAATCTGTTTGAGGTGTACTTGTAATTTCGCAGCCTTGGTTTGGTCATAACGCCAAGGAGCAGCCTCATCTGCTAGGTAGGTAGATTGCGCGAGTTCCATTTGGATGACGTGAATGTTCGACGCCGGTTGACCGTAGTGACGTGTTGTCCAGCCGCCTTTGAAACGTCCGTTCGTGATGCTACTGAAATTTTCTGCGGCGCTGCAAATTTCTGCAACAGCGTCGGAAAGTACGGGATCACAGGTCGCGCCCAGATTGGTCCCTATATTAAAGTCGGGCAGGATGCCATCGAAGAGAAAAGGAATATCCGAACGGATCGAATGACAATCATACAGGATGGCTACACCGTGTATTCCGTGCACTCGTTCCAGTTCAGCTTGAAGAGCTGCGTGATAAGGCTCGTGAAAGGCATGTCTTCTCGCTTCTATAGCTTGCGCATCGGGCAAGGTGTTCCAGATATCGTGACCGTCAAAATCAGTCAGCGGCACCAGACCTGTTGTGTTCTGACCGGGATACAGCGAGATGCCGGAAGGATTGCGGTTCGCATCCACTACATAGCGATGGAAAGTGGCGCGCACAGTTGAGGCCCGCGGAAAGACGCCGTCGTAAAGCTTGTGGATATGCCAATCGGTATCGTCCAAGCCCTTGCCGCGTGCATTCAGGTTTGTCTGTACTTCGTCAGGCACATATGTCCCCGTGTGTGGTAAGCCCAGCACAATCGGGCTATCGCCGTGATGAATTTCGACCGGGGTCAAGCTGAAATCTCTGGCATCTGGATTTCTGTGACGTTAGCGATATCACCGCTCGCGACGAGCGAGGCTGCGCGCGCCAGATCGGGCGCAAGATAGCGATCTTCGCCTAAAGTCGACACGTCTTCGCGCACCCTGGAGACGACGCGTTGCAAGCTAACGCTGGTGGTCAGGGGCGCGCGGAAATCTATGCCCTGGGCGGCACAAAGCAATTCCACACCTAGTATCTGTTCGAGGTTTTCGACCATTTGGCCCAAACGACGCGCACCGTGCGCCGCCATGCTGACGTGATCTTCTTGATTGGCTGAGGTCGGCGTACTGTCGGTGACGCAGGGGTTGGCTAGATGTTTATTTTCGCTCATCAACGCCGCTGTTGTGACCTCGGCAATCATGTAGCCACTGTTTAACCCCGGGTTTGGTGTGAGGAATGGCGGCAAATTAAAACTAAGCACTGGATCCACAATCAACGCCACGCGGCGTTGCGCAATTGCCCCAATCTCCGCAATGGCCAATGCAATCATATCGGCGGCAAAGCCAACTGGTTCTGCATGGAAATTGCCACCCGAGACAATAAGATCGGCGCCGACTAGCACGAGAGGATTGTCAGTTGCTGCGTTCGACTCGGTTTCGAGTGTCTGGGCTGCCATGCGTAACACGTCTATCGCGGCGCCTGTCACCTGAGGCTGACAGCGGATGCAATAAGGATCTTGCACACGGGCATCGTCGACCGCATGGCTGTCTCTGATTTCGGAACCAGCCAGTAGCGCGCGCATTGTTTCACCAGATTCGATCTGACCGCGATGACCGCGCAATGCGTGGATTTCTGGCTGCAACGGTGCTGTTGAACCCATGATTGCATCTGTTGAAAGAGCCGAGATTACGAGAGAGGATTGGGCCGCTTGCCATGCACCGAATAATCCGGCCAGAGCGAAAGCAGTTGAAAATTGTGTGCCGTTGATCAGGGCAAGCCCTTCTTTTGGGCCAAGCTCAACCGGGCTTAGCCCCGCTGCCGCCAACGCTTTGGCGCCCGCCATGACACGGCCCTCAAACTCGGCTTCGCCGTGCCCCATCATAGCCGCAGCCATATGCGCCAGCGGTGCCAGATCGCCCGATGCACCAACGGATCCTTGCGCGGGAATAACAGGCGTCACACCTTTTTCGAGCATGTCCTCCAGCAAGCTGACGATCTCAAGGCGTACACCTGATGCGCCGCGACCAAGACTGAGTAATTTGAGCACCATCATCAGACGGCTATGCCTCCGCGAGATCGGGGCGCCCACACCACAGCAGTGAGATAAAATCAGATTACGTTGCAGTGTCGCTGTGTCCTCAGACGCAATTTTGACGCTGGCGAGTTTACCAAAACCGGTATTTACCCCGTAAACAGCATCAGTTCCTGCAACGGCCTTGGCAATGCGAGCATGCGCCAGTTTGATCGCAGGGTGACAGATTGGATCAAGCCGTACAGATGCTTCGGTCCAATAAACCTTTGCCAGATCGTCCAATGTGACGTCGCCAGCGGTGAGGGTAAGAGTGGTCACGATGTGCCTCCGAAAATGCGGGTATGTAGGGGGTTAAAGCCGATGCGATAAGCAAGTTCGGCTGGGTGTTTAACGTTCCAAATCGCCAAATCTGCACGCAACCCGGCGGCAATTTGGCCGCAATCTTCTAGTCCAAGAGCGGCCGCCGCATGGCAAGTCACTCCGGCAAGCGCCTCTTCAGGTGTCATACGGAACAGCGTGCAGGCCATGTTCATGGTCAACAAAAGCGATGTGAGCGGCGAAGAGCCTGGATTACAATCGCTTGCCAAAGCCATGGGCACGCCATGCTTGCGCAACGCAGAAATTGGGGGAGCTTGCGTTTCGCGAAGTGTATAAAACGCGCCAGGCAGAATAACGCCGACAGTCCCAGCCTTGGCCATGGCCATCACACCGTTTTCGTCGAGGTATTCGATATGATCTGCCGACATCGCGCTATAGCTGGCGGCCAGTTTAGCACCACCAAGGTTGGACAATTGCTCGGCATGCAGCTTCACAGGAAGCCCAAGCTGTTTGGCTACGTCAAAGACACGCGCAATCTGATCTGGTAAAAATGCGATGCCCTCGCAAAAGCCGTCAACAGCATCAACTAGACCTTCAGCATGGGCGGCGCGCAATGTAGGGATGCAGACCTTTTCAATGTAGGCATCTGCACGATCCTTATACTCCTCAGGCACAGCATGTGCGCCCAGAAAACTTGTAAGAACGCGAACCGGACGGCGCTGCTCTAGTGCGCGGGCTGCCCGCAGCATCCGCAACTCGGTTTCATTATCCAACCCATAGCCAGATTTAATTTCTAGCACCGTAACCCCTTCGGCGAGCATCGCATCAACTCGAGGTAGGGCACTCGCTATCAGGTTTTCCACGTTGGCGTTGCGGGTCGCCGCGACGGTTGAGACAATGCCACCACCGGAGCGCGCTACTTCTTCGTAGCTGGCTCCGTTCAAGCGCATCTCAAATTCAACCGCTCGATCGCCCCCATGGATGATATGCGTATGACAATCGATCAGACCAGGCGTAACCAGCCGCCCACCAAGTGAGGTACGGGGACGATTATCTAATTCTGGAGGCAGATCGGACAAAGCACCAACCCACTCAACTTTTCCAGCGGACGTCGCGATCGCCCCGTTTTCAATGAGGCCGTATGGTGCTGGTGATGCGCTCATCGTTGCGACATTCGCGTCTACATAGAGCTGGCTATTCTCAGTCAAAACGATTCCTTAAAGATTGAGATTCTGCTTTTCTTGTACAGAACAGTGTGTAATATGTCTATACATATAAAATGGGAGTGCCAGATGATTTACGCAAAACGCGCGATGCTATCGACTGGATGGGCTGAGAATGTGCGGTTGACCGTACAGAACGGTCGGATATCTGAGATCGAAACCGGCCAGACATACCAAACCGGTGACTTTCGCGTCGACACACTGCTACCAGCCCTTGCCAATCTCCATAGCCACAGTTTTCAAAGGGCAATGGCGGGCATGACCGAATACCGTATGGCTGGAAAAGACAGCTTCTGGACATGGCGTGATCTCATGTATCGCTTTACTGCAAACCTTACTCCGGAGCATATCGAGGCGATTGCGGCCTATGTGTTTCTTGAAATGCAAGAAGCAGGATACGCGAGCGTTGGCGAATTTCACTACATTCACCATCAACCTGGCGGAAAACCGTACGCTGATCTTGGAGAGCTGTCAGTGCGCATAGCTTCTGCAGCTCAGACAACGGGCATTGGCCTGACCCATCTGCCCGTACTTTATACTTACGGCGGTGCTGGGCAGGTGAATCTTGAAACCGGACAGTCACGATTCGGCAATTCGGTCGACCAATTCAACGATTTGGTTGCCCGCGCGAAGACGGTGGTGGATGGCCTGCCTTCCGATTGCAGGGTCGGTATTGCACCGCATTCCCTGAGGGCGACGTCTCCCGCTGATTTGGCAGCCGTCTTGAATGCACATAAGTCAGGTCCGGTTCACATTCATATTGCAGAACAACCTAAGGAAGTTGCGGACATTCACTCGTGGCTTGGTGCGAGACCCGTAGAGTGGTTACTTGAGAATACAAATGTGACATCAGACTGGTGCCTAATCCACGCAACACACATGACTGAGAGTGAAACCATAGCGATGGCCGAGTCAGGGGCAATCGCTGGTTTGTGTCCCATTACTGAGGCCAATCTTGGAGACGGGCCCTTCAATGGCCCTACATACCTCAACGCAGGTGGAGCCTTTGGTATCGGATCAGACTCAAATGTGCTGATTTCCCTAACAGAAGAGCTGCGTACCTTGGAATATTCTCAGCGTTTGCGCGACACCGCACGCAATGTGATGGTGATCGGAGAAGGTTCTGTCGGTGAAACATTATATACCGGCGCTGCCAAAGGTGGCGCAAGCGCGTTGGGACGCGGTGCAGGCGAAATCGCAGCCGGCCAGTTGGCGGATCTGGTTGCCATCGACAGCACCAATCCCGCATTGTGTACGCTGCGAACCGATCAAGTCTTGGATGGTTTCGCTTTCGCGGCTAAAGATGACATCGTCACGGATGTCTGGTCTGCAGGACGCCATGCCGTAAGATCAGGCCGTCACATCAAGCGTGAGGAGATCGTCGCATCTTACCGCTTTGCGATGCAAAGTTTGATGGACTCGCTCTGAACAATATATGTCAGCATTATTTCCAGTACGGTATCATCTTCAGAAAGACTAAGGGCCGCATTTGTCCCGTCGATAAATGCGGTATCGCCAAATGCCAAGCGCACTCCGTCGACAATCGGATTGCCTGAAAGAACATGAAGCGCGAGGACATCTTGAGTGAACGTTTCAAGGGTTTGCTCATCGGGCCCACGCCGAGTGCAAACTTGCCCGTCACAATATTCAGGGTCAAACATAAGGTTGAGGTCAGTCAAAGGCCCGTCCTTCAAGCAGGAAGAGACTTTCAAACCCCCATCAAAACGTACGGGATTCCACCGCTCAACATCAATAGTACCACCGGCATGTTCCAACCCCATACTGTTGTTTGAAACCACTGTCAGGATACGCACCAACCCCGCAAAATCCGAAAACGCTCCGTCCTTCGCCACATCTGCGCGGCTCATTCTCCAGACAATATGATCTGTCGTTCTGCCCATGGCGATTTCACGGGTTATGCCCCCCCCATTTTTCCAAGGCTTATCCAAAAGGTCAGTAAAACGCAGAATTTCCATGAACTACAATCCTCAACGGTGTGTACACATCATACTTGACCACTGCGTAACAATTTTCTATCAGATATTCAAATAGACATTATATCTATGCTTACATCTGTGACGTTAGACATGAAAACACGTGCCGCAGTCGCCGTTGCCTCAGGCAAACCACTCGAAGTAATGGAAGTTAACCTTGTAGGACCTCGAGCTGGTGAAGTGCTGGTGGAGATCAGGACCACTGGATTATGCCATACCGATGAATTCACCCGTTCTGGCGACGACCCCGAAGGGATTTTTCCAGCTATTTTGGGCCACGAAGGCGCAGGGGTTGTTATCG
>CAXMUJ010000211.1:0-4351 GCA_964196455.1 uncultured Myxococcota bacterium | reverse complement strand
TTGACCAATCTGCAAATATTTCAAATAGATTTGGTTAATATTGTTTCGAACTGGGGGCGTTGATGACCGGAATTATCGCTCCTATTCACGACATCAAATGCTTGTGTGAAGACTTCACGCGGGCATCGACAGTAGAATTGTTACAAGAAACGAGGGTCCCACAATGCTGATGCTCAAATGCCCCAACTGCGGGGTAAGCGCCGAAGAAACTGAATTTGCCCCAGGTGGCGAGGCCCATCTTAAACGGTATGGTCCTGGTTCGGATGATCAAGATTTTGCAGATTACCTGTTCGGGCGCAAAAACCCGCGCGGTGTGCATTTTGAACGTTGGCGGCATGCTTTTGGTTGTGGCAGGTGGTTTCACGCGGCGCGTTGCACGGCCACGCTTGAAGTGTTCGGCACCTATACGGCGCAAACCTCCGTTCCACCTGACGATATTATCAAAGCTATCAAGGTAAAACGACCAGAGTGGGAGGGTTCGATATGAGCACGCGCCTCGCAACCGGCGGATCGGTAATCGACCGTAATACCAAAGTATCCTTTACCTTCAACGGTAAGAAATTTGACGGCTTCAAAGGTGACACTTTGGCGTCAGCCCTGTTGGCTAACGGTCAAACACTGGTCGGTCGTTCCTTCAAATATCACCGTCCGCGCGGCATTATGGCCAGCGGCGCAGAAGAACCAAACGCACTTGTGAACATGGGGCAGGGCGACCGCTTTGAACCCAACCAACGCACCACAACCACCGAAGTTTTCGATGGTCTGACGGCGACCTCACAAAATCACTGGCCCAGCCTTGAATTCGACATCGGCGCGATAAACAACAAAGTTCCGCGTCTGTTAGCTGCTGGGTTCTACTACAAAACCTTCATGAAACCGCAATGGGCGTGGAAACACGTGTTCGAGCCAATCATTCGCCAGTCTGCCGGTCTTGGCAGCGTGCCAAAGCAGGCCGACGCCGATCGGTATGAATACTTCTATGCGTACGTAGACGTGTTGATTGTCGGCGGTGGCATGGCTGGCCTTGCGGCCGCCCTTGAGGCAGGTGCATCTGGCGCGAAAGTTCTGTTGATGGAGCAAACGGCAAACCTCGGCGGTCGCCTTTCCGTCGATAGCGCCGTGATCGACGGCGAACCTTCCGCTGAATGGATGACACAAACTATTGCCGAACTTGAAGCGATGGAAAACGTTGCGATCCGCACACGTATGATGGGTTCTGGAGTCTTTGATCACGGCTATGCGATGGGCTACGAGCGCATCACTGACCATGCCCCAGACGACACCTCGCCACGTCACCGTTTGTGGCGTATTCGCGCAAAACAGATCGTTACGGCGACAGGCGCGCTTGAACGCCCGATCGCTTTTGCAGGCAACGACATCCCTGGTGTTATGCTGGCGTCCGCTGTCCGTGACTACACATCCTTGTTCGGTGTTAGCGCTGGTAACCGCACGGTCGTTGTGACCAATAACGACGACGCGTACCGTACTGCAATTGCGTTGAAAGAAGCTGGACTGGAAGTTCCAGCGATAGTCGATACACGCAGCACGGCAGACGGCGCCCTTCCAGCGCAAGCTCGAAATCTTGGCATTCGCGTTGAGACAGGCAAAGCTATCGCCAAAGTCAAAGGGTACAAGTTCGTGACCGATGTAGCGATTTGCGCCCAGTCTGGTGAAGGCGAGGTTCTGGAAACTATACCGTGTGATGTGGTTGCCATGTCGGGCGGCTGGTCACCTGTTGTACACCTTTGGTCACATTGCGGCGGCAAACTGAATTGGGACGAGGTGAACGCGATGTTCTCACCTGATCCGACCCGCCCACCGTTGGGTGCAGACGGAAACGGATTTGTTCTGACGGCTGGCACGGCATCCGGTGCGCTTGGCACTTTTGCCGCAATGGAAAATGCCCAATCGGCAGGCCGCCAAGCGGCGGCTGACGCAGGGTTCACTCCGGTTGACAGCACTCCGTCACATGTTGTTTCCAGTGACGAAGATCCGATGATGCCAATCTGGTCCATGCCCCAAAACGCACCATATAAGTTGCGGATGAAATCATGGCTGGATTTTCAGAACGATGTGAAGGTGTCCGATGTGCGCCTCGCCGCGCAAGAAGGCTATGAGAGCGTCGAGCATACGAAGCGTTACACTACAATCGGTATGGCGACGGATCAAGGTAAGCTTTCCAACATCAACGGTTTGGCGGTTCTGGCGGACAGCCTGAACGCCCCAATTCCAAGTGTTGGAACAACAACTTTCCGCCCGCCTTATACACCGATTTCACTTGGCTCAATCGCCGGTGAAGCACGTGGCGCGTTGTTCAAACCAACGCGCCAATCTCCGATCGACGCATGGCAGGATGCCAACGGCGCGGTATGGGAACCGGTTGCCGATTGGCGTCGTCCGTACACATATCGCCATGACGGGGAAACCACCGCGCAAGCGGTTACGCGTGAAATAAACAACACACGTAAAGGCGTTTCCATTCTTGATGCGTCAACACTTGGGAAAATCCTTGTCAAAGGTCCGGACGCGGCCAAATTCCTGGATTTGATGTACACAAATATGATGTCCAGCTTGAAGCCGGGTAAATGTCGATATGGTTTGATGTGTACCGAAAACGGATTCCTGTTCGACGACGGCGTTGTTGCACGCCTTAGCGAAGACGAATTCCTTTGTCACACAACGTCCGGCGGTTCCGACAACGTGCACGCGTGGATGGAAGAGTGGCTGCAAACGGAATGGTGGGACCTTAAGGTTTACACAACCAATGTCACCGAACAGTTCGCGCAGATCGCCGTTGTGGGCCCTAATGCCCGCAAAGTGCTGGAAAAACTTGGTGGTATGGGTGTGTCAAACGACGCCCTTCCGTTTATGGGTTTTTTTGACGGCGAACTTGCAGGCATTCAGGCGCGCCCGTTCCGTATTTCCTTCTCGGGCGAGCTGTCCTATGAAATCGCCGTTCCAGCCGCAGAGGGTCAAGCCTTCTGGGACAAAATTCTGGAAGCAGGCGAGGAGTTCGGCATGATGCCTTATGGCACCGAAGCCCTGCATGTTATGCGCGCCGAAAAAGGGTTCATCATGATCGGCGACGAAACGGACGGAACTGTCATTCCACAAGACCTGAGATTGGGTTGGGCTGTATCGAAGAAGAAAGAAGACTTCATCGGTAAACGCGCAATGGAACGTGAATTCCTGCAGCGCAATGATCGCAAACAACTTGTTGGTCTGTTAACCGAAAATCCGGCTGACGTGTTGCCAGATGGTGCGCATGCGGTTGAGGGTGGCAAAAACCGTTATGGTCAGGAAAACATGATTGGCCATGTAACCTCAACTTACTTCTCACCGACCATGGATCATTCCATCGCAATGGCGCTGATCAAGGGCGGCAGTAAACGCATGGGCGAGGTTCTGACGTTTCCCGTTGCCAACGACAAAGTGATCAATGCAACAGTTGTTGATCCGGTTTTCTACGACAAAGAAGGGGAGCGCCAAAATGTCTAATGCAGTTTCCGTCCTGAAGGGCGCTTCATCTGAAGGTGCCGTGAAAGTAACCGAAGCAGGCCTTCGTGGCATGATCACGCTTCGTGGTGATCTTGAAAGCACAGCCGTCAAAGACGCAGTGAAATCTGTGGTCGGGCTTGGGGTTCCCTCTATCCGCAAGATCTCAACGGGACCTTCCGGTGCCGTTGCTTGGATGTCACCAGACGAGCTGCTGCTGATGGTGGGCTACGATCAAGCTGGTCCAACGGTCTTAGGTCTTCAAAAAACGCTTGCGGGTGAACACTTCATGGCCGTCAATGTTTCTGACGCCCGCGCAACGTTTACGCTTGAAGGGTACGGTGCGCGCGAAGTTTTGGCCAAAGGTGCACCTGTTGATATTTCGCCCGATGCTTTCAGCGACGGCGATATCAGGCGTTCACGTATTGGACAGATCGCGGCAGCGTTTTGGACAGTCGACGGCGAAACCTTCGAGGTTGTCTGTTTCCGTTCTGTCGGTGCATTCATGTTTGATTGGCTTTCCAACGCCGCAAAGGAAGGTAGTCTCCCGAACTACCTCTAGCCATGCATATGGCGCATACCGGCAATCTTACTTTGTCTGATGCGCATGTCGACCCATACTCCTATGTTGATTTCAGGCTAAGGCAGTGACGCTGACCATTTAAGAAACTTAGGAGAATATGACATGACATTCGAAACTAACTATCTATCCGCCGCTGATCTCCGTGCTTACGAAGCACAGGCACATTTTTTGCGCGGCGAAGCGATGCGAAACGGCGGCAAAGCCATCGCATCCTTTGTGGCTAACCTATTTCACCGTGCTGTTGATGCGTTTTCACGCTCAGCACACGCGTAA